>CALFYG010000308.1 GCA_937952095.1 uncultured Micrococcales bacterium | reverse complement strand
GACCGATTACGACGAAATCGAGCGCGCCATCCTGGCCGACTGCAAGACCTTCGACGTGCGCGAGGTCGTGTTCGATCGCCATTGGGCCTCGTCCCTCGTCGCGCACTTGCAGGACGAGCTGAGCGAGGACCGAGTCATCGAGTACGGCACGACCGGCGCCGCCATGAATGCCCCGGTGAACGAGATCGAACGCCTGGCCGCGCGCGAAAAGCTGCGTCACGGTGGAAACCCCGTGATGCGATGGCAGATCGCGAACGTCGCGATTACCAGCTCGAGCGGATTGAAGCGGATCAACAAAGACAAGTCGACGGAGTCCGTCGTCGGGCCGATCGCGCTCGCGATGGCGATGGGCCGCGCCATGAGCCGCAACGCTGCGCCCCCGGACGACGAGGAAGACACCACATATGACGATCAGGAGGTGAGGACGCTATGAAGATGTTCGACCTCAAGCGTGCCGTGCGCGGCTTTATGCATGGGCTGCGAGGGCAGACGTCGTCGATCGAGAACCCCGCGCAGTGGTTGCTGGACTTCTTCAACGGCCGCGCGCTCGCTTCCGGCGCGCGCGTGAACGCGGAAACCGCGATGATCGCCAGGCTCACCAAAGCGGTGTTCTGATCGCGACGCCCCATCCCGCCCCACAACGCCATGCGCGTGAGGAATCCGGCGGCCACACCGGCCACGGATGCGATCGTCATGACCAGCACGTCGCGGTGCGCCACATGCGACAACTCGTGCGACAACACCCCTTCGAGTTCCTGTTCGTCGAGGCGGCGCAGCAGCCCGGTGGTGACGCACACCACCGACCGGTGCGGGCTGCGACCGGTGGCGAAGGCGTTGGGCATATCGACGTCGGCGATGGCCACTCTCGGCTTGGGCATCTCAGCCATCGCACAGAGCCGATCCACGATCCCGTGCAACTGGGGGGCCTGCTCCGGGGTGACCTCGCGGGCACCCATGGAGTGCAAAGCGATGCTGTCGGAGAAGAACCACTGCGCGAAGAGCAGTCCCACCGCCAGCACGAGTACGAAGGCGGCATTCAGGCCGATGGCGATGAGCACGGCGATGAAGACCACGTAGAGCAGGCCGAGCAGGAACATGGTGCCCGTCATGCGCGCGGTGAGACCCCGGTCGGACGCATACCTGGACTTCATGGAACAAGTTTCCCATGCAGCGCAAGACCGCCCCAGTGCAGCGCGTACGCCGTGGGCGGAATCAGTCCGGGATGAGGCCCTCGTCGGTCAGCATCGCGCGGACCTCTTCTGCTGTGGACTCCTCCGCGGGCAGGATCACCTCGGACTCCACGAGTTCGTCGTCGGCGACCCGCCTGCCCGCCTCGCGCACACTGTCCAGCAGTGCTTTGAGCGCGGGCGTGAAGCCTTGCGGTTCCTCGAGCGCCGCCTCGAGGGCATCGTCGAGTTCGTTGAGCCGCTCCATGGCCTCGTCCGGCAGTTCGAACTGCCCCTCCCCCATGATTCGCACGATCATGGCGTCACCTCAGCCCTGGTCGGGCTTCGGGTCAGCGGCCGGACCGGGCTCCACCGCGGGTGTCGCCGGCGCCTCGACCGCGGACGGTGCCGTCCCGCCGGACAACTCCGCCTTCATGGCCGCGAGTGTGTCCTCGACCTCGCTCGTGCTGGCCATCCGCTCGAGCTCAGCCGTGATCGAGTCCTTGCTCGTCCCTGTCGCATCGTCGAGTGCGCCGGAGGCGACCAGTTCGTCGATCGCGCCGGCCCGGGCCTGCATGGCCTGCGTCTTGTCCTCAGCACGCTGGATCGCCAGCCCGACATCGCCGAGCTCCTCAGAGATGCCCGAGAAAGCCTCGTTGATCTTCGTCTGTGCCTCCGCGGCCGAATAGGTCGCCTTGATGGTCTCCTTCTTGGTCCGGAAGGCCTCCACCTTGGCCTGCAGCCGCTGGGACGCCTGGGTCAGCTTCTCCTCCTGGTCCTGCAGTGTCGCCAGCTGCGCGTGCAGGTCGTTCAACTGCACCGTCAACCCGCTGCGCCGCGTCAGGGCCTCGCGGGCCAGATCCTCGCGGCCACCGGCCAAGGCCGCCTTGGCCTGGGACTCCAACTTGGCGGACTGCTGATCCAGTTGGCCGATCTGCAGTTCGAGGCGCTTGCGGGAGGTGGCCACGTCAGCCACACCGCGGCGCACCTTCTGCAGGAGGTCGAGTTGCTTCTCATACGAGTAGTCGAGGGTCTCGCGCGGATCTTCGGCGCGGTCCAAGGCCTTGTTCGCCTTGGACTTG
This sequence comes from uncultured Micrococcales bacterium, assembly GCA_937952095.1. Classification (GTDB taxonomy): domain Bacteria; phylum Actinomycetota; class Actinomycetes; order S36-B12; family UBA10799; genus JADKAV01. The sequence continues at coordinate 14,591 of CALFYG010000308.1, read as the reverse complement.
AAGATCATCGTGAAGCGCTGCCACATCCCCATGCCGGTCATTCCTTCCCTTGCCTGCCACCTGCACTCAGCCTAGGGGGTCAGGTGCACGGGGCGCATCCGTCGTACAGTGGCAATCATGTTCGGACTGGGCAAGAAGGACGCGCCGACCCCCGCGGAGCAGCCGTCCACGCCTGCAGGCGGAGAGGCTGAGGCCCCTGTGGGTAAGGGCCGCCCGACGCCCACCCGCAAGGAGGCCGAAGCCGCTCGACGGCAGGCTCTGAAGGGTCCGGCCGACCCGAAAGCACGGCGAAAACTCGAACGTGAGCAGGCCCGGCAGCAACGGGCCGCCGCCCGCGAGGCGTTGATGGCCGGGGACGAGCGGGCCCTGCCGGCTCGCGACGCCGGACCGGTGAAGCGCGCGGTCCGCGACTACGTCGACGGCCGGCGCACATTGGCCGAGTACTTCATCCCGCTGGCAGTGGTCGTGCTGATCGTGGGTCTGTTCCGCAACCCGCAGATCCAGGTCATCGTGTCGTTCATCTGGTTCCTCATGCTGCTGCTGCTCGTCGTGGACATGACGATCCTGCTGATCAGGCTCAGCAGCCTGCTCAAGAAGCAGTTCCCAGATCCGGCGGATCGCAAGGGCGCGATGTTCTACGGAGGCATGCGCGCCCTGCAGATCCGGCGACTTCGTCTGCCCCCGCCGAAGGTGCGCCCCGGCGGTCGCCCGGTTGAACCGAAGGCCAAGTAGCGGCAGCCTGGGAACAGTCACCGGCGTCGCGGGAACATCCCGTGACGGAGAGGGGGGTCATGGAGCATCGATACCTCGGCACGAGCGGGTTGATGGTCAGTGAGATGGCAATGGGCAACTGGATCACCCACGCAGGCCAGATCGAGGAACAGGCGGCTGTCGAGTGTGTGCACGCCGCCCTCGACGCCGGTATCACCACGTTCGACACCGCCGACATCTACGCGGCGACCAAGGCCGAGGAGGTGCTGGGCCGGGCACTGAAGGGGCAGCGCCGGGAGGGCCTGGAGATCTTCACCAAGGTCTACTGGCCGACCGGGCCCGGGATGAATGACCGAGGTCTGTCGCGCAAGCACATCATGGAGTCCTGCAACGCGTCCTTGCGCCGACTCGGGGTCGACTACGTGGATCTGTACCAGGCCCACCGCTTCGACTACGAGACCCCACTGGAGGAGACCCTGCGGGCCTTCGACGACCTGGTCCGGGCCGGCAAAGTCCTCTACGTGGGCGTGTCCGAGTGGCGCGCCGAGGAGATCGAGGCAGCGATCGAGATCGCCGAGAAGATGGGCTTCGACCGGATCATCTCCAACCAGCCGCAGTACAGCATGCTCTACAGGGTCATCGAGGAGCGGGTCATCCCCACCTGCGAGACCTATGGAATCGGCCAGATCGTGTGGTCACCCATGGCGCAGGGGGTCCTCAGCGGCAAATACCTGCCCGGTCAGCCCCCGCCGCCGGGATCCCGCGCCACGGACAAGAGCGGATCGACCTTCATCAAGCGGTTGCTGAGTGATCCGATCCTTGAGGCGGTCCAGCGCCTGCGCCCGATCGCCGAGGGCCACGGTCTGAGCATGGGCCAACTGGCATTGGCCTGGGTGCTGCAGAACGACGCGGTCAGTGCCGCCATCATCGGCGCCACCCGGCCGGAGCAGATCGCCGACAATGTCAAGGCGTCCGGCGTGGAACTCGACGATGCCACCATGGCCGCGATCGACGAGGCCCTCGGCCACGTCATCTTCCGGGATCCGGACCTGACCCGTTCGCCGGAGACGAGGCCATGAGTTTCCATTGGGAGTACCCCAGCGGCGATCGCTCCACAGAGTTTCCCACGCAGGCCGACGCAGAGACCTGGGTCGGTGAGGTCTGGCAGGACCTGCTCGCCGACGGGGTGGACGCCGTGACCCTGTATGAGGAACAGCGACTGGTGTACGGGCCGATGAGCCTTCGGCCCGCCTGACGACCGGTGCGATCATGGAGTCATGGGGATCACGAGTAGTGCATTGAGCAAGGCACAGGCCACCGTCTCCAAGACGCAGGCCGACATCGACGAGATCGAGGCGGACCTGGCAAGCGCGCAGACGAAACTCAAGATGCTGCAGGCCGGCGACAAAGCCGTGGACAAAGTGACCGGTCCATTCGCCGACCAGGCGGCCTTCCTCCGCCAGAAGTCGCAGGCCACGGTGTCGTCCGCCCAGGCCGACGTCGACGAACTCACCGCCAAGCTCGAAGCTGTCAAGACCAAACACAAGATGGCGGTGAGCGCGCTCAACGCGCTCGAAGCCGTGACCGACTGATCATCCGCGGCACGCACCCCGACCCCGAGTGCTGCAATGCTGCGCGACTCGCCGGGGTGTCGTTGCAGCGTTGCAGCACTCGGTAGTGATCGGCGGAAATTCTGCGACCCGTTGTATCCGCCGGGACCCGCTGTGCTTGACTAGTCGTGGGGCACCCGCCCCGCGTAACCACATGAATCCAGGGGAAGTCCGGTGAGAATCCGGCGCTGTCCCGCAACCGTGTTCCCTCATCCGAGGGAGAGTCGGAGCACCTGGCATGTGGAAGCGGCCCGATATCTGTCGAGGTTACGGACGGCCGACGCACGCACACACGTGCTTTGGTCCGTGCGGACCGCTTAGTGAAGGAGCACGTGTGTTCTACAAGACCATTGCGGCAGCAGCGGCGGGAGCCGTCCTGCTGACCGCGTCCCCGGCACTGGCCGACGACGCCGGCCTGTACGGTACCGGCGACCCCACGTTCGACGGGGTGTACAGGCAGTCGCTGGCCATCCTGTCCCTCGAGGCGACCGACCGCAAGGTGCCCAAGTCCGCCATCACGTGGCTGAAGAAGCAGCAATGCGACGACGGCGGCTACATGGCCTACCGGGCCGACACATCCGCCGCATGCTCCGCGCCAGACGCGACCACCTTCAGTGGCCAGGACACGAACTCCACCTCACTGGCAGCCGCGGCGTTGTACGCGGTCGGCGAGCGGAACCTGGCCAAGAAGGCCGCCTCGTGGCTGCTCAAGAGGCAGAACGCGGACAACGGATGGGCGTACTACCCGGCGTCCGGTGCCGCGTCGGACGCCAACTCCACCGCCTTGTCTTTCGGCGCGGTGAACCTGGTCACCGGCAAGGGCAACGCCAAGTACCTTCGCAAGGTGCAGTTGCGTTGCTCGGCCAAGAAGTCACAACAAGGTGCCCTGGCATACGACACGACGTCACCGACAGCCAACGACAACGCCACCGGGCAGGCTGCCTGGACGCTGTCAGGTGGCCTAGGCATCCCCGCGCCTCGGAAGATCTCATCGAAGGTCCCGAATGCGGCCTGCGACGCCACTGGGACGAAGAACACCACCAAGCGGGCACTGCACTATATGAACCAGCGCCTGTTCGACACCGGCGGGAAGCTGCCGTACGGCGGCGGATTCCCCGGCACGGACTACGCGGGCGCGACGATGGGGACCATCGCGCTGGCTGAGTCGGGCGTCGGCCGGAAGGCGGTCACCAAGACCACGAAGTACCTGAAGAAGTCGTCTGACACCTGGGTGACGGCCAACGGTTCCGATTCCCCGGCAGCCCTGGCGATGCTCATCCTCCTGGCCGACGCCACGGGTGAGAATCCGAAGGACTTCGGCGGCATCAACCTCATGTCCCGTCTGGCGAAGACCCGTCAGTAGATGAAGCGTCTGGCAGTCGGCATCTGCGCCCTGGTCATCGCGACCATGGTGCAGATGCCGCTGCCTGCGCAGGCCGACACCTACCGCTACTGGTCCTACTGGGTGGGCGGGGACTCCTGGTCGTACTCCTCGCGGGGCCCCGGGTTCCGGGTCCCGCCGGACGGTGGTGTGGAGGGGTGGCGGTTCGTCGTGTCCCCGAAGGACGGTTCCCAGGCCTCCCCGCCGGCCGCCGCGAGCACCTACGAGCAACTGTGCCGCGGCCAGCCCCCCGCCCCGGAGGGCCAGAAGCGCGTGGTCGTCGTCATCGACCCCGGCCCGGCCGGAATCGCCCCCGTGGGGGAGACACCGCCGCAACGCACCACGACCTGTGTGACCGTCCCGGCCACGGACAACGGCTTGCAAGTCCTGCAACGCGTGAGCCAATTGCGCTTCCACAGCAGTGGCCTGATCTGTGGCATCGGCGGGTTCCCGGCCGCAGAGTGCCCCGGACAGACGGCGTCCCGGCCAGCGTCCTCGGCACCGGCCACCACGGCGCCTGATATCCCGGACCCCGTCACCGTTCCGGCGCCCGCCGAGGTCACCGTGCCGACGACACGGGCAACGGCGCCCTCGTCCGCCACCCCCACACCCACTCCGAGCAATCGGACCCCGACCTCCACTGACACCCCGAGCCCGGTCGCCCTCGCACTGCCGGAATCGGCCGAACCCTCCGCTGCTCCCACACCGCCACCGTGGCTGGCCGCCATCGGTGTGACCATGATCGCCGCGTTGCTCGGCCTCGCGATCCTCGTGCGCAGGGGCCGGGGATGATCAATCGCTGGCTGCATCCAGGTGCCTGGTGGTTGTGGGCGCTGGGGCTCGGTGCGGCCGCGACGCGCACCGCCAACCCCCTGCTTCTCGGTCTGATCGTGGCAGTCGCCGCATTGGTCGTCAGCGCCCGCCGACCGCAGGCGCAGTGGGCAGGGGCCTTCCCGGTGTTCGTCAGGCTCGCTCTGCTGGTGATCGTCATCCGCGTCGGCTTCGCCGTGCTGTTCGGCGTCCGGGTCGGCACGACGGATCTCTTCACGCTGCCCTCGATCACCCTTCCGGAATGGATGGCCGGGGTCACACTCGGCGGAACCGTCACTGCGGAGATGCTGGTCATCGCCTTCATCCAGGGCGCTCAGTTGGCCACGCTGCTGATCTGCGTGGGTGCGGCCAACTCCCTGGCCAGTCCGGTGCGGCTCCTCAAGGCGCTGCCCCCTGGGCTGTACCACGTCGGCGTCGCGGGTGTGGTCGCCCTGTCCTTGGCACCGCGCATCATGGTCAACGTCCGCCGGGTGATGCAGGCGCGTCGGATGCGGGGACGCCCCACCCGCGGGCTGCGGGCGGCCGCCGAGGCCTCCGTGCCTGTGCTCGAGTCATCGCTGGACGACGCCATCAACCTGGCAGCGGCGATGGACACCCGTGGATACGGGCGGGCAACACGGACCAGTCCTACGGAACGAGTCCTGCAAGCCGGTCTGGTCCTCATCGGTCTGGTCGGAATCGCATTGGGACTGTTCGCCGTCCTCGGTGCGAGCGGCTGGGGGTGGCTCCTGCTTGCCGTCGGCCTCATGATGGCCATCTCAGGCATTCTGGTCGCGGGCCGCCGCATCCCTCGTACCCGCTACCGGCCCGACCCGTGGGGGTGGCCGGAGACCCTGACTGCGGCCACCGGAGTGGGCGCAGCTGTGGCTGTGATCGCGAGCTCTTCGTCAGCCATCAGCCTTCCCCTGACCTGGCCGACACTGCCGCCGTTCGCGGCAGCCATGATCCTGGCCGCAGCGCTACCCGCCGGACTGACCCCACCGCCACCACTTCCCTGGAGGACGGCATGATCCGGTTCTCGAACGTCACCTTCCGCCACGCCGAGGCCACGCGCCCGGTCGTGGCCGGCGTGGATCTGACCATCCCGGAGGGTGATCTGGCGCTGGTGATAGGCCGCACCGGATCGGGGAAGTCCACCGTCCTCAACATGATCAATGGACTCGTCCCGCATTTCACCGGTGGCACGTTGCAGGGTCAGGTGCTGGTGAACGGGCTGGACACCCGCACACACGCACCGCGCGATCTCGCCGGGGTGGTGGGCACGGTGGGCCAGAACCCGCGGGCGGGATTCACCACCGACACCGTCGAAGAGGAACTCGCCTACACGATGGAGTCGCTGGGCTTCGCCCCTGACACGATGCGTCGACGTGTCGAGGAGACCCTTGACCTGCTCGGGCTGGCCGCCCTGCGCAACCGTCCGCTCGACACCCTCTCTGGTGGGGAGCAGCAGCGGGTCGCGATCGGCGCGGCCGTGACTGCCGGGCCGGCCGTCCTGGTGCTCGACGAGCCGACGAGCGCGCTGGATCCTACGGCCGCCGAAGAGGTGCTCGCCGCCATCGCGCGGCTCGTCCACGACCTCGCGATCACCGTGGTGATGGCCGAACACCGGCTCGAGCGTGTGGTCGAGTTCGCCGACCACGTGATCCGTATTGAGGACGGGCACTGTGCCCTCGAGGACCCAGCGGCCGCCATGGTCGGACACGGCCTGCAACCACCGGTCGTACGACTCGGGCAGGCGATGGGTTGGGATCCCGTTCCCCTGTCCGTGCGGTCCGCGCGCCGACAGGCTGCCGACCTGCGGACCGCGGCTTTCAGCGCGCCACCCCGGCGCGTCGGTCACGACGGTGTCGCGTCCGTGGTGAACACGACCGTCACCTACGGTCACACCGGTGCGCTGCGAGGAGTCGACGTCCAACTGCGTTCAGGGCAGATCACAGCGCTCATGGGACGTAACGGTGCCGGCAAGTCGACGCTGATCAACGTGCTTGCGGGGACCCGGGCACCGGATCGGGGTCGGGTCCGGGTCCACCAGGACGATCCGACGACGCTGCGGGGCCAGGCGTTGCTGCGACGGATCGCCTACGTTCCGCAGGACCCCACCGATCTGTTCTACACGGATTCGGTGCGGGGGGAATGTGAGGCGACGGACCACGACACCGGCCAGGAACCGGGCTCTGCGCTCGCGCGCCTGCAGGAGCTCGTCGACACGGTGGACCCCGACACCCACCCGAGGGACCTGTCCGCGGGGCAACAACTGGCCCTGGCTTTGGCGATCCAATTGGCTTCTGCGCCCGACATCGTCCTGCTGGACGAGCCCACGCGGGGTTTGGACTACCCGGGGAAGGTGGCCTTCGGTCGTTGGCTCAACTCACTGGCCGACGCCGGTTGCAGCATCCTCGTGGCGACGCACGATGTCGAACTCGTGGCCGTGATCGGCGATCGCGTGATCGTGCTCGCCGACGGCGAGGTCGTGACCGACGCGGACGTCCGCACCGCCTTGACGTCCTCCCCCGCCTTTGCGCCACAGGTGCAGAAGGTGCTGGCTCCACTGCCGGTCCTCACCGTCGAGGAGGCGTGTTCGTTGTGAGCCAGTTGCACGTCGTCCCGCTGCACCGTCGAACGGTCGCAGCGCTATCGGCTGTCAGCCTGGTGGGAGTCATCGCGTTCTTCTGGCCCTTCTTCGTGTCGCCGCAGAGCGTGGCTGCGGACCACGCCACCGACGCGCCGTGGTTCTTCGCGATCCTGCTGCCGTTGGTGGTCGGGGTCCTCCTGGCCGAGATCAGCGACGACGGTCTGGATGCCAAGGGGGTGGCCATGCTCGCCGTGCTGGCAGCCGTTGCCACCGCCGTGCGCCCCCTCGGTGCCGGTGTGGCCGGACTCGAGCCGATGTTCGTCATCCTTCTGCTCGGTGGCCGCGCCCTGGGACCGGCGTTCGGCTTCGCCCTGGGGAGTCTGTCGATGTTCACCTCGGCACTGCTCACCGCCGGGGTGGGCCCGTGGCTGCCGTTCCAGATGGTGGCCGCCGGATGGTTCGCGATGGGCGCGGGGCTGCTGCCGCAGATCCGCGGGAAGGCCGAGATCGCGATGCTGATGGCCTACGGCGCCGTCGCCTCGCTCGCCTATGGGTTCCTCATGAACCTGTCCTTCTGGCCATGGGCCCTCGGCGATGGCAGTGAGCTGTCCTTCGTGCCTGGCGCACCCCTGTCCGAGAACCTCGCGCGCTGGTTCGCCTTCAACGTCGCGACCTCGCTCGGATGGGACATCCCCCGCGCCGTCCTGACGGCGGTGCTGACGCTGCTGGCCGGACCAGTGCTGCTGCGGGCGGTGCGCCGCGCCACGCGCCGGGCCGCCTTCGACGTGCCCGTCCGGTTCGAGACCGCCGTGGATGAGCCGGTGCGCTGAGGTCCTGCTGCCGCACCGCGGAGTGCGTGGGAGGCCGCGCTCACGCACAGCGGTTAGACCTTCTGCACTCCCGTTAGAGGTTTGCGGCCGTTTTCGACTAACCGCTGAACCTCGGACTAACGGCTGAACCTCGGACTAACGGCTGAACCTCGTACTCACCGCTGAGCCTCGGACTAGCGGCTGAACCTCGGACTCACGGCTGAACCTCGGACTCACCGCTGAACCTGGACTCACCGCTGCCCGCCGCTTCCCCCTGCGGCAGGCCCGCCCGCCCCGCTAGCCTGAGTCACCATGAGCGCGAGCCGGCGTGGGGGCCTGGCACTGGCTGCACTCGGAGTCGTCTTCGGCGACATCGGGACCAGCCCGCTCTACGCCTTCCAGACCGTCTTCGCGGCACCCCACGACATCGCCGTGGACGACCTGCGACTCTTCGGCGCCCTGTCGCTGATCTTCTGGACCATCACCCTCATCGTCAGCGTCAAGTACGTCCTCATCGTGATGCGCGCCGACAACGACGGCGAGGGCGGCATCATGGCCCTCACCGCGTTGACCAGGTCACTGCCGGTTCGGCACCTTGGACTGCTGCTCGCACTTGGCGTGTTCGGCGCGGCGCTCTTCTACGGGGACAGCATCATCACGCCGGCGATCTCCGTGCTCAGTGCCGTCGAGGGCCTGGAACTGGTGGCTCCGGAGTTGGCCTCGGCGGTGGTTCCGATCGCACTGGTTGTATTGGTCGCGCTTTTCCTGGCACAACGGTTCGGCACCCACCGGGTCGGGGTGGCCTTCGGCCCGGTGATGTTCCTCTGGTTCGTGGTCATCGGCGCCATGGGTCTGGTCAGCGTTGTGCAGACCCCGAGCATCCTGCGCGTCCTCTCGCCCACCTATGCGGTCAGTTGGGCGCTTCACGAACCACTGATCGCGTTCCTCGCGCTCGGTTCGGTGATCCTGTGTGTCACGGGTGCAGAAGCTCTGTTCGCAGACATGGGGCACTTCGGACGGCAGCCGATCCGCCTGGCATGGTTCGCGCTGGTGTCCATCGCGCTGTATCTGAACTACCTGGGGCAGGGCGCCCTCGTCATGCGCGAACCGGCAGCGATCGAGAACCCCTTCTACCTCCTCGCGCCGCAGAGCCTGCAGTTGCCGCTCGTGATTCTGGCGACGCTGGCCACAGTCATCGCCTCCCAGGCCGTCATCTCCGGTGCATTCTCACTGACCGAACAGGCAGTCCACCTGCGGTACCTGCCGCGGATGCTCATCAAGCACACGTCGCCGTCCGCTCGGGGACAGATCTACGTGCCGCTGGTCAACTGGCTGTTGTTGGTGGCGGTCGTCCTGCTCGTGATCGGTTTCCGGGACTCCGAGCGTCTCGCCTCCGCCTACGGTCTGGCCGTGTCGGGAACCTTCGTGATCACGACGCTGCTGATCTCCGTCGTCGCGCACCACAAATGGCATGTCGCGCCTGTGATCCTGGTGCCGCTCACCGCTCTGTTCCTGTTCATCGACCTGTCGTTCTTCACGGCGAACCTCACGAAGCTCGTGCATGGGGGCTGGTTCCCATTGGCGATCGCGGCACTGCTGTACATCCTGCTGATGACGTGGTCGAGGGGACGTGCACTGCTGCATCGGAGGCGGGCCGAGATCGGCGACAGCGATGAGCAGTTGGCCACATTGCTGGCGCACGCACGCGCCGAACCGATGCCCGGGAGCGCCGTGTACCTGACCGCCGACGTTCGCCCGCCGCTGGCGATGCTCGAGTACCTGAAACTCGGCGGCACCATCCACCGCGATTCGATCCACCTTGCCGTGCTCAGCGCGTCAACGGTCCCCTACGTCGACGAGACGGAACAGCTGACGGTGGACCACATCGCTCCCGGATTCGACCGCGCACGACTTCGCCTCGGGTTCATGCAGCGAGCCGACATCCCGACGGTTCTGCACCTCCTCACGCAAGCCGGATTGCCGGTCGACGACAACACCATCCTCGTGGTCTACACAACGCGCGTCGTTCCTCGTGGTCGGGAGGGAATGATGCTGTGGCGCAAGCATCTCTTCGCCTTCATGCTGCGCAACGCCGTGGATCCCGTGGCCTACTTCCGGCTGGAGTCGGGACGAATCATCGAGTTCACCGACGTCGTGCGGATCTGATCAGAAGACCGCTGCCGAGTCGATGAGACGACGCACGACGAGGCCGACCGTGTCGGGTTTCAGCCCCATACCGAGGTGCGACCCGCTGACTTCGACGTTCTCTGCGCCCGGCACGACGCAGGCCCGCCAGTCGACGATGCCGTCGGAGGTCGTGTAGAAGCTGATGAGCTCCACATCGTCCGGGAACGGCTTGTGCACCGCCTGCATGTAGGGGCAGGTGCACTCCCGCGTGACGCATTGCCGCGCCCGCAGCTCCGGGTCGCGTTGGTGGACGACCTTGAGCACACCCACCATCGGCTGCGGGATCTCGTAGAACGCGAACTCATCGTTCAGCGGTGCCCCAAGACTGACGACCGTGCTGACGAGCTCCGGGTGGCGCGCACCGAGCCCTCGAGCGAGCATCCCGCCGCGGCTGTGTCCCACCACCATCAGGCGCTGCCCGTGGTCTGCGGCGACGGCACGCTGAGCGACCTCGGCCAGGCGATCCACAGCACGGTCCGAGCAGCGGATGTTGGCCAGGATGTGGGAGCGGACGACGCGGAAGCCGGCGCGCCTGAGGGCGATCTGCATGGGCAGGGTGGCGGCATCGCCGAATCCGAAGCCGGGGACCACGAGGACCTGGCGATCGATCCGGGTGCTCGGCCCATCGCCACCGTGCGGGAGGGCCTTCTCGAAGTCGAACACTTCACCTGCGAAGCGGCTCTCGGACGCAGCTCTGGCCACCCAACCCGGTAAGGCCTTCAGCCGGCCCGACAGCCCGCGCGGGGCCCAGTGCAGATCCGGGAGGTGGGCATCGCGCCAATCGCTCATCCTCACGCACCTCCTGCCTGGACCCGGTTCTGTACCTGCGAGGCACACTACATACATGGCCGATAGTTCGGTGGTGCAGCGTACGCGGATCGCCCGCGACATCGTGGGGTCGATGCGTGTCCAGCAACCGGCGGTCGCCAGACCACCGGGCCCGAACGGCGTGCGGGCGGTGGTGAGCATGATCGCCGGACAGGCTGCTCCACACGAGTTCTTCAGCAGGCTGCGCGCCCGCCATCAGCCGATCGTGCATGTGCCGATGGCCGGCGAGCACCTGAACATCCTGTTCTCCCCGGAAGCCATCTGGGATGTGTTCGTCACCAACGGCAGGTACACGCGCAAGAGCCTCGCATTGCAGATGACCCGGCCACTGCTCGGCGACGGACTGCTCACCGCAGACGGCCCGACCCACATGCGCCACCGTCGTGCGATCCAGCCGCTCTTCCACGCCAAGCGGATCGACGGGTACGTCACCGACATGGTCGCGGCCGCGCAGGCGACCGACGCCGCCTGGCGTGACGGTCAGCGCATCGAACTGTCCGAAGCGATGTCGGAACTCACCCTCGATGTGATCGGCCGCACCATCTTCGGCCTCGACCTGCGAGGGGAAGCCAGCGAGGTGGCGACCGCGCTGGACACGGTGCTCGCCGGCTTCGCCCGCGGGGTGGGACCGTGGGCCTCACCTCTCTCGCGGATCCCGACCCGACAGCGCCGACGTGAGATCGCTGCGATCGAGGACCTCGACACGATCGCCGACGAGATGATCGCGTCGCGCCGGCGCAGCCTGCTGGCCGGGATGGAGGGCAACGACGTCCTCACTCTCATGCTCGCCGCGGTGGACGACACCGGCCAACCGGCTTTCACACCCGACGAGGTCCGTGACGAAGCCATGACCCTCGTGCTGGCGGGCCACGAGACCACCGCTCTGGCCTTGACCTGGGCGTGGAACCTGTTGTCGCACAACCCGGCCGCGCGGGATTGGCTGGACGAGGAGTTGGACACCCTTCCGGATCGCGCATTGACCGCTGCGGATCTCGGGTCGATGCCGCGAACCTATGCCGTGGTCGCCGAAGCGATGCGCCTGCATCCGCCGGCATGGATCCTTGGCCGGTGGCTCGACCGTGACCTGCGGATCTCCGGGTGGGACCTGCCGCGTGGCAGTGTCGTGCTCGCCTCCCAGTTCGCGATGCACCGTGACCCCCGGTACTGGCCTCACGCCGAGCAGTTCCGACCGGGTCGGTGGCTGACCCCGTCCGGACGGTTCGACGAGAAGGCGCCGGGTGTCCCTCGTGGTGTCTGGTTCCCGTTCGGCTTCGGCACCCGTCGCTGCATCGGGGAGCACTTCGCCTGGACTGAGGCGGTCATCGTGCTGGCGACGCTGGCACGGAACTGGCGCCTGGATGTGGACGCGCCCGCCGACCCGCCCATGATGTCCGCGATCACCCTGCGTCCAGCCGTGGCGATGCCCACCACCGTGACGGCGCGCGCATGATCTCGCAGGTCACCTGGTGGCGGGACGTCGGACAGAGCCCCACCCCGGCCAACCCGTTGCTGGTCCTCGCGATGCACGACGACCCCGGGGCTGTGTCGGCGCTACCCACCGATCATTGCGCGACCTGGCTCGATCGGAACACGCCCACGCGACGGGTGGCGGAGTCCCTCGGGGTTCCGATCGTTGTGGCCGGATCCGGCCCGCTCCCCGAGGGCCACGATCTGCTTCTGGTCGGGGCCGTGGGCAGGGGACTGACGACAGCGGCTGCTCTGTTCGCAGTGGGACACTTCGACGCCGAACCTCAGCAGGTCGTCGGGCACGGCAGCGGGATCTCCGACGTCGAGTGGATGGCCAAGGTCACCGACATCCGGGACCGCCAGGTCGACGAAACCCCGGAGCCCATCGTGCAACTGGCGGACGTGCTCGAGAACTCACAGGTCCCGGTGCTGCTCGACGGGGTGACCGCCGCTGCTGCCGCTTGCGTGGCGCAACGCACGCCACCCGTCCAAGCGCCGACACTCGGCGACGAACCTGTGCAGCGTCTCCTGCTCGACCGCGCCGAGGTCCCGTTCTGGGGGACGTACGGGATCGGGCCTGGGGAGGGCCTTGGAGCGCTGGCCGGGCTGGCGATGCTGCGGCTTGCCCTACTTGCCACCGACTAGGTGTACTTCGGCATACCCGTTAGTGGGTCGGAGCCTCCGGATCACCAATGCCCGTTCCTACCCACGCACGTGAGCAGGAACGAACGGGAGCTTGATCACCTCGGCGGCGACCGGACGACCCCGGACCATGATCTGGACCGCATCACCCACGGACACATCCCGCGAAACACGGGCCAGAGCGATCCCCACCTTCAACGTCGGCGAGAACGTGCCACTGGTGGTCACCCCGACCTCCTGGTCCCCGACGACGACGACCATCTCGGGTCGGGGGATGCCCCGTTCGGTGACACGCAGGCCGACCACCTTCTCCAACGGTTCGGTCGATGTGTAGGCGGGTCGCCCCACGAACTCCCCCTTGTCGGTCGACACCGCCCAACTGACCGACGACCACCGGGCCGGAACATCGGGGAGCAGTTCATGGCCGTGCAGGGGATACCCCATTTCCGTGCGAAGGGTGTCGCGGGCGCCGAGCCCGCACGGCACCGCACCGGCGGCGACCACCGCCTCCCACACCGCTGCTGCGTCGTCGATGGGAGCGAGGATCTCCACGCCGCGCTCCCCGGTGTAGCCGGTCCGACACACCGTGCATCGTGCACCCGCCACCTCTGCGGTCCCGAAGGACATGTACTCGAGCTCAGGGAGTCCGAGGCCGGAGATCAACTCATCCGATGCGGGTCCCTGGACGGCGATGATGGCGATCTCCCGGGTCACATCCGACACGCTGAGGCCACTGCGCCCGAGCCGTTCTGCCACCTCGGCGCAGTTGGCAGCGTTGGGGATCAACAGGAACTCCCGGTCGCTGATCCGATACGCGATGAGGTCGTCGACCACACCGCCGGCCTCATTGAGGCACAGCGTGTATTGCGCCTCGCCATCGGCCAGCCGGCCCAAGTCGTTGGTGAGGACGGTGTTCAGGACGTCGAGCGGACCGCGGACCATCAGTGTGCCGAGATGGGAGACGTCGAATACCCCGACCGCCTCCCGAACGGCGTTGTGTTCGGACACCACCCCGGTGTACTCCAGGGGCATCGACCAACCCGCGAAGTCCGCGAACTTGGCGCCGGCGGCGACGTGCAGGGCGTGCAGAGGGCTCTCGATGGGCATTGCCCCACGCTATCCGGTGGCACCCGGCATAGGGTTGGCGCAGGAATGAGGAGGAACAGTGACGACACTTCGGATCACCGACGGCGATGTCACGTCTGCCCGGGCGCAGGTCCTGGTGGTCGGCGTGGCGAAGGATGACGGCCTCAAGATCGTCAGTGGCGCATTGCCGACCAGCGTGCGACGAGCGATCATCCGGGATCTCGACCGCGTCGGCTGCACTGCCGACAAGGGCGGCACGTGGCGGATCCCAGCGCCGCCGAGCCTGGCATCCGATTCAGTGGTCGCCGTCGGGATGCCGCTAAAGCCGGATGCCGATGCGGTTCGCGAGGCCGCCGGTGCGGCACTGCGGGCCTGCAGCGCTGTGAAGAGCGTCGTCGTCGCTCTCCCCGCTTCCTCCCAGCAGACGCTGGCGGCCGCGTGCGAGGGTGCACTGCTCGGCGCGCACA
>CALFYG010000307.1 GCA_937952095.1 uncultured Micrococcales bacterium | reverse complement strand
GTTCGGACTTCTTGATCAGGCCAGCCATCTTGGCGGGGATGACCACGAAGCGATCCATCTCGGGGGCATTGGCTTCGTCCAGCACGGTGCCCATGTCCACCAGCAGGTCGATCACAGAAGTGGTGCTCGAAGCGCCATCTTTGGTCACGGTCAGCGGGGCACCAGTGGTACCGAGGTTGAACGAGGCGGACTGCTCACCAGCGGTAGCGCCCTTGTTGGTAGCGGCGATACCGGGCAGGATGTCGGTCAGCACGCGCTGGTCGATCTTGATCTTCATACGCTCGGAAGCGTCCTTCGACCAAGTGTCCATCAGGTTGATGTCCGACTGAACCTTGTCCACGTCGTCCTCAACGCAGGCGAAGTACTCGCCCTTGTCGATGACCAGTTGAATCTTCGGCTTGTCGGGGTTCTCGACGGTCAGGGTCTGACCCTTCACGTACTCACGGATGGTGATTTCCGGCGTGGTGCGGATGTTCACGGTGTCGCCGTACTGGCGGATTTCACCTTCGTAGTCGGTGTTCGAGATTGCTGCGAGCACGGTGGCATCGTAGAAGTTCTCGATCAGTTTGCCCGACCAAATTTCGGGGATGAAGTTGCCGCTGTAATTCGGACGACCGGGGGAAACGGGATAAGACATGATGTAACTCCTCTAATCAGGCGTTGGCTTGGATGCGATTCTCTCGCTGTGCAGCGAAGATGTCGCGTTCGATGCGAGAACGCTCCTGCTCCCGGCCCTTGTACTTGCCAGCGCGGACATCGTTGAAGAACTTCTGGATGTCGGCTGGGGTGTACACCTTGCCTTGGTTGGCGGTTGCAGGGGTTCCGGTGCTGCGTGAGCGACCGGGGGAAACCTGCTTTTCCAACTCTGAAGCGGGAGTGTTCCCAGTGGAATGAGCAACGGCGGCTTGTCCAGTGGACTCTAGCCAAGTGCGGAAGAAATTGGCGACACGCATGGCGTCAAGCGCACGCTGTGCGTCGTCAAGGTACGTCTGCCGAGCGATGCCAGTCAGCGGATCAACAGACAGCAGCCAAGACTGGAAGTCCGGGTTGTCGTTGACCTGACGGAAGTTCGGGACAGCAGCAGACAGATCAGCCCAGAACTGCTGTTCGGCAGTCAGTTGCTGACGGTGCGCCACGGCTTGCACCTGCGGCACGACCTGCGTCTGCATCTGGCGCAGCGTAGCCTCAATCGCTGCAATGCGTTGAGCGACAGCCCCGAGTTCCTCGCGGGTCACTTTGCGCATCACATCGAGCGACTCACCGTAATCAGCAACATCCTGATCCGTGACGAGCTTCTCAGCGGTCACAGGAGCAGCGGACGGCTGCACGGCGGTCATCGAGGCAAGCAACTGCTCCATCTGCTGGACGCGCTGCTGCATCTCCCGGTTCTGCTGATGCAGGCGGGGGACTTCGGCGTTGTACATCCCCTGAAGCGTTTTGTACTTCTGGGTGATGGTTTCTTCCGGCACATTGTCAGCACCCGGCTTTTGCTCACCTGCGGGTGCCGGAGCAGCATTGTTCGGTACAGAGTTCTCGTCGGCGGGATTCTGGTTGCCTGCGTTCTCAACGGGCGGAACGGTGCCATCGGCGGGAGGGGTAGCCCCTGCGCCTGTGTTGTCGTCCGTGTTGAGTTGCTTGTACAACTCCTGAACTGCCTCGGTCTGTTTGCGAATTTGCTCTGGAAGTGCCATGTTGAACGCTCCTATCGGTGTGCGTGATTAAAGTCGGCGAGTTACGTCATAACTTTGCCGCTAAGGCAGGGGACTCTTTGGCGAGATTGGTGATCTCGCCCAACACCTGACAGCGCCCCTGAAACACTGCCGGGTTGTTCACCGCACTGGGAAGCCGTCGAAGCTCCTGCATCTCCCACTGCTCCAGCCACTCCAGAATCTCCGGGTGCTGGCGCACTGCGAGGGCAAGCGCCTTGATGACTTGAGGTTCGGGCTTGATCATGCTGCCCTACCACTCATGCGGTTTTGAACCACGTTGGACTCCATGCCGCCTTTGGGAGAACCGTCAGGTTGCTGCGGGGTACCACCTTGCGGCTGCTGCGCCTGCTGCTGTGCAGCGGCCATCGCAGCGCGTGCGGTGATGCGACCCGTGTACCCGGCTTTCTCCCGAGATGGCACGACATCTTCCGTGGGCATCTGCAACCCTTTCGCCACTTCCCGGAGGATCGTGGCGCGTCCATCCTTGCCCATGATCTCAAGATCAATGGGGTTGGCGGTTGCATTGAGGAACTCGATGCGGCGGATGTTGACGGTTTCCTTAACCGCGAGATTGATCGCGCCCTTGGCTACCACTTCAACGTCGCCCTTGATGGACTCATCCTCATCGTAGCGCATGTTGTACACAAACTGGCGCAGCACGATGGGTTTCACAACGTCGGTGTCAATGTGCATGACGACCTGCCGGATGCCCTTGCCAGCCGCGCCCATGAGCATGGACAGGCCAGAGGACGTGCGGCCAGCGCCTTGCACGTTGAGGTCGCCGTACACGTAGGCCGGGATGCCCGAGTGGTCATCGGCCAGACGGCTGAACTTCTCGTAGACAGCCATGAGTTCGGACGCCCGCGAGTCGGGCTGCGTGAACCGGATGGCCGGTGCGCTCGAACCCACGGGGTCGTTGATGGTCTGCCAGATTTTCCACGGCGTAAGCTGGGTGATGTCCTCGTTGGGCGGCAGGCGCTCCACGTTGACCTCGACCTGCGGGCCGGAGGAGATGCCCATGTTGTTGACCAGCGCACGGGCAGCGGCGTTGCACACGCCCTGCAAGTCCTCGATGATCTCGGGAATACCCTTACCCCAGAACGCGCCGGGGCACTTGATGAACGAGGTCTTGGCGTAGGGCTTCTCACCCAGCGGGTCGTAGTTGAGCACCGCCTTGATGACGTAGTTACCCACCATCCAGACGTTGGCGTCGTACTCGCGGGCTTCGTCGGGCACTTCCTCGTCGGACATGCCCCACTCGCGCAGCATCTTGCCGCTGACCTTGCCCCAGAACTCCAGAGCATCGAACTCGGTGGTCGGCTTCATGTACGAGTAGTACTTGCGCTCCTCCTCGTTCTTCTGAAGCTCCACGTCCTCGTTGATCCACGACTGGCCGTTGCCGATCTCCAGCACCTTGCGGATGGCGTCCTCGTCGTAGCCCGGAACCCCGATGAGGTCGGACAGTTGCATCCGGCTCAGGGGGTGGTACTCGAACAGGTAGCCGTCGTTGATGTTGCTGATCCCCGGCTCGGGGTAGATGTAGAACGGATCGACCCGCTCGTACTCCGGGCCGAGGCGCTCAATCGGCTCGACGACCGTCTGGCCCATCGCGTTGGTCTTCCACCCCAGCGCACGCTGGCGGCGCACGACCGGGCCTTTGACGAAGGCCGCAGGGAACGTGACGAGATCGGTGATGAAGTCGTTGAACGACTGCTCCCAGCCGCCTTGGGCGAACTGGTCTTGAATCTTGATCTTCATCCTGTCCGCACGAAGCTGTGCTTGTTGCAGGATGGCGAAACGGTAGTCTTGGCTGACCATCTCGCGTAGCTCGGACATCTCCTCGCGGTTCGGAGCCTTGCCGAACTCCTCGACCATCTTGAGCACACGCTCGGCGAAGATGCCCTGCACCTCTTTGGTCTGGGCTGGATTCAGGTCAGGGATGGGGGTGGCCTGCAAGTCCCACGGGGGTGAGCCGTTGTCGAGCAGGATGTCGCGCAGCCAAGACTCCGCAGCGCGGCACTTGACCTCGGTGATCATCATGTAGATTTCGGAGCCGCCTTGCGCCCGAATCTGTTGCAGCCTGTCAGCTTCGTACTCGCCGTTGCGCTGGCGCAGCGCACGCAGCATGATCTGCTCGATGGGCTTCTTCGCCATCTGGGCGCGATCCCAGCAACCACGCAGGTACGCCGCCAGCCCGAGGATCACCGGCTGATTCTGACGTTCTTGCAGAGCGCGGTCAGTCGCTTCCTGCTCTTGCCTCGCAAGATCAGAGTTCGAGACGACTCGCAGGAATGTCAGACCGGCCATTTACTTGTCCCAGTAGGAGCAGGTGTTGTAATCATCTTTGGCCTCGACCCGTTCTTCAAGCGCGTCCATCGCGTACTTGGGTGAGGTGCCTTGGTTGACCATCTTGGCTGCTTCGCGCAGCATCTCGGGGCGGGTGATGGCAACATCCTTGCGGAAGTTCTCCTGCTCCATCAGGCCCTTCTTGTACAGCATACCGCCAGTGACGGTACGTGGTTCGAGAGGCATCTCTTTGCCGCCCTGCTTGGTGGGTACCCACTCGGAGCGCGGCTGTTTCGCAGTGATACCCGACCCATCCATCTTGGGATTGGTTGAGTACAGTGTTGCAGGTTTGGTCGCCATGTCAGCCTCCTTACGGCAGGGTTCTACCACGAAGTATACACGTGGTCAAACAAAAAGAAACCCCCGGAGTTTCCCACTCGACGGGGGTGAAATCCCTCTCGTGAGGGCAGGGAGGTGACAACTGCTGCGAAGCAGTGCTGACAGCATATCACGTCCACCCCAGAGCGGAAGCCCTTTTGATCTCCCGGCGTTGCTGGAGCGCGTGCCCCTCGCTGGCGTTGCCGATGTGCAGCATGAGGTACTGAAGCGCTTCGGCCACGTGGGAGTGCTTGTTCTTGTCGATGTCCCCGTCGCCTCGGGGTTTGTACCGATACCCACCCATCATGGCCGCTTTGAGTTGCGTGCAGCGCGGATCGACAAGGAAGGCCGGGTCGCCGTCCACCTGCCGCATGAGGTACTCGTCCACAGCGTTGACCCGCGCCGAGACGTTGTTGGTCTTGGCCGGGATGACCCGCATCCCCTCGGCCTTGATGATGTCCACCGCCGAGCGTTCGTCGGTCTGCGCCCGCTGCACACCTGCCGGGTCAACGACGATGAGCACCGGGGCACCGGGGAAGCGTTCGTACAGCAGGGGCTTGAGCATGGTGCGCACAAACCGCTGGATGCCCATGTCGAACGAGACACACTCGTCAAGTATCAGCGCCCGCCCTCGGGGGTCTTGCTGTCCGAGTACGGCGGCTGGTGTAAGGCCCAAGTCCATGCCGACCACCACAGGCCGAACGCCATTGACAATGGCCCGAAGACGTTCCTTCGCCATGTGGTAGTCCGGCCTGAAGTACTTGTAGACCGGCATACCGGCGCTTGACAGGCCGTACTCGCCGTCGATGTAAACCCGGATGTACTCCTCGCTTCGGCCTTGGGTGTCGTAGTAGCCATCTGGCAGGTTCTCCACGTTCTCGGCATAGGCGCTGCGCCCGGAGGGCTGCTTGAACACGTCCCAGCCGTTGTTGTTGAGTGAGACTCCATCCTTGGGATCGAGGCCCTCCATCATGTAGTACCACCACCCATCCATCGTGGGCGGGTTCGTGTCGCCCCACATCCCATGCCATGTGGGGCCACCATCCTTCGCACTGGGGAAACGCCCGATACGCTTCGACAGCGCATCAACAATATCCGGGTGGATGTCACGGCACTCATTCATCCAAGCGAACGTGACCTCCAACGAGTTCAAGTTGGCAACGTCGTCCGCGTCGTCCAAGGCTCGAAACATGATCTCGCACTCGACATCACCGACTTTGAAAAAGTAGGTCTTCGTCGTCCGCATGTAGTCGCCGCACTGACCGGGCGGAAACCAGTCATTCCACGTTTTGATCGTCGTGTCCTGCAACTGCCGCGCCGTCTCACGGATGACAAGACACCGCGACTTGCGAATCCCTTGGGCATTCGGTGCCTGCATTGACGCCCGACGCACCACTTCAAAACAGCAAGTCACAGACTTGCCCGAACCCACCGGCCCCATGAGAACCCGCATCCTCGCATCGCTCGCCATGAACTTGCGCTGCACAGGCGCTGGCGTGTAGTTGATGTCTAGTGGCATACCCGCTCCTTGACACTTTCTATCTGGTCTATTACACTTGTACCCATATCACATGGAGCTTCACAGTGCACGCCAACAAACTCCCCTCGCAAGCTGAACTGGCCGCAATCTTTGACCTCGACCCGGAAACCGGGCAACTGTTCTGGAAACCCCGTCCGGGCAACGTCTCGTGGAACAAAGTCTTCGGCGGAAAATCCGCAGGCTGCATCGACTCCAAAGGATACATCCGCATCCGAACCAATGGTAGCGTCTGGGTAGCACACCGCGTCATCTGGAAACTTGTGTATGGTACTGATCCAGACTTCATCGACCACATCAACGGCGTCCGACACGATAACCGAATTGAGAACCTGCGGTCGGTGACACAGACCGAAAACGCTCGGAACACTGGCCGCAAGCGACACAACACTTCCGGGGTCAGCGGCGTCCACTGGGTCGCAAAAGACCAACGCTGGCTGGCAACCATCCACGACAAAGGCAAGCGGATCAATCTCGGCCAGTACCGGGCGTTCGAGGACGCAGTTGCAGCCCGCCGCGCTGGTGAAGCCAAGTATGGGTACCACCCCAACCACGGGCGCTGACATCACGCCGGTTCCCCCTGCACCAGCATCACCACGAACTCTCGCCCGTGCTTCTTGCTGCGTGTGATCTTGGTCTGGAACGAGAGGGCCGCTTTGCGTAGGGCGCTCTCCACGGCCACCGCCTCGGTGGCGCTTCGCACCTTCACGGAGCGAAAGCCGTTGAAATTCTGGGTGAACAGGTCTTCAATGTTCGATGGGAGTTGCATCTTCAATCTCGGTCGTGCTGGCTTCGATGGTGCGCGAGTCGCGGGGGTCTGGCCCGAGGTTGATGGTGATCTTGACACCACCGCCACCTGCGTCGGCCACCACGTCGTTCTTCGGCTCCAGCCCCGCCCACTTCACCGTGGACTTGATGAGGTCGGCGGACCCTCCGAGGGTCGGGAGCAGGCCCTCGAACTGCGTGACCCTGTCCTTCACCGCGGCTTGTGCGGTCTCGAGGAACCGGACCTGCGCCGCAGCGCTGGAGGCGATCCGCGACTGAGCTTCGAGCTCCTTGTCGTTCTGGTTCTGGCGAGCCTCGGCGACCTTCGTCTCGGCGGCGAGCTGAGCGACCTTGGCCTGGGTGATCTGATCGGACAGCTCGAGCTGCGCCCTCCCGAGATCCAGCAGCTTGACGACGGCTTCCTTCTCCTTGTTCGAGAGCGGCGACTGGCCGGCGAGGATCTCGTTCAGGCGAGCCTGCGTCTCGAAGAGGGAGCAGATCG
>CALFYG010000306.1 GCA_937952095.1 uncultured Micrococcales bacterium | reverse complement strand
CTACCGACGCTCTTCCGATCTTGCAGTTCGGCGAGGACGACAAGTGCATCGGCTGGCTCTGCGGCAACGCCGAGGAGCCCTGCCGCCCGCAGATGGTGCAACGCCAGTGGCGCTCCTGGTTCAACTACGGCGGCGGGCAGATCGCCGAAGGTCGCGTGTGGTGCCGATGTGCTCATGAGACCCCCTCCAGGGCGTGCGTTCATCCTCCCGCGCGGCCGTCGGGGGATGCTCGCCCGTCCGCAGCACATCGTGTGAAGATCTGGGCACTCAATCGACAGATCTTCACATCGGGGCGGGGCGCAGCGAACTGGTAGTGCCCCCGCCGAACCGCAAGTACGGTGATCACATGAAGACCGCCTGTGTGATCGGGGCCGGCGCGGCGGGGCTCGCCGCCGGCAAGGCCCTCGCCGACCGTGACATCGACTTCGACTGGTTCGAGAAGGGTTCCTACGTCGGGGGCCTGTGGCAGATCGACAACGACAACGGGGGCGCGGCGGCCTACCACTCGCTGCACCTCAACTCGAGCCGCCCTCGCACGCAGTACCCGAGCTACCCGATGCCGGAGGACTGGTCGGACTACCCGCCCTACTACCAGGTGGCGCAGTACTTCGACGATTTCGCCGACCACTTCGGGCTGCGTGAGCGGATCACGTTCAACACCGCCGTCGAGAAGGTCGAGCCGGTCGGTGACCACTGGGAGGTCACCACATCCGACGGCACGACCCGTGAGTACAAGAACGTTCTGGTCGCGAACGGCCACCACTCGAGCCCGAAGATCCCTCAGTTCGAGGGTGAGTTCACCGGCGAGTCCTTCCACGCGCACGACTACCGTGACCTTTCGGTCTTCAAGGGCAAGCGCGTGCTGGTGATCGGCGTCGGGAACTCCGGTATGGACATCGCCTGTGACGCCGCCCGCAACGCCGAGGCCGTCTACCTGTCCACCCGCCACGGCGTGCACGTGATCCCCAAGTACGCCCTCGGCAAACCCGTGGACCAGCTCAGTTCGCCGCTGATGGCGTACGTGCCGTTCCCCGTGGAGCGGTTGGCGTACGAGGCGATCGTGCGCATCGCCACCGGGCGCCCGCAGGACCGCGGACTGCCCAAGCCCGACCACCGTCTTCTTGGTGCCCACCCGACCGTCTCCGCGGAACTGTACGACCGTGTCGGCCACGGCGACATCACCATGAAGCCGGACATCACGCGCTTCGACGGTGAGAAGGTGGAGTTCGTCGACGGCACGAGCGAAGCCGTCGACATCGTCGTGTACGCAACCGGCTACAACATCTCGTTGCCGTTCCTCGAGGGCGTGTACACCGCCGAGCACAACAAGATGCCGCTGTATCTGCGGATCGTCCCGCCGGACCTGCCCGGCCTCTACTTCATGGGCTTCATCCAGACGGTCGGTTCGGGCATCCCGCTCACCGAGTACCAGGCCGAGTGGGTGGGCGATCTGATCACCGGTGCGGTGCCCATGCCGTCGCGCGCTGAGATGGACAAGTGGATCGACCACGACCAGAAGGAGATGGCCAAGCGCTATCTGCGGTCGGAGCGGCACACGATGCAGGTGGACTACTGGCGCTACATCAAGACGATGAAGGACGCTCGGGGTCAGGGGAGGCTGTCGAAGGTCCCGTTGGTCAACAAGATCCCCGTGTTGGGCTCGCGGTGAAGGCTGTCCTCGCCGACCTGTCCACGCCGCGCTACCTGTGGACGGCGGCCGCCGGAAAGGTCAAGAGCGACGCCGGCTGGGGGCCAGGTGGATTGATGCGGCTGGCGGACGTGCCCGAACCCCGGCTGCCCAAGGACGGCTGGGTACGGATCAAGCCCGAACTCAGCGGCATCTGCGGAAGCGACGTCGGTTTGGCACACGCAAAGTCGTCCTTTGTGATGTCTGCCTTCTACGCCGAGCCCAAGGCGATCCCCGGACACGAACTGGTCGGGGTGGTCGTCGAGGGTGCGCGTGAGGGGGAGCGGGTTGTGCTCGACCCGATCATCTCCTGCGTGCACCGCGGCTTCGAGCCCTGCCGGACCTGTCGTGACGGTCGGCCGTATGCCTGCGAGCGTTTCGACGAGGCCGGCATCACCGGGTGTCACGCGCCGGGTCAAGGGTTCTCGGACGCGGTCGGCGGCGGCTGGGGCGAGACCCTGGTGGCGCACGAGACCCAATGCATCCCGATCGGTGACGTGCCCTCGCGGCGCGCCGTGCTTGCCGAACCCGCGTCGATCGGCCTGCACGCTGCGCTGCAGTGGAAGCGGACGGGCGACCGGGTGGTGGTGATCGGGCCGGGGACCATCGGGCTGCTAGTGACGGCGGCTTTGCGGATGCTGCACCCGGATCTGGACATCGCGATGGTCAGCCCGGGCGAGTTCGGTTCCGCTCGTGCGCTGGAGGCCGGTGCCACGCGCATTCTGCCCACCGGCGCCGGTGCGGTGGAGGAACTCGCTGCCAGCGACGGCGGGCGGGTTGTACGGCCGCGGATGACCAAGGTGCCGATCCTCGAGCAGGGGGTGGACGCAGTGTTCGACTGCGTCGGCTACCCGGACACGATCGACCTGTCGCTGCACCTGCTGCGGCCCGGCGGCATGCTCGTTCTGGTCGGTGCCGCGGGTAAGCAGACGGTTGACTGGAGTCTGGTCTGGAGCCGGGAATTGACCGTGCAGGGCACCATCAACTCGGGTCCGGAACCGGCATTGGGCGGTCGGCGCACGATGGAGCAGGTGGCCGAGTGGCTCGCGGATCCGTCGTACCGCGTCGACGGGATGGTGACGCACACCTACTCCCTCAACGAGTGGCAGCAGGGCCTGACCACCGCCTCCGCCGGCCCGAAGGCGCAGGCGGTCAAGGTGACTCTGCGGCCGAACGAGGACCTGCCGCTGCTGTAGGGCGAGCCGCCTGGCCTTTCGCCGGGTCAGGGTTTCCACCGACCCAAGGCGGGAAGCAGAAGTACACCCGGGAAGGAAAGGCCACGTTCACATCCTTCCCCGGTGTACCTTTCCTTCCCGGGTAGGTGTTGACGCAGCCAGGTAGGTGTTGACGCAGCCAGGTGGGTGTCGAACCCCTACCCGGCCCGTTGCGGCAGATGGAAGTCCGGCTCCGGCACCCACACGTCCGGCAGGTTCAACCGCACCAGGGTCGACACCGGCTCCCCGGAGATCGCCGCGGCGGTCATCATGCCACCGCCGAGGGTTCCCCCGATGCCATGCAGGAACCGGGTGTCCGCGCCCACCATCCACAACCCCTTGATCGGGGTCTTCGCGCCCGGGCGGTTACGCAGCATCTGCCCCGGCGTCGCGGCCAGTCCGTACGACGTGCCGCCGGTCGAGCGCACGAAGCGCTCGTGAGTGATGGGCGTGGCGGACTCGTGGAAGACCACCGACGTCGAGATGCCGGGGATGGCGCGTTCGGCGGCCTTCATCAGCGACTCGTGGAACTCCTGCTTGCGTCGCAGATACTCGGGGTTGCGGCGGTAGGACTCCCCGCCCACGGGACCGGGGCCGTGCAACCCCCAGAAACCGTGGTCGGCAGGTGCGACGGTCATGACCTGGATGTTGGTCTGGCCGGGGCGCGCGAGCCGCGGGTTCGTCGGGTCTTTGAGGCTGGCCGAGGTCAGGTACGCGAACGAGTTGCCCGACATGCGCCCCGCGGCGGCGTCGGAATACGCGGCGTCGAAGTCGTCGTCGGGGTAGACCCACCAGTTCGTGTTGGGCTTGCCCTCGGCGACCAGGTCGCGGTCGAGGATCAGGTAGTCGACGTAGAGCGGCGCGGACATCGTCATGCGGGCGGTCTTGTGGCGAAGATCCGACGGCAGGGCGTCGGCGGGCAGCAGGTCAAGGAACGTTCGCTTGAGGTCCGCGTCGGAGACCACTATCGGCGCTGTGATTTCGTCGCCGAGGCCACGGCGGCGATCGGCGGCCGGGCGCCGGACCCGCACGCCACGCACCGTGCCATCGCTGACCAGGATCTCCTCGACCTGTGTGCGCAACAGCACCTCACCGCCGTGGTCGCGCACCACCCGCGCCAGCGCGTCGGCGATGGGCTGGCCGCCCCCGCGCGGGTACCAGGCGCCGTTCGCGTAGTGCAGGAAGACGCCGGCGTGGACGAAGAACGAGGCCCGCGACGGGGGCACGCCGTAGGTGCCGTTGATCCCGGCCAGCACCGCGCGAAGGCGCGGGGAGGCGCCGATCCGGTCCAGGACGTCGCCGAGCGTGGCGTTCATCAGCCGCAGCATCCGGTAGGCGGGCATCGCGAGGCCGGGCAACTGGGTCAACCCCGGGCGGCGCATGCCCGCGCGCATCATGGTGCGCACGTCTTCGAGCAAGCCGACGTACTGTTCGATGGCGGCGCGCTCGGCGGGGAAGGCCGCGCACAAGGCCGCTTCGTAGTTGTCCAAACCGGCGGGGACGGCGAACTCCTGCCCGTCGCCGAAGAGCAGCGTGTCGTAACCGCTGGCGTCCATGGGCAGGTAGTCGGGCCGCACGCCGAGGGGATCGAGCACCGAGGGGATGGAACCGCGCGGCCCGCAGTCACCGAGGTAGTGCAGGCCGACGTCGAACTCGTACTCCTCGCCGGTGGCCGGATCGCGATGGGTGAAGCAGCTCATGTTGCCGCCGGGAACCGTGTGCCGGTCCACGACGACGACGTGCTTGCCGAGTGCGCTCAGATAGGCGGCGCATGCCAGGCCACCCGGTCCGGCGCCGATGACGATGACGTCAGCGTCCATGGTTCGAGCCAATCACAGAACGCCGGTGTGTGAGGGCGGGTCAGAGTTCCTGGTGCTCCTCGGCCCAGGCCTTGAGCACCTTCTTGCGGGCTCGCGCGCTCAGCCGATCGATGTACAGCATGCCCTCGAGGTGGTCGTATTCGTGCTGCAGACAGCGAGCGAGCAGGCCGTCGCCGGACACCTCGATCGGCGCCCCCGTGTGGTCGAAGCCGGTGACCGTGGCGTGATCGGGGCGGGCCAACGGGTGGAACTGGTGGCGCACCGACAGGCACCCCTCGTCGTCCTCGTCGAGGTGCCTCTCCGCCGGAGGCAGCAGCGTCGGGTTGATCATCACGCCGCGATGGAACACCTGGTTCGCGTCGGGGCAGTCGTACACGAACACCCGCAGGCCTACGCCGATCTGGTTGGCGGCAAGGCCCACTCCGTCGGCGGCGTACATGCTGGCGAACATGTCGGCGAGAAGTCGGTGCAGGTCGTCGTCGAACTCGGTCACCGCCGCGCACCGCGTGGACAGCACAGGGTCGCCCACCTGCACGATCGGGTGGACGGTGCCTTCGATGCCGAGGAATCCGGATTCGCGCTCAGTCATGACGGAATCCAGGGTAGTCAGCCCACCGGCACCCACAGCAGCCGCAGGTCGGTCACCCGCACCGAGGTGCGCTTCAACTCCACCGTGACGGGCACGACCGCGGCGGCCTTCGCCTGCCACTCGGCGTTGAGCGCCTCCAACTCCGCGGTGAGCTCCGCCTCGAGATCGGCGATCTGTGCCTGCACCTCGCCCACCTTGGCCTGCGCAGTGTCCGCGCGACCCTTGGCCGCCGAAGCCCTGCGCGCCGCACTGCTGATCGACGACACCGACTTGCGACCGCCGAGGAAGCCACCGAGCACGGATGCCGCGGAGTCCATCACGCTGCTGCTCACCGCCGAACTCGCCTGCTGCGCCTTGGTCTGCGCACTGCCGAGCCGGGTGTGCAGGGTACGGAGTTTGCTCTCGTACTTGGTGCGAAGTGGCGCCGCCTTCTTGTCCGCCTCGGCGGCTGCGGTCTGCTGGCAGCGTGCTGCGAACTCCTCGGGGGTCTCGCCAGGGCGGGCGAAGAGCTTGAGGTCCGGGTTGCTCATGACCTCCCGCGATTCGTGGGCGACCACGTGGTCGGTGAGGTCCTTGGACAGCGTGGACCAGTAGGTCTTGTTCGCCACCTTCGCGGTGGGCAACACGTAGCGGGCGTTGAGCGGCGGTTGCGCCACGAGGTCCCGGTCGTCGTAGTCCACTTGGATCGGCGACAGCGTCAGGGACTGCTCCGGCGCCGGGAAGAGCACCGCCTCGTACTCCTCCGGGATGGGCTCCGATTTCGGCATCTCGTACCGCACCGCGACTCGCGCGATCACGGCCGCCTGCAGGCGGGGGCCGGTGGACGCGGCGGGCACCGCGCCGACCTGCGAGGCCCACGGTGCCGCCGGGTCCATAAAGGCGACGGGGATACCCTCGGCCACGGCGGGCATGACCGGGGTCTCGTCCTCAGCGGGTGCCGGTTCGGGCACTTGCTCAGGCACTGCGGCAGGCGGTGGGGTCGCCGCGGCGGCAGCTGCACCGAGGGTCGGCGCGGCCCCGGGCACGGGAGCCTCGGGCTGGGTGGCGATCGGCGGTGTCTCGGGTGCGGCGGTCTGCTCCGGGGAGGTGGGCACCTCGGGCGGTGCGGTCGCCATGACCTGCGCGATCTGATCGCGGGTCATCGGCCCGCGCAGATAGCTGCGCGCCCACTTGGTGCCGAACTGCTCGACGTCGTTCTTGCCGGCTTTGCGGATGAGGAACTGCCGCTTGCCCAGCGCCGAAATCGCCTGCGAGATGTCGACTCCGGGTGGCATCCCTTCCAGCAGCCGTGCCTTGTCGTTCTCCGTGGTCAGCCGCCCGATCATCCACGTGCCCGCGTTGCTCACCGCCTTGTAGTCGATGTCCACCGGGTTCTGGGTGCTCAGCACGACGCCGAGGCCGAACGCCCGCGCCTGCTTCATCAGCAGCATGATCGGCTTCTTCGTCGGAGGGTTGGCGGTGGGCGGCAGGTAGCCGGCGACCTCGTCCATGTAGAGCAACGCACGCAGGTCGGTGGTCCCGCTCTGTCGGCGCATCCACGTGACGAGCTTGCTCAGGACCAGCGAGGTCGCGCTCTGGCGGTCCTCGTCGGACAGGTGCGCGGTGGTGACGATCGCGCAGCGCGGCCGGCCGTCGGCGGCCCACAACATGGACTGGATGTCGATGGGTTGGCCGGTGATCCAGTTGGCGAAGGTCGGCGCCGCGAGCACGGCGTTGAGCTTCATCGCGAACGCCTGCCGGTCCTTGGGTGGAAAGAACTCGTCGAGGTCGAACACGCCGAGTTTGCGCATCGGCGGCTGGTTCACACGAGCGAGCAACGTCGGTAGGTCGATGTTCTCGCCGGCCGCCCAGGCCGAGGCGATGATGTTGCTGAGCAGGATGTGCTCACGGCTGCTCAACGGGTCCGCGGAGATCCCGACCACGGACAGCAGGCTCGTGACGTATCCGTCGATCTCGTCGGTGACCACTTCCTGGTCGTCGGTCTGCGGTGCCTGCAGCGAGCCGAGGACGTTGAGCGGGATGCCGGCGTTGCTGCCGGGGGTGTAGATCGCGACCTCGAACTTCGCCTTGAACGCGGCCATCTGGGGCTCGGCGATACCCCAGGGCGCAAGGCCCTCCTTCCACATCGCGGCCTGCTGGGCGGCGAAGGCGGGGACACCGGCTTCCTTGGCCAACGATGGGTCGACCCACGGTTCGAACTCGGGGCCGGTCAAGCCGGGGAAGACCAGCGCCAGGTTCGTCAGGTCGCCCTTGGGATCGATGAGCAGGCACGGGACGCCGGCGTTGAGGCATTCCTCGATAAGGCCCACGCCCAAGCCGGTCTTGCCCGAGCCGGTCATGCCCACGATGAAGCCGTGGGTCACCAGATCATCGGTGGCGACGGTGACGTCGGTGGTGGTTTCGGTGCGTCCGAGAAGGAGGTCGGCCATGGGAGCGAATCTACGGTTCGCGGGCGGGGATTGCTCAGCCGAGCCAGCCGTTGTCGCGAAGCGCCCGGGCTACTCGCTCCAGCGCCGCGTCCATGTTGCGGACCATGCGTTTGGTCAGGGCGACATGCCGCCAGCCGTGCGCGGCGTAGAGGTCCCGGGTCTGGTTGTCCTGGGTGTGCTTCTTCTCGTCCAAGTGAACGGCGCCGTCGTAGTCGGTGATCGTGCGGTACTCGCGCCAGACGAAGTCGCCTTCCCCGATCCAGCCCCCATCCTCGATGATCGGGGCGTTCAGTTCAGGCGGTGGAAAGCCGCGGTCGCGCATCTCCAGACGGATGCGGGTCTCCTGCGGTGACTTGCTGCGGCCGTCGGCGAGGTCGGCGGCCTGTCGGAGGCGGCGTGAACCGACAACCGGAGGGATGACCGGGTCCGGTGCCATGAGGCCCCGTCGGAGGAGATGATCGGCCACGACCACGAGGTCGCGCACAGATAGCAGGCAGCCGAGGTCCAACCACGTCCGCAGTGGTGTCGTGATCAGGTACCCCCTGTGGTGCTCGGCCTCGAGCACCGCGCGCTGATGCCAGACCACGGCCTTGCGGGACCCCCGGGGGCCATCGACGCTCACGTGGAAAGGGCGGGGGTCTCGCGTCGGCAGAGGTAAGCCTGCGATGTGCGCGGCAGTCGTGTGCGAGAAGGCGGCCTGCGGCAGGGCGAGGGCGAGTGCACTCAGGTCGTCCCACCAGCCTTGGGCTTGGGCTTCGACGCGGACGCCGCGGGTTGGGGAGCGGAATCGACTACTCCGCGAGAGCCCGAAGTCATCGCTGTTCTTCCCGATCAGGAACGCCACACCTTTGGTGTATCGAGCATTCCGCGCAGCGGGACGGCGTTTGCCGCGCCTGTGGACCTGTCGGCCCGATGTCCACAGGTGGGTGTCACGCTCTCCCTCGCCGTTGTTGTGAAGTGGCAACGACACGCTGGTGTGTCCTGCACCTTCGCAACAACGGGTCTGGGGTGCGCGGCGTGTCGTGCACCTTCGCAACAACGGGTCTGCGCGGCGCCCTACTCCGCCAGTTTCTCGATGTCCTCGGGTGTGACCTCATGTCCGACCCATTCGGACACCTTCTTCTCGAGCTTCTCCTCGGCCTCTGCGCGCTTCTCCTCGGGCGCAGCCACCGCGGCGGCCCAATCGCGCTGGACCTCGAAGTGCAACTCCCGGTCGCGCAGGGACTGCTGGACGCGCGCCATCTGCTCCTCGGTCGCCTCGAGGCCGAACACGGTGCGCACGGCCTCCGGGGTCTCGCGGCGGTAGTCGTGACCGCCCTCGTCGAACCTCCCCGGCGTCGGGGACAGGGCGTTCTGCATGTCGAGGAACGTGGCGAAGAACGTGACCACGGGTTGCCACGCCGTGCCGCGGGGAGCCCCGGGCGGGCGCGTGTTGTCCGGGCCCAGCCAATCCGGCTGGCGCCACAGCAACTGCGGGCCGAACTTCGGGATGGGGTCGTCGCCGTTGTTGAGCAGCAGGTACTTGACCCCGGCGCGCTGCTCGTCGGACAGCCCACGCCAGTCACGGACGGCTCGCGGCAGGAACGCGGCCCCCGGACCGACCGATGGCGCCTGCCCGACCGGGCGGTCGCCCCACAACTCGTCGCGCCACTTCGTGGCGTTCGGCGTGCCGATCCACACGGCCGCATCCAGGGCGATGCCCGCCGGACCGGTGATCCCCTCGCCGCGGAACATCTCCTGGCTGACCTGTGAGCCGAGGCTCTCGCCGAAGAGCACGAACTTCGGCCGCTTCTCAGGCGGACGTGCCAGGAGCCGTTCGATGATGCCGTTCACCACCATCTTGGTCTGGCGGGTCCCCATGTGGACGCGGTTCAAGGACAGCGCCGAAGGCAGCACCGAGTACTGGATGCATGCCGAAGCGCAGTCGCCGCGGGTCAGGTACTCGAGTGTCTCGCTGGCCACGTAGTTGACGTAGCCGGACCCGGTAGCGGAGAAGATGGCGAACACCGAGCGGTCCAGCGCGCCGGTCCGGTCGATCTCAGCGAGTAGCAACTCGGCGCGTTCCTGCTCGGTCGCGGCGCTCTGCAACGACGCGTAGACACGGATCGGTTGCTTCGCCGGCTCACCCATCACCTCGGTGATCTGTTCCGGGGTCAGGACCTCACGCAGCCACCGCGAGGCCTCGCGGGTCTGCTTGCTCCAGGGGATCAAGGAACCTGGTCCGCCGGTGACCTCCGAGATCTCGGGAGCCGTGGTGTTCGAGTCGTCCGCCGCGTTGCCGCCAACGGCCAGTTTCCGGTTCACCAGGGTCACCGCGCCCCAGCCCGCTGCGGCCAGGGTGGCGAAGGACGCGAAACGGCCTGCAGTGCGGTGGTCGGCGGGGTCCCCGCCGAGGATGGTCGCCGCCAACCGAGCCATGCCAGCGCTCAACTTGGCTTCGCCGTGACCCGCAGCGATCAGCAGCGCGGTGGTCACACCGGCGGCGGCGATGGCCTTGGGTGGGGAGACGCTACGTGTGATGTCCTCATGAGCGCGTCCGTCGGTCCCGTCCGCGGAGCCGACCACCGAGTTGCGGATGGTCGCGTAACCAGCGCCCGCGACCAGGGCGGCGCTGCCTGTGCTCACCACCGACTGGTTGCCGGGGACGTACCGGCCAGCGGCAGCCACCAGGCCCGCGGCTCCTGCCGCACCGTAACCGAGCGCGGCCAGTCGGGCGACGGCGCGCCTGGGTGGCGCCTGATCGCTGGCGGGCAACGCTTTGTAGGCAGCGGCCCCCACTGCCACGGCGGCGGCGTCAACGGCGATGCTGGTGCCGAGGCCGGCCCGACCGAAACGTCGCGCGATGGCGCGCAGGAACGAGTGCGCGGAGGTACCCCAGCCGTACCCCGTGGCCGCTGCCACGCCGGTCAGGATCGCCTGGTCCTTGGTGGCGCGTGAGAGCAGGTTGGGCTGGAACGACCGCCCTGTCATGAACGCGCCGAGCAGGATGCCGGCTTGGGCGGAGAGATCGAGTTCGTCGGTCACTTCAGTCACGGCAGTCAGTCTGCCAGCGTTTTGCGGCTGATCGATCCCCCAGCGGGGATGAACCTCACGCGAGGGTGCGCACAGTGAGGCTCACTCCGGGCGACAGGTTGCCCGCCTCGTCCTCAGTGGCCACCGTGTAGGTGTACTCCGTGTTGGGACTCAGCCCGTCCTCGCGCAGACCGGCGCCGTTGTCGTCGAGGACCAGGTTGCCGGTCTCCTTGCCGGTACCTCCGCGACGGGTGACCTGGACCTGCAGGAAGTCCCCGTCCGGTGGGTTGGTCCAGGCCAGGCGCACCGATGTCGCCGTGATCTCGACGGCGCGGAGGTCGGTGACCGGTCCGGGCGGGGTGACGTCGGGGCCGCGGTAGCGGAACGTGACAGCGATGGACCGGTTCTTGCGCACCCGGACCTTCTTGACCGCATCGGTGGGCTTGAGTGCACCCTTCGGTTTCGCGGTGAGGGTGTACTTGCCGGGGGTGAGTTTGCGAAGCGTTCGCACGCTGTCGATGCGTACGACCTTGTTGTAGCCACCGGGGCCGCGTACGCGGACCTTCGGCTTCTCCACGCCCACGACCGTGATCACCAGGCTGCGTCCCGCGGGACTCGCGGCGGTGACTGTGGCCGTCCCCGGCGCGGTCACCATCCCGACAACCATCAGAATGACCCCGATCACCGCCGCGGTCCGTCCCGTGGGTGCGTGGACGATGCCATTGTGCAATAAAGATCGACTTCTGGCGATCATGAACCTCACCCCCTCCGTTCCATTGTGCGCCCGCGACACAATGAACCGTGCGCGTTCTCTATGTCTGTACCGCGAACATCTGCCGGTCGCCCTCTGCCGAGGCACTGCTATCGGCTGCGGGGGTCGCGCAGGTGCAGTCGGCCGGTACCGCTGCGGTGCATGGTGCGCCGTGTTGCACCCTTGCGCCGCTGCTGGCCGGGGTCGAGCACCAGTCGCAGCCGCTGACGTCGGAGCTGGTGCAATGGGCCGACCTGGTGCTGACCGCCGCGCGCGAGCACCAGTCCACGGTGCTGAGCCTCGACCCGGACGCTCGAGCCAAGACCTTCACCATCCGGCAGGCGGGCCGATTGGCGCAGTGGCTGCAGGACGAGCGGATCGTCGAGGCCGCGCGGGAGCGGGTGGCGGCGCCGCAGGGCTGGACGGAGCGCTTCGAGCAGGGCGATCCGCGACAGTACGTGATGCCGTTGCCGTCGGAGCCGGAGCGGCCCGCGTGGCTGGTGGCCGAACTTGATGCGGCACGAGGTTTCGCGCCGGCACCTCAGCCCCCGGAACGCCGCCGGCGCCGCGATCCCGAGCCGCCCCACCCGGATGATGTGCCGGATCCGCACGTGCTCGGTGCCGGGTGGCACGGGCCGGCGGCGGAGCAGATCACGGCGGCGACGTCGCCACTGGTGACGGTGTTACGGGAGGTCGGTTAGACCCCTTCGGACGGTTGCGCGTCGGAGAAATCGGACATCCGGGGGACAGATCCACAAGTTCGACCCCTGGTGTGCCGAAACTAACGGTGTGACAGTGATCCGTCCCGTGCTGGCCGCCTGTGTGGTGGCGGGTTCGGTGCTGGCCGCCCCGCCCGCGATGGCCGACGACCCGCCGCTGGCCCAGGGCGAGACGATCCGCGACCGCGGTTATGCGGCGATGGTTGTCGATGGCGACACGATCCGCTTCTCCAACAGCCGCAACCGCCTGACCGACAACTACCAGGTGATCCGCCTGCTGGGCGTGCAGAGCCCCGAGAAGTTGTCCGGAGCCTCCGGGTGTGAGGGTGTGGTGGCCCACGAGTTCCTGCGTAACGCCATCGAGGGCCGTCAGGTGGTGCTGGCCTCCGCCGGCGACTCCCGTTCCTCTATCCGCAACCGCCGGCTACGCACTGTCTACGTGAAGCAGGATGATGGTTCGTGGATCGACGCCTCCGCGCTCATGCTCAATGCCGGCCTCGGGCAGTGGATGCCCAAGAAGTACGAGCCCGTACACAACCTGGAATACCGCCACCTCTTCGACGCTGCGCTTGCTCGCGGCGAGCGCATGTGGAACCCCGCGTTCTGTGGCCCCGGCGTGGAGGCGAATCTGCGGCTGGTGATCCAGCCCGATCCGATCGGCGACGACGCGCAGAACATCAACGACGAATACGTGGCGATCGTCAACGACGGCCCGAACCGTGTGGACCTGTCCCGGTGGATCATCCGCGACGGCAGCCTCGACTGGCTGCGGTTGCCGGCGGGCACGGGAGTGGATCCCGGTGGCGTGCTGACCGTGCGCTCCGGCTCGGGCACGAATACCGCGTCCAGCGTCTACTGGGGGCGCCGGACTCCGGTCTGGGCCAACTTCACGACCGCTCGCGGCACCCGCACCAAGTTCGGGTTCATCGGCGACGGCGCGTACCTGCTCGACACCCGCGGCAACGTCCGGGCGTCCAAGGTCTACCCGTGCCTGGAGTGCACCGACCCGGCGCGTGGGTACCTGCGCATCGCATCGGTCAAGTACGACCCCCCTGGTGACGAGCGCCGCAAGCCCAACAGCGAACTGATCCGCCTGATGAACAAGGGCGCGAGCCCACTGTCGCTGTTCGGCTACGAACTACGTGCCGGTGGCTTCGGCTACGAGTTCGGCCCGTTCGATGCGCTGCAACCAGGTCAGCGGATCACGATCCGCCTCGGGGACGGACGCTCCACCTCCGCCGTGCGTCACCTGGGCCTCGGCCGCGCCGCGCTGAAGAACTCCGGTGACCGGGTGCTGTTGCGGTCCTTCGAAGGTGCCCACTTGGACTGCAAGGCCTGGGGCAAGGTCAAGTGCCTCGCGGGCTACTGATCCATTTGTGACGTTGTTGTCGTCTGGAAACGTGGTTTGTGACGTTGTTGGCGGATTAGCGGCCCCCGAACGGCAACAACGTCGCAATCGGGGGCTCGGCACGGCAACAACGTCGCAATCGGGCTGCGGGGCTTTGTGACGTTGTTGTCGGCTGGGTTCGGTGGTTTGTCGCGTTGTTGCTGGGCTGGTGGCCGCGAAACCCCGCAACATCGTCACGAACCGGTCAGGGGGCCGCAACAACGTCGCAATCGGGATGGGCGGCAGACGTGAAACCGGAGGCCGGGTGTTTCCGACCTCCGGCTCCTGCCAGTCCTACTTGGCCTTCCACACCTTCGTGTAGCTGAACGCCTTGTAGCCGGGTTTCGACGGCGCCGAGAGCGA
>CALFYG010000305.1 GCA_937952095.1 uncultured Micrococcales bacterium | reverse complement strand
CCGCGGGCGTCGCTGGAGTTGATCGCCGAGAACTGCACGAGTTGCATGTTGTGCATCCGTGCCTGTCCGGTCTGGTGTCTTGACCTTGACGCGCATCTGGAGGTCACCGAAGCCGGTGGCCGGCGCCGATCGTCGCTGCATCTGGACCGCTTCGCGATCGACTACCGGACGTGCATGATGTGCGGGCTGTGTGTGGATGTGTGCCCCTTCGACGCGCTGCGGTGGTCCGAGGAGTTGCCGCCGTCGCAGTTCGAGTGGAGGGCCAGCCACTGATGGCGGAAAGGATCCCGGCTGGTGCCGTCGACGAACAGCAGTGCGCTGTTTAGCGCAACGTGGCGCCCAAGGGTGAAGGCGGGAAGGAAAGGGACACCTGGGAAGGATTTGCACGGGTCTTTTCCTTCCCCGATGTCCTTTTGCTTCCCGCCTGGCTCGTGGCGTCCTCAGCGGTAGTTGACGAACTGCAACGCCACGTCGAGGTCTTGCTCCTTGAGCAGGGCGATGACTGACTGCAGGTCGTCGCGCTTCTTGCTCGACACCCGCAACTCGTCACCCTGCACCTGCGTCTTCACGCCCTTCGGGCCCTCGTCGCGGATGATCTTCGCGATCTTCTTCGCGTTCTCCTGGGTCAACCCGGACTGGAAGGAGCCGCTGATCTTGTACTCCTTGCCGGACACCCGGGGCTCGTCGGCGGTGAACGCCTTGAGGGAGATGTGGCGCTTCACCAGCTTGTCCTTGAACACATCGAGTGCGGCGTTGGCGCGTTCCTCGGTGCCCGCCTTGATCTCGACGGCCATCTCACCTGACCAACTGATGGACGCCCCTGTGTTCTTGAAATCGAATCGCTGGGACAGTTCTTTGGCCGCCTGGTTCAGTGCGTTGTCGACCTCCTGTCGATCGACCTTGCTCACGACGTCGAAGCTGCTATCTGCCATGCGAGCACAATACTTCGACCGTGTATCCTGCTTACGCACCTTGGCGGGTTGCCCGAGTGGCCAAAGGGAACGGTCTGTAAAACCGTCGGCGTACGCCTACGCTGGTTCGAACCCAGCACCCGCCACCATCATTGTTGTTGGGGGTCCCGGTCCCCGAGCGCGCGTTGCGCCTCATGGATCGTGATCCACTGCGTGATCTCCTCGGCGCTTCGCGGTGGGCTGATGAAAAACCCCTGCGCCAGATCACAGCCGACGGTCCGCACTTGATCGAGGTCCGAGACCGACTCCACACCTTCGGCGACCATCCGCAGCCGCAGTCCATGGGCCAGGTGGGCCGTCGCGGACAGGATGGACTGCAGGTCCCCGCGCTGACCAGCGCCCGTGACGAACTCCCGGTCGAGTTTGAGTTCCTGCGCGCCCAGACGTCCCACCTGTTGCAGGGAGCTGTAGCCGGACCCGTAGTCGTCGATCGACAACTGCGCTCCGATCTCGTGCAACTGCCCGAGAACCACGTGCGCCCGGTCCTCATCACCTGCCAGCGCTGTCTCGGTCACCTCCAGCGTCAACCGGGACGCGGCGATCCGGTGTTTGGTCAACGCCTGGGCCACGCGCAGTGGGAGACCGAGGTCCATGAGGTTGGTGGCCGAGAGGTTCACCGACAGGCGCAGGTGCATTCCTCGGTCCTCCCAGCGCCGCAGTTGGGCGAGACTGGCATCGATCACGAAATCGGTCAGCGGCCGGATCAAAGCGGTCTGTTCGACCATCGGCAGGAACTGCCCGGCGGGGATGACGCCCCGCTGCGGATGCTGCCACCGCAATAGGGACTCCACCGCCACGATCTCATCGGTGAGTACGTCGAGCTGAGGCTGGAAGTAGCAGACGAATTCGCCCTGGTCGAGGGCCTTGCGCAGGTCCTGCATCAGCATCAGGCCGCCGTTGCCGGTGCTCTCCCACCGCTGGTCAAAGACCATGCTCCCGACCCGCTCGCGTTTGGCGCGCCGCATCGCCCGGTCGGCTGAACTGAGCAGTTCGGTCAGTGTTGTGCCGTTCTGGGGCGTGAACGAGATGCCGATGCTGATATCCACTTGGATCTCGATCTCCCGTGCGAGCACTGGGGGACCCACTGCGGTGTGCAGTTGCTCCGCGGTACGGACGGCGTGCTCCCACCCGGAATCCTCGCCCAGCAGCACGGCGAACTCGTCGCCACCGATGCGTGCGATGACCGCCTCGTCGGGAACGGCCGACAGCAGGCGTGCGCTCACTTGCAGGAGGACCTCATCCCCGGCGTGGTGGCCGAGAGTGTCGTTGATCTGCTTGAAGCGGTCGATGTCCACGAGC
Source organism: uncultured Micrococcales bacterium (assembly GCA_937952095.1). Classification (GTDB taxonomy): domain Bacteria; phylum Actinomycetota; class Actinomycetes; order S36-B12; family UBA10799; genus JADKAV01. Next base: position 11,711 of record CALFYG010000305.1, on the reverse strand, counting down.
AGAAGGGCCCGTTGGGTGGCCGATGCGTCGGCCAGTGCGGCACCGAGTCCGCGCCGGTTGGCCAGACCTGTCAGGTCATCGGTCACCGCTTGCCGCTGTGCCTGTGCTCTGCGGGATACGGCACGGAACGCCTGCGTGCTGCGGATGCCTCCGAAGATGACCGCCCCGGCCGCGAAAGCCACGGTGATCTGAGGTGTCGGTCGCTGCGTGGCGTGCAGCACGATCGCGAACGCAGCCACTGTGACCATGAGGGGTACGGCCCAACCGAGTCGGGGCAGCGCGCGGTGCCGACTCGCCGGCCACCACGCCGCCACGCCCATGGCGAACATCCCGGCGGGCCAGCCGAGGTCCAGCAGGGCGCCGTTGACATAGGTCGCCTCGGCCAGTTCCGTCAGCCACATCATGTCGGCGAGCCACAGCGACCCGGCGCCAGCGAGCAGCCACCACCACATGGGCCCTGCCGCGCCCCACATGATGCCGATCACCGCGATGAGCAGGCTCAGCAGCAGCAGACCGATCAACGGTCCGCTGGCATCCACGAAGGCCTCGCTGGGCGGGCCGGAGAAGTTCTCCAGGAACTGCGGGAAGAACAGCGTGCCGAAGGCCACCACGGTGCAGGTGATGATCAGGCCGTCCAGCCAGACGCTGCTCCCGATCCCGGGGAGGACCAGACGGGCAAGGAGGATGACCCCGACGTAGAACATGGTGGTGGCCAGGATGTAGGCCCAGTCGACCCAGCCCGGCGCCTCGAGCCCCTGTGCGGTGGTGTGGATGTAGGTCGCATCCGTGATCAGCCAGAGCAGGGCGCCCGCGGCGAAGCACCACCACGCATTCGCGACGGGTCCACCGATACGGGCGCGCGCGGCGAAGGAGACCACGGGAACAGCGAGCACCGCGGTGTAGAGGACCAGATCGCGCATCGGCAAGTAGTCGCCGTACCCGGCGATCAACCAGATCGCGTAGGCGGCGAAGACGATCGCCCCGGCGGCGAGGAACCATCCGGCACGGCGTCGGGCGCCCGCGGGGGCGTCCAGCCCGAGGGTCGGGCCGGATCCCAGATTCCCGGAAATCGGGTTCGCCACTTACTCAGCGTATGGATCACACGTCTACGAGGCCTGTCGACGAGCGTGGACGACCCACCTTGTACCCTGTAACGGTTGCCCCTTTAGCTCAGTCGGCAGAGCGTCTCCATGGTAAGGAGAAGGTCTACGGTTCGATTCCGTAAAGGGGCTCGACCGGGGTAAATCCCCGCGAGAGGCGGAGTAGCTCAGCCTGGCAGAGCAAGCGGCTCATAATCGCTGTGTCGCCGGTTCAAGTCCGGCCTCCGCTACAAACACCACTAGGAAAGGCACATCGTGGCGAAATCGGACGTCCGTCCCAAGATCACCTTGGCGTGCGTGGAATGCAAGAACCGCAACTACATCACGCGCAAGAACCGGCGTAACGACCCGGACCGCATCGAGCTGAAGAAGTTCTGCCCGACCTGCAAGAAGCACACCGAACACAAAGAGACTCGCTGACCGTTCCGGTCACACAGGGTGACTGCCGTGGTGAGTCGGCGCACTAGGCTGAGCGCCATGGATGACCGCTCACGAGAGGTGTGCGCATGGCTCTGAACCCGGAATTCGTCGGCAAGCAGTACCCCGACACCGCGCCCTACCTGATCGGCCGGGAGAAGGTCCGCGAGTTCGCCACCGCGATCGGTGAGCAGAGCCCCGTGTTCCACGACCTCGCCGAGGCTGTCCGCATGGGCTACAGCGACCTGCCGGCCCCGCCGACGTTCGCCTTCGTGCTGACCCACAAGGCGATGGCTGCCGCCATGTTCGATCCCGACCTGGGCCTTGACTACTCCCGGGTGGTGCACGGCGAGCAGGCCTTCGAGTACCGCCGGCCACTGGTCGCCGGTGACGAGGTCGTCGTCACGTCCCACATCGCGGACATCCACTCCCGCGGCGCCAACGAGTTCCTGGTCACGCAGGCCGACGTCGTCTCGCTGGACGGCGAACTCATCGTGCGTACCCGCGGCATCATCGCGAGCAGGGGGACCGCAGCATGAACGTCGGTGACGTCCTCGAGCGCTCGGCGCACGTGGAGCGGATCAACCTGGTGATGTACGCCGGGGCCAGCGGTGACTTCAACCCCATTCACTGGAACGAGACGTTCGCGAAGGCTGTCGGTCTTCCGGATGTGATCGCGCACGGCATGTACACACAGGCCCAACTCGGCACGCTGCTCGTCGAACTCGCCGGCGGCGATCCGGGGCGGATCCTGAGTTTCTCCCTTCGTTTCTCTGCGCCGGTGGTCGTCGCCGACGACGGCGGCGCCGAACTCGACCTGCGTGCCGAGGTGGTCGCGGTCGAGGAGGGTGTGGCCAGTGTTTCCATGACCGCACGAAGTGCCGGGGTCGACGTGGTCAAGGACGCGGTGGCGACTCTGCGGGTCGCGTAGTGCGCCTCGCCGATCTGACCACCATCCGACTCGGCGGGCCGGCGTCGGTACACGTCGTGGACACCCTGGCGGGAGTGCCCGAGGTGCTTCGCGAACACCCCGATGCCCGCGTTCTTGCTGGTGGCAGCAACGTTGTTGCCGCTGACGACGGCGTGGCCGAACCGGTGCTCCTCATGCGCGCCTCCGGTTGGCAGCAGCACGGTGACCAGTTCATCGTCTCGGCGGGCACTGTCTGGGACGAGTTCGTGGCCGCCATGGTCGCCGAAGGCCGTCGTGGGATCGAGGCGTTGTCCGGGATCCCCGGCAGTGTGGGCGCCACCCCGATCCAGAACGTCGGGGCCTACGGCCAGGAGGTCGCGGGGTCGATCGCCGGGCTGAGGGTGCTGGACCGTGCCACAGGCGAGATCACCACATGGCCTGCGCCACGGGCGCAGTTCGGCTACCGGGACAGCATGTTCAAGCGCCATCCCGCCGACCATGTCGTGCTCGCCGTCGCCTTCGACCTTCCGGTGGGTCCCAGTGCCCCGATCGCGTATGCGGAGTTGGCCCGGACGCTCGGTGTGGAGGTGGGCGCATCGGTGCCCGTGGCTGAGGTGCGCGCTGCCGTGCTCGATCTACGGCGTGGGAAGGGGATGGTTCTCGACGCCCAGGATCCCGATACCTGCAGCGTCGGTTCGTTCTTCACCAATCCCATCGTCGAGGCCGTGCCCGACGGGGCCCCCGGATGGCCGCAGCCGGACGGCCGCCACAAGACCAGCGCTGCATGGCTGATCGAGAACGCCGGGGTGCACAAGGGGTTCCGGCTTCCTGGGGCCGACGTGGCGGTGTCCTCGAAGCACACCCTGGCGCTGACAAATCGCGGCGGTGGCACCACTGCGCAGTTGCTCGACCTCGCCCGGGAGATCCGGTCCCGGGTCGAGGGACGGTTCGGAGTGCGGCTGGTGCCGGAGCCGGTTCTGTGGGGCTGCCAGCTCTGAGGAGGGCGCGGGCTCGGCCATCTCGAACGCATCGGTGAGTCCCTGGTCCATCGGTTAGTGGTTTGCGGCCGTCGCGGACTAACGGGAGTGCTGAAGGTCTAACGGGAATGCTGAAGGTCTAACGGGAGTGCTCAAGGTCTCACGGGAGGACCGCAGGCTTGCGTCAGCCGGCCCTACTCGCTGAGCAGATTCGCGATCCGTTGCACACCTTCAACGAGGTCCTCATCGCCGAGGGCGTAGGACAGGCGCAAGTAACCCTGGGTCCCGAACGCTTCACCGGGCACGACCGCCACCTCAGCCTCGTCGAGGATGATCTCGGCGAGCTCGGCGGAGGTCTGGGGGATACGGCCACGGATCTCGCGTCCAAGCACCCCGCGCACGCTGGGGTAGGCGTAGAACGCACCCTCGGGCACCGGGCAGGTCACGCCGGGGATCTCGTTGAGCATGCCCACAATCGTCAAGCGGCGACGGTCGAAGGCCTCCCGCATCATCTCCACGGCCGACAGGTCGCCGGTGAGGGCGGCCAGCGCGGCCTTCTGCGAGACGTTGGCCACGTTGGACGTCGCATGGGACTGCAGGTTCGTGGCGGCCTTGATGACGTCCTGCGGTCCGACCATCCAGCCGACCCGCCAGCCGGTCATGGCGTACGTCTTGGCCACCCCGTTGACCACGACGCAGGTGTCCGCGATCTCCGGCACCTGCACGGGCATCGAGGAGAACAGCGCGTCGCCGTAGACGAGGTGCTCGTAGATCTCGTCGGTGACGACCCAGATCCCCTTCTCCGCGGCCCACTTGCCGATCGCAGTGACCTCATCGGGGGAGTAGACGGCCCCCGTTGGGTTGGAGGGGGAGACGAAGACGAGCAACTTGGTGTTGGGGGTCAATGCTTCGTCGAGGTCGGCCACCGATACGCGGTACCCCGTGTCCTCTGTGGTGGGGATGACCACCGGCACGCCGCCGGCCAGCCTGATCGACTCCGGGTAGGTGGTCCAGTAGGGCGCGGGCAGCAGTGCCTCGTCGCCGGGGTCGAGCAGCGCGGCGAAGGTGTTGTAGAGCGCTTGCTTGCCGCCGTTGGTCACGAGCACCTGGTTCGCGTTGACGTCGTAGTCGGAGTCCCGCTTGGTCTTCGCGGCGATGGCGTCACGCAATGCCGGAAGGCCGCCGGCGGGCGTGTACCGGTGCATGGCGGGGTCCTCGCAGGCGGCCCGGGCAGCCTCGACGATGTAGTCCGGGGTCGGGAAGTCGGGTTCGCCCGCGCCGAATCCGATGACCGGGCGCCCCGCGGCTTTGAGAGCCTTGGCCTTGGCGTCCACGGCGAGGGTGGCCGATTCTGAGATGTTCGCGATCCGGCGGGAGATGCGGTTGAGTGCCATGGTGACAGTTTGGCTGAACCGGTGGGCGGGGTCGACCGCTGGGAGGGGGTCGCGTATCGTGGTCGGAGGTGACCGCGTCGCTGTGCGGTAGCCTGCCCACTTCCCCTCGCGCCAGCGTTCGGGTGGTGGGTCGGAGGTCACCGTAGGGTCGTAGCTCAATTGGTAGAGTCCCGGTCTCCAAAACCGGTGGTTGGGGGTTCGAGTCCCTCCGGCCCTGCAAGGTGAAGGAAAGGAACGTCTGACGTGAGCGAGCCGACCTCGGCCGACAGCGCGGGTGCACCGACCCCCAAGCGGGGCTCGAAGCAGCAGCGCAAGGGTCTGTTCGCGCGCCTGGCGCTCTTCCTGCGCCAGATGGTCGCGGAGTTGCGCAAGGTCATCTGGCCCACCCGGAAGGAATTGATCACCTATACCTGGGTGGTGCTGGTGTTCGTCGTCGTCATGGCGGGGTTGATCGCACTGTTCGACCTGGGCATGGCACGAGTGGTGTTCGCCATCTTCGGCGAGTGAGAAGAGCGAGGATATGTCGATGCAGACCCCGGACGAGTGGCCGGCTGACGAGCAGGGCGGCGAGCAGTCGTCGGCTGCCGACGTCGCGGGCACCGAGGCCTTCAACGCTGTCGAGATGTCCGACGGCACCACGATCGTCGAGCAGGTCGACGTCGAGCAGGCCGAGGACGGCTCCGTGGTGACCACCGAGACCGAGGCGATCCGGGAACCGGACGGGTCGATCATCATCGACGAGACGGTCACCACCGAGCAGCCCGACGGCAGCGTGGTGCGCGACGAGGTGCACACCGTGGCCGATGAGCAGGGTGTTCACATCGACGAGACCCAGATCCTTGAGGATCCCCACGGCCGCACCGAGGTGATCGAGCACTCCGAGGATCTCGACGTCGAGGTGGTCGTGGACCCCGAGACCGGCGAGATCGTCGAAGCTGTCGTCGAGGAGGAGGACGTCGACCCCGTCGAGGCCTTCCGCGAGGAGCAGATGAGCCTGCCGGGACTGTGGTACGTGGTGCACTCGTACGCAGGCTTCGAGAAGCGCGTGAAGACCAACCTCGAGACCCGGATCAACACCCTCAACATGGAGGACTACATCTTCCAGGTCGAGGTACCGACCGAAGAGGTCGTGGAGATCAAGCAGGGGCAGAAGAAGACCGTCAAGCGCAACAAGTTCCCCGGCTACGTGCTGGTCCGCATGGACTACACCGACGACAGTTGGGGTGCTGTGCGGCACACGCCCGGGGTCACCGGATTCGTCGGCAGCACGCACGAGCCGACGCCGCTGACCTTGGATGAGGTGGTCCACATCCTGGCGCCCAAGCCGGAGCCGAAGAAGGCCGCCGCCGAGGCGTCCGGGCCGTCCGCGATGGGTCAACCGGCCCAGAGGGTGACCGAGGTGGACTTCGTCGTGGGTGACTCGGTTACAGTTATTGATGGACCGTTCGCGACGTTGCACGCAACGATCAGCGAGATCAACCTCGATGCCCAGAAGGTCACGGGCCTGGTTGAGATCTTCGGCCGCGAGACGCCGGTGGAACTCAGCTTCAGCCAGATCGAGAAGAACTAGACCAGCAACAACGAAGGAAGAGCAATGCCTCCCAAGAAAAAGGTCGCCGGCCTGATCAAACTGCAGATCCAGGCTGGGCAGGCCAACCCCGCGCCGCCCGTGGGTCCTGCGCTGGGCCAACACGGCGTGAACATCATGGAGTTCTGCAAGGCCTACAACGCGGCCACGGAATCCCAGCGCGGTCAGGTGATCCCGGTCGAGATCACTGTGTACGAGGACCGGTCCTTCGACTTCATCACCAAGACGCCGCCGGCTGCGAAGCTCATTCTGAAGGCCGCCGGCCTGCAGAAGGGCTCCGGCAACCCGCTGCAGCCCGTCGGCAAGATCAGCAAGGCGCAGGTCAAGGAGATCGCCGAGACCAAGATGGCCGACCTGAACGCCAACGATGTCGACGCTGCGATGAACATCATCGCCGGGACCGCCCGGTCCATGGGCGTCACCGTCACCGACTGACGCACCACCCGCGTGGGAGGGGCCGCATCGCCCCGCTGACCACATCACCGATAGGAGTCACGATGCGAGGTAAGAAGTACAACGAGGCCGCCGCCACCATCGACCGCGAGAAGATCTACTCGCCGTCGGAGGCACTGGCGCTGGCGAAGGCAAGCGCGAAGTCCGGCTTCGACGCCACCGTCGAGGTCGCGATGCGCCTCGGCGTCGACCCCCGCAAGGCCGACCAGATGGTCCGCGGCACGGTCAACCTGCCCCACGGCACGGGCAAGACCGCCCGCGTGCTGGTGTTCGCGCAGGGCCCGAAGGCCGAAGAGGCCCAGGCTGCCGGGGCTGACTACGTCGGCTCCGACGAGTTGATCGACAAGGTCGCCGGCGGCTGGACCGATTTCGACGCGGTCGTCGCCACCCCTGACCTGATGGGCAAGGTCGGCAAGCTCGGCCGTGTGCTCGGCCCGCGCGGTCTGATGCCGAACCCGAAGACCGGGACCGTGACGATGGATGTGGCCAAGGCCGTGTCCGACATCAAGGGCGGCAAGATCGAGTTCCGCGTCGACAAGCACTCGAACCTGCACTTCATCATCGGCAAGGCGAGCTTCAGCCAGGAAGCGCTCGAAGACAACTACGCCGCGGCCGTCGACGAGGTCATGCGCCTCAAGCCGTCGGCTGCCAAGGGCCGTTACATCAAGAAGGCCGTGATCTCCACAACCATGGGCCCGGGCATCCAGGTCGACCCCACCCGGTCACGCGACGCCTGAGCGTTCACAGTGAAAGCCCCCGGTTCTGCCGGGGGCTTTCGCGTTGGGTCTCCGTCCCGGCCGCCCCGATTGCGACGTTGTTGTCGGCCAGTTCGCCGGTTTGCGACGTTGTTGTCGGATTTCGGCTAGGTGGTGGTCAACAAGGTCGCAATCGCGCTGAGCGCGCGTCAACAACGTCGCACCCGGCGAAACCCACTGGGGGTCGCCACCCGAGACCCACCTGCGCCTGTCCGACACCCCTGTGTCACACTTGTGAAGAACCAGAGACCGCCGGTCGCCGAAGTTCAGGCATAAACCCTGCGTAGGTGAGCTCCTCCCGAGCCCAGGCCTACGTGCCTGGGCTTTCGTCGTTCGGGAGGAAGGAAACCCATGGCACGGCCCGACAAACAAGCCGCCGTCACCGAGCTCACGGAGTTGTTCCGCAACTCCACCGCGTCGGTGCTGACGGAGTACCGAGGCCTCACGGTGTCCCAGCTCAAGGAACTGCGAGGCAGCCTCGGGCAGAGCACCACGTATGCAGTCGTCAAGAACACCCTGACCCGGATCGCGGCCAAGGACGCCGGCGTGGAGGGCATCGACGAGATGCTCGTCGGCCCGAGCGCCATCGCGTTCGTGGAGGGCGACCCGGTGGAGGCCGCGAAGGGCCTGCGCGCCTTCGCCAAGGAGCACCCCGCTCTGATCGTCAAGGGCGGCGTGATGGAGGGCAAGCTGCTCTCCGCCGAAGAGATCAACAAGCTCGCCGACCTCGAGTCGCGCGAGGTGCTGCTGGCCAAGCTGGCCGGCGCGATGAATGCCTCGCTGCAGTCCGCGGTGTCGCTGTTCGCTGCTCCGCTGTCGCAGACCGCCCGCGTCATCGAGGCCCTGCGGGCCAAGGTCGAGGCCGAGGGCCCTGCTGACGAGGCACCCGCCGCTGAGGCGGACGAGGCTCCCGCCGCTGAAGCTGACGAGGCTCCTGCGGCTGAGGCTGACGAGGCACCCGCCGCCGAAGCTGACGAGGCACCCGCCGCCGACCCGGCACCCGAAACCGAATAAACCACCACCACCCACCCGAAACTTCCGGCGACACCGGAGAAGAGAAAGGAACGCCGACCATGGCGAAGCTGTCCACCGAAGAGATGCTGGACGCATTCAAGGAAATGACCCTGCTTGAGCTCAGCGAGTTCGTGAAGCAGTTCGAGGAGACCTTCGGCGTGACCGCCGCTGCTCCGGTCGCCGTGGCAGCTGCTGCCCCGGCCGCCGGTGGTGCCGGTGGCGACGCTGGTGCCGCGGAGGAGAAGGACGAGTTCGACGTCATCCTCGAGGCCGCTGGCGACAAGAAGATCCAGGTCATCAAGGAGGTCCGTGCGCTGACCAGCCTCGGGCTGAAGGAGGCCAAGGACCTCGTCGAGGGCGCCCCGAAGCCGGTCCTGGAGAAGGTCAACAAGGAGTCCGCGGACAAGGCCAAGGAGGCCCTCGAGGGCGCCGGCGCCACCGTCTCGGTCAAGTAGTTCCGCGTTCCGCAACGCCTCAGCCGTCGCCCCGGTCATCAGGCCGCGGGCGGCGGCTGAACGCGTTGCTTGACGGATCCCAGTACAGGGGCCATCATTGTGAGTTGGCCCCCGATGTTGTACTTCAACCAACCTCAGTTATCCTGGTGTTCTGCGCATGCCAAAGACCACCCGTATGACCGTGCCCGGATGCAACCACGTATCCGGTGCGGTCGTTTCGACGTGTTCTGACGTGCGCGACCCACACACCGCGAGCCTCGGAAGGACCTCACTTGGCCGCCCGCGTTAATTCCCCAGCCCCGCACCGTGTTTCGTTCGGCAAGATCCGCGAACCGATCCCCGTCCCCGACATGCTCGACCTGCAGACCCAGTCCTTCGACTGGCTGCTGGGCAACGAGGCCTGGCAGAAGCGCGTCCAGGACGCGATCGATGCCGGTCGCACCGACATCCCGAACACCAGTGGTCTCGAGGAGATCTTCGAGGAGATCAGCCCGATCGAGGACTTCAGCGGACAGATGTCGCTGTCGTTCCGGGAGCACCGCTTCGAGGAGCCCAAGTACACCGAGGCGCAGTGCCGGGAGAAGGACCTGACCTACTCGCAGCCGCTGTTCGTGACCGCGGAGTTCACCAACAATGAGACCGGCGAGATCAAGTCGCAGACCGTCTTCATGGGTGACTTCCCCCTGATGACCGACAAGGGCACGTTCATCGTGAACGGCACCGAGCGCGTCGTCGTCTCGCAGCTGGTGCGTTCGCCCGGCGTGTACTTCGAGAAGACCTCGGGCAAGGCCCTGGACAAGGACATCTTCTCGGCGAAGATCATCCCGAGCCGGGGCTCCTGGCTCGAGTTCGAGATCGACAAGAAGGACATCGTCAACGTCAAGATCGACCGGAAGCGCAAGCAGCCGGTGACGGTGCTGCTCAAGGCCCTCGGTATGACCAGCGAGGAGATCCAGGAGCGCTTCGGCCAGTACGAGTCGATGCAGCTGACGATGGAGAAGGACGCCATCGGCACCCAGGACGAGGCCTTCGTCGACATCTACCGCAAGCTGCGTCCGGGGGAGCCGGCATCGATCGAGGCCGGCCGCAACCTGCTGGAGAACTTCTACTTCAACCCGAAGCGCTACGACCTCGCGAAGGTCGGCCGCTACAAGGTCAACAAGAAGCTCGGCACCCACGAGGAGCCCAGCAAGACGGTCCTGACCACAGAGGACATCGTGCGCACGGTCGAGTACCTGGTGCGCCTGCACGCCGGTGAGCCGACCATGCCGGACAGCGACGTCCGCGTCGAGGTCGACGACATCGACCACTTCGGCAACCGCCGTCTGCGCACCGTGGGAGAACTGATCCAGGGGCAGATCCGCATGGGCCTGTCGCGTATGGAGCGGGTCGTGCGTGAGCGCATGACCACCCAGGACGTCGAGGCGATCACGCCGCAGACCCTGATCAACATCCGCCCGGTCGTGGCCGCGCTCAAGGAGTTCTTCGGCACCTCGCAGTTGTCGCAGTTCCTCGACCAGACCAACCCGCTGGCGGGCCTGACGCACAAGCGGCGGCTGTCCGCGCTTGGTCCCGGTGGTCTGTCCCGGGAGCGGGCGGGCTTCGAGGTCCGCGACGTGCACCCGTCGCACTATGGCCGGATGTGCCCGATCGAGACCCCGGAAGGCCCGAACATCGGTCTGATCGGTTCGCTGTCGACGTTCGCCCGGGTCAACGCTTTCGGCTTCGTCGAGACCCCGTACCGCAAGGTCGTCAAGGGCCGGGTGACCGACCAGATCGATTACTTGACCGCTGATGAGGAGGACCTGCACGTCATCGCGCAGGCCAACGCCCCGATCGACGAGAAGGGCAACTTCACCGAGGACCGCGTGCTGGTCCGCCGCAAGGACGGCGAGGTCGACTACGTCGTGCCGGTCGAGGTGGACTACATGGACGTCTCGCCGCGCCAGATGGTGTCGGTCGGTACGGCCATGATCCCGTTCTTGGAGCACGACGACGCCAACCGCGCACTGATGGGTGCCAACATGCAGCGCCAGGCGGTTCCGCTGATGCGCAGCGAGGCTCCTCTGGTCGGCACCGGCACCGAGTTCCGGGCCGCGAAGGACGCCGCTGACGTCGTGGTCTGCCACACCTCGGGTGTGGTGTCCGCGGTGAGCGCCGACGCCATCGAGGTGACCCAGGACGACGGCCAGGTCTACACCTACCGGGTGCTGAAGTTCCGCCGCTCCAACCAGGGCACCTCGTACAACCAGAAGCCGATCGTGACGGTCGGTCAGAAGGTGGCCGCCGGAGACGTCATCGCCGATGGCCCGTGCACCGACCAGGGTGAGATGGCTTTGGGCCGCAACCTGCTCGTGGCATTCATGCCGTGGGAGGGTCACAACTACGAGGACGCGATCATCCTGTCCCAGCGTCTGGTGCAGGACGACGTGCTCACGAGCATCCACATCGAGGAGCACGAGGTCGACGCCCGCGACACGAAGCTCGGCCCCGAGGAGATCACCCGGGACATTCCGAACGTGCCCGAGGAGGTCCTGGCCGACCTCGACGAGCGCGGCATCGTGCGCATCGGCGCCGAAGTGGGACCCGGCGACATCCTGGTCGGCAAGGTCACGCCCAAGGGTGAGACCGAGCTAGATCGGAAGAGC
>CALFYG010000304.1 GCA_937952095.1 uncultured Micrococcales bacterium | reverse complement strand
CCCTGCAGGGCATCGACATGCCGGCCGTCAACAAGTACAAGGACGGCGTCATCAAAGCTCTGCGCACGACGGTCGACGTGCTCAGCATGTCGGCCACCCCGATCCCCCGCACCCTGGAGATGGCCGTGACGGGGATCCGCGAGATCTCCACGATCCAGACGCCGCCGGAAGACCGGCTGCCGGTGCTGACCTTCGTCGGGCCCTACGACACCAAGCAGATCGCCGCGGCCATCCGCCGTGAGTTACTGCGCGACGGACAGGTCTTCTTCATCCACAACCGGGTCGAGTCGATCGGCCGGATGACCTCGCGGCTGCAGGAACTCGTGCCCGAGGCGCGCATCGCCTATGCGCACGGGCAGATGCCCGAGTCGGCGCTCGAACAGACGGTTGTGGACTTCTGGGAGGGGCGCATCGATGTGCTCGTGTGCACGACGATCGTCGAATCCGGTATGGACATTCCCAACGCGAACACCTTGATCGTGGATCGTGCCGATGCCTTCGGGCTCTCGCAGTTGCACCAGTTGCGTGGACGGGTGGGCCGCGGTCGGGAACGCGCCTACGCCTACTTCCTCTACCCCCCGGAGAAGCCGCTGACCCAGACCGCGCACGACCGGCTCGAGACCATCGCCGCCCACACCGACCTGGGGTCGGGTATGGCCGTGGCGATGAAGGACCTCGAGATCCGCGGCGCCGGCAACCTGCTGGGTGGCGAGCAGTCGGGGCACATCGCGAACATCGGCTTCGATCTCTACGTGCGGATGGTCGGCGAGGCGTTGGCGGCGGTGCGCGGTGAACGCGAAGAGGAGGTGCCCGAGGTGCGCATCGAACTGCCCGTCAACGCGCACCTCCCGCACGACTACGTCCCCGACGAGCGGTTGCGCCTGATGGCCTACACGACCCTGGCAGAGGCTGCCGGCGACGACGCCGTCGACGAGTTCGTGGCGGAGATGACCGACCGGTACGGACCGCTGCCCGAGCCGGTCAAGATCCTCGTGGAGGTGGCCCGCCTGCGACTGCTCGCCCGCACGGCCGGCGTGACCGACATCGTCATGGCGGGCAAGAACGTGCGGATGGCCCCTGTGCACCTGCCCGAGAGCAGGACTCTGCGCCTGAGCCGGTTGTATCCGGGAAGCATCTACAAGGCGGCGTCGGGCACGATGCTGATTCCGCGGCCCACAGCCGGCGGTTTCGGCGCCGGACCGCTGGTCGACCATGATCTGCTCGCTTGGTGCCGGGAGGTGCTGCAGTCGTTGGTACTCGCCGGATGAGGTGAGGTGCCTGAGTGGTGCATTTCCGCGTCAGCGCGTCAGGGGGCGGCCTTCGGTGCGCAGAGTTCACCCGCACCGCGCAGCCAATCGCCCGGCCGCGTAATCTGAGGGCGATGAGAGGAGAGCCGATGAAGCGCTGGATCCCGCTGGTCGCGGCCGCCGGCCTCGCCCTGGCAGCCTGCGGTCCCACACTCTCGGGTTCGGCCGCGGTGGTGGGTGAGCAGCGGCTCACCGATTCCGAACTCGCTGAGACCACCACGCAGCTGACCGAACAGCTCGGCATCCCGGAGAGCGCGCAGGTCTCACAAGCGGTTCTCTCCCGCTGGATCGTTGCAGAACTCGTCGACGAGATGGCCTCCCGCAAGGGCGTCGCGGTGACCAAAGGTGACGTCGACGCCGCGGTGGCCCAAGAGGTCGAGCGTGCAGGCGGCCAGGAGGCCCTTGAGCAGGGGGCGTTGCAGGCCGGTGTGCTGCCCGACGCGATCCCCGAGGTCGTGCGGACCACGCTGCTGGTCGAGGCGCTGAGCAAGGGCACGATCACCGGGGACGACCCGACCGGCCAGACCGGGTTGCTCACCCAGATCCAGCAACTCAGCGACGAGATCTCCCCGCAGGTCAGCCCCCGCTTCGGCACCTGGGATCCGGCGCAGTTGTCCGTCGGCGCGCTCCCCGACGATCTGTCCACACCAGCCGGTGCTGAAGAGGCGCTGGTGGGCCTGCCGCCCCAACAGTGAGTCGCGGCGAGCGGCTGCTCGAACTCGTGGCCGTCATGGATCGGCTGCGCTCACCCGGGGGCTGCCCGTGGGATGCGGAGCAGACCCACGAGAGCCTCGTGCAGTACCTCGTCGAAGAGACCTACGAGACCATCGAAGCGATCGACGCGGAGGACCGCGATGGTCTGGTCGAGGAACTGGGCGACCTGCTGCTGCAGGTCGTCTTCCATGCGCGGATCGGCGAGGAGTCCGACCAACCTTTCGACATCGACGATGTGGCCGGGGGGATCGCTGAGAAGCTGATCGCCCGGCACCCGCACGTCTTCGGTGACGAGACCGCGCAGACCGCCGGCGATGTCGAGGCGGCATGGTTCGAACGGAAACGGCGCGAGAAGGGGCGCACGTCGGTCACCGACGGCGTGCCCATGGCGATGCCTGCGCTGCCCCTGATCGAGAAGTTGCTGCACCGCGCGGAGAAGGGCGGGGTCGCGCTGCCGCCGATCGACCCGCACGTCGAGGCGCTGCTCGACGAACACGATCCGGGGGAGTTGATCCTGGAGATCGTCGCCGCCGCCCGGTCACGTGGGGTCGACGCCGATGCGGCGGCCAGGCGGGCGGCACTCACATTGCGCGAGGACCTGATCCGTCGCGAACGGTAGCGCGGTGCGGGTGGACCTCAGCCGGACTGATCGACAGCCGATAGGCTCGACCTAGCCGACCTGAGGAGGAACAGTGGCCGAGATCGTCGCAGTCATCGCCCGGGAGATCCTGGACTCGCGCGGGAACCCCACCGTCGAGGTGGAGGTAGCCCTTGAGGACGGCTCGCTGGGCCGCGCGGCGGTTCCCAGCGGCGCGAGCACGGGGGCTTTCGAGGCCTCCGAGCGCCGTGACGGCGGGGACCGCTACCTGGGCAAGGGTGTGCTGGAGGCCGTGGCCGCGGTCGAGGACCGCATCGCCGGTGAGGTCGAGGGCATCGAGGCCAGCGAACAGCGGCTCATCGACCAGATCATGATCGACCTCGACGCCACGCCGAACAAGAGTGAACTCGGGGCCAATGCCATCCTCGGCGTCTCACTTGCCGTGGCACGTGCCGCCGCGGAATCCGCCGACCTGCCCTTGTTCCGGTACATCGGTGGTCCGTCCGCCCACGTCCTTCCCGTGCCGATGATGAACATCCTCAACGGCGGTGCGCACGCCGACACCGGTGTCGACATCCAGGAGTTCATGATCGCCCCGATCGGCGCGGAGGACTTCAACACGGCCCTGCGCATGGGCGCCGAGGTCTATCACTCGCTGAAGTCCGTGCTCAAGAAGCGCGGTCTGGCCACCGGACTCGGTGACGAGGGCGGCTTCGCTCCTGACCTGCCGACCAACCGCGACGCGCTCGACCTGATCGGGGAGGCGGTCGAGGCCGCCGGGCTGACGCTGGGCAGCGACATCGCGCTGGCCCTCGACGTGGCGTCCACGGAGTTCTTCTCCGACGGCGCCTATACGTTCGAGGGTGCCTCCAAGACCAGCGACGAGATGGCCGCCTACTACGCGTCCCTGCTCGACGACTACCCGCTGGTCAGCATCGAGGACCCGCTGGCTGAGGACGACTGGCAGGGCTGGGTGGACTTGACCACGGCGGTGGGTGAGCGTGTCCAGCTCGTCGGGGACGACCTGTTCGTGACCAACCCGGTGCGTCTCGCCGACGGCATCGAGAAGGAAGCTGCGAATGCGCTGCTCGTCAAGGTGAACCAGATCGGTTCTCTCACGGAGACCCTCGACGCTGTGGCGTTGGCTCACCGCTCGGGATACGCCTGCATGATGAGCCACCGCTCCGGGGAGACCGAGGACACCACGATCGCGGACCTCGCCGTCGCCACCGACTGCGGGCAGATCAAGACGGGCGCTCCCGCGCGCTCCGAGCGTGTGGCGAAGTACAACCAACTGCTGCGCATCGAGGAGGAACTCGACGACGCCGCGGTGTACAGCGGGCGCAAGGCTTTCCCGCGTTTCACCGGCTGATCAGGATGTTGGGTTCGCCGGGACCTTCCGTCGGGCCCAGTCGTCGATAGCCGCCACAACGGCCTGCGGGCGCGTCATGGTCGGGACATGACCCGTGCCAGGTAGCACTACGAGTTCGCTGTCGGGTAGTGCTGCGGCCGCGTGTCGAGCGGCCGCCAGTGGCACGATCCTGTCGGACTCACCATGGATCACCAACGTTGGCACCTGTACTGCGGAAAGATCTGGCGTGATCAAGGACTGGGTCTCGTACAACCGAGCCGCCGACTCCGGGTCTGATCGACGCAGCACCTGTCGGCCCCATGCCGCGATGTGGTCGCTATCCGGCTCGACGATGCAGGCAGCCACGAAGATGTCGACGTATCGGTCGAAGTCGGCGCGGATCTCGGTCTGTTCGCCGAAGTCCGGGGCAGCGGTGACCCCGTCCACGAGTACCAAACCCGAGAAGCGATCCGGCGCGTCCAGAACCGCCTGCACGCAGGTCAGAGCCCCCAGCGACTCTCCAGCAAGGACACAGGTGTCGACGGTGTAGTGATCGAGCACGGTGAAGAGGTCCTCAACGAGCGCATCGGGCCCGATCGATGCCGCAGGTGCGGTGCTGACCCCCGTGCCGCGGTGGTCGTAACTGATGCAACGCCAGTGCTTCTGCATCAGCATCATCGGTTCCTGCCACAGTTCCCAGCTGCCGGCCCATCCTCCGTGACTCACCAGAGTGCGGGGTCCGTCTCCCATCTCTACGGTGTTCAGGAGGTAGCCTCCGGCTTCGACGAACATGTGAGAAGACTAGGTGGGTTCGCGCCGCGGCTGCAGCATCCGGACGTCCGGCGTCGGCCTGCACTTTCGGCCACGATGGACCCATGAGACCGGTCCACGACGTTCCCACGATCCGGGCGGCTGAAGCGGCACTGATGGCGCAGACGCCTGAGGGTGCCTTGATGCAGCGTGCAGCCACCGGCTTGGCGGCGACCACCGCGTCATTGATGCGCGAGACCTTCGGGAGGGTCACGGGGTTGCGCCTGGCGGTGGTGGCCGGATCGGGGAACAACGGTGGTGACGCGCTGTTCGCCGCCTCGCAACTTGCGCGGCGCGGGGTGAGCGTCGACATCCTGCCCACGTCCGACACGCTGCACCCCGAGGGCCTTCGGGCGGCGCAGCGGGAGGGCGCCAGGATCCGCGCACCCCGGCGGGCGGATGTGGTCCTCGATGCCGTCGTCGGTATCGGAGGTGTCGGACCGCTGCGGCCGGCGGCTGCGCAGATCCGCGACGTCGTGGATGCGGAACTCACGATCGCAGTGGACCTGCCCAGCGGCCTGCAGCCGGACTCGGGCGACGTGCCCGGCGAGGTCTGGGCGGCCGACCACACCATCACTTTCGGCACCCTCAAGCCCGGCGTCGTGCTGCGTCCCGACGTCTGCGGAGACCTGCACCTCGTGGACATCGGTCTGGACCTGACGTTGCCGCAGGCGTCGATCCATCTGGTCGAGCGCGGGGATGCCGGCGGCTACTTCCCGCGCCCGGGCTTCGACGACAACAAGTACACCCGCGGAGTGGTCAGCATCGCTGCAGGTTCGACGAAGTACCCCGGTGCCGGGCAGTTGTGCACTGCCGGTGCCCGCCATGCCGACGTGGGGATGGTGCGTTCTCCGGTCGGTGGATTCCCGGACGTGGTGGCCGCCGAGGGCCGCACGGACGCCTACGTCGTGGGTCCGGGCCTGGCTGACGAAGGACGTCTCGACGAGGCGGTCGCCCGAGCAATGGCCTCGGGGCGGCCGGTGGTGCTTGATGCCGAGGCACTCTCGAAGGTGGCCGCGGGACCGGTGGTGATCACCCCTCACGAAGGCGAGTTCGCGCGATTGGGGTACTCGCCTGGCACAGATCGGATCGCGGCGGTCCGTTCGGCGGCGGCGGCGCTGGGCGTCGTGGTCCTGCTCAAGGGTGCGGTCACGGTGGTGGCTGCCCCGAGCGGCGAGGTCTTCATCAATGCCCACAGCAGCCCGAACCTGGCGGCCGCGGGCAGTGGCGACGTGCTCTCGGGGCTGATGGGTGGGATGCTGGCGCGCCACTTCGTGGGCAGGGATCCCGAGCACGTCGAGATGGCCCACCTGGCCGCCTGTGCGGCCTTCGTCCACGGGCAGGCGGGCGTGCTGGCGTCGTTCCCCGCCACCAGCCTGGACATCGCCGATCAGGTGGCCGCGGCTGTCGCTTGGACGGGGGTCTGACCACACCCCGCCGTCGAGTGCTGCAGTGCCGCGGGACAGTCCGGGGTGTCGTTGCAACGTCGCACTACTCGATGCGGTGTGACCGCCCCTCCGGTGCCTGGCGCTTACCATGGAGGGGTGTCCCGCGCACAAGCCCGTATCGACCTCGATGCCTTCGCGCACAACCTGTCCGTGCTCCGGTCCGCGGCGCCGCACAGTGCCCAGATGGCCGTGGTCAAAGCTGATGCCTACGGCCATGGCCTGCTCCCCATGGCCCGGGCCGCGCGTGAAGCCGGGGCGGAGTGGTTGGGCGCGGCGCTGTTCGAGGAGGCGCTCGAACTGCGGGCGGCCGGTGACACAGGCCCCGTTCTCACCTGGCTGGCCGCACCTGAGGACCCCTGGGTCGAGGTCGTCGAGGCAGGCATCGACGTCGGTGTCTCGACGCCGGACCACCTCGAACGCATCGCGGCCACCGGCCGGCGGGCACGACTGCACCTCAAACTCGACACGGGTTTGGGTCGTGCTGGATGCCCCCCGTCGCACTGGGAGTCGTTCGTCTCCCGGGCGAAGTCGCTGCAGGACGCAGGGCAGGCCGAGATCGTCGGGCTCTGGTCGCACTTCACTGTGGCCGACGATCCGCGCAACCCTCTCAACACCGTCCAGATCGAACGCTTCCACTCCGGTATCGAGCAGGCCGCTGCGCTCGGTGTGCGACCCGAGCACCTGCATCTGGCGAACTCCGCGGCCACGCTGAGCCTGCCCGACGCCCACTTCAGCCTGGTGCGTCCAGGTATCGCCATGTACGGCGTGAGTCCCGGCGCGAGCATGGGCACGCCACAGGAACTCGGACTGCGTCCGGTGATGACGCTTATCGGCCGCCTCACCACCGTCAAACGCCTGCCGGCCGGATCAGGACTGTCGTACGGCCACCAGTACGCGCTGCCGGCCGAGGCGACGGTCGGGGTCGTCCCGCTCGGGTATGCCGATGGCATCCCGCGTAACGCGACCAACGTCGGTCCTGTCTTCGCCGCGGGGCGCCGGCGGACGATCGCGGGCCGGGTCTGCATGGATCAGTTCATGCTCGACCTCGGTGACGACGCGGCGGTCGAAGGCGACGACGTGGTGTTGTTCGGGGACGGCCAGGACGGTGTCCCGTTGGCCGAGGACTGGGCCCAGGCGACCGGGACCATCGGCTACGAGATCGTCACGCGTCTCGGGCCCCGCGTGCCCCGGGTGTACGTCGGGGGTGGGTCGTGAGGGGTCTCATCGCGCTTGCGGCCGGTGTGGCTGCCGGTTTCGCCGCCGAGCAGCTCGCAGTGCGCAAGCCCTGGCGGCCGGACCCTTACAAGGACGAACCGTTCGGGTCGGTGCGGGGGGAACCCCATTGGCTGCGCGCTGACGACGGCACGGAGTTGTACGTGGAGGTGCACCCGTGCGACGACCCCAAGGCTCCCACCATCGTCTTCGCGCACGGTTACTGCCTGAATCAGGACAGTTGGCACTTCCAGCGCAAGGCCCTGCAGGGGCGCGCGCGGCTCGTGCTGTGGGATCAACGCGGCCACGGCCGAAGTGAGCGCGGCCCCATCGAGAACGCCACCGTCGAGCAACTCGGGCGTGACCTCCTCTGGGTGCTCGACGGTTTCACACAGGGGCCGGTCCATGTGGTCGGCCACTCCATGGGTGGCATGACTGTGATGTCCTTCGGGGCGCAGTTCCCGGACATCTTCGAGCAGCGGGTCGCGGGGTTCGGCCTGGTGGCGACCAGTGCCGGCCATCTGTCGGCGGAGTTCCTGGGCCTGCCGTCGAACGTCGCACACCGGGCGAGTACCGCGGCATCGGGAGTGAAACCCAACAGGGTCCTGATGGGGTCATTGATGCAGCAACTGCGGTTGACCGACCTCAACTTCATGCTGACCAAACGCGCGAGTTTCGGCCCCGGTGCCCCCAACTCGCTCAACACCTTCACGCTGGCCATGCTCAACGCCACGCCGATGGAGACCGTGGTGGATTTCCTGCCGTCGCTGCTGGCCCACGATCTGCACGACTCGCTGAAGGCTCTGGACGGTATCCCCGGTTACATCGTCTGCGGCGAGGACGACGTCATGACGCCGGTCTCCCACACCCGTAAGCTCATGGAACTGCTCCCGGATGCGCGTGGCGTGATCCTTCCCGACACGGGGCACATGATCCAACTCGAAGCCCAGGACGAGGTCACAGATGGTATCCGGCGACTCGCCTTCGGCAATCGTGGAGCGTGAGGTCGAGACGGCCGAGGCGATGGTCGAACTCGGTCGGCTCCTCGGGATGCGCCTGCAGGCCGGCGACGTGGTGTTGCTCAGTGGTGACCTCGGGGCCGGCAAGACGACCTTCATGCGCGGAGTCGGGGAGGGTCTCGGTGTGCGAGGGCCGGTCACCAGCCCGACCTTCGTCATCGCCCGCCGCCATCCCTCCCAGGTCGGAGGCCCCGATCTCATCCACGCCGACGCCTACCGGCTCGGTAGCGCGGGGGAGTTCGAGGACCTCGACCTCGATGACGACACTGCGGTGGTGTGCGTCGAGTGGGGCAGGGATCGCGCTGAGGGTCTCGGGCAGCGGCGACTGGAGATCGACATCGAGCCCACCGCGTCGGGCCGTCTGGTCACCATCACCGGAATCGGCCGAGAGGTCCCGCTGTGAGTGTGCTGGCGATCGACACCTCGACCGCCCACTGCACCGTGGCGTTCGGTGAGCGGCGGGCAGGGGTGGTCGCGCCCACCGGACATGCCGAACACCTGGCGGAACTCATTCGCGAGGTGGTGCCTGATATGGCTGCGATCGAGCGCATCGTTGTCGGAGTGGGACCTGGGCCGTACACCGGGCTGCGGGTGGGCGTCGTGACCGCGGCGACCATGTCGCTGGCCCTCGGCATCCCGGCCGCAGGGGTCTGTTCGCTGGATGGACTAGGGCGACGGCTCGGTGACGGGGTGGTCGTCACTGATGCCCGCCGGCGTGAAGTGTTCGCGGCGCAGTACGAGGATGGCCGGCGCGTCACGGGTCCTGACGTGCTGCCCCCGGCGGTGGTCGCGGACAGGTGGCCCGGCGTTCGGGTCGTCGGCCCCGCAGTGCAGCGTTATCCAGAACTCGGCGAGTTCGCGCAGTTGGAAGCCGCCGACCTGCTGGACGTCCCAGCCGATCTGCCGGTCCACCCCTGGTACTTGCGCGAGCCCGACGCGACGCCGGCGCCATGACGCCACCTGTCATCCGGCCGATGAAGTGGTGGGACCTCGAGCAGGTCCTCGCGATCGAGACTCAGGTATTCGGGCCCACCGCCTGGCCCCCGGAGTCCTACTGGGGGGAGCTGGCGCGGTCGGACCGGCACTACGTCGTGGCGGAGCAGGACGGGATCGTCGGCTACGCCGGGCTGTGGATGCTGCCGCCGGATGCCGACGTGCAGACGATCGCTGTGGCCCCCCGAGGGCAAGGCGGTGGTCTGGGCCGCACACTGCTCGGCCATCTGATGGATGTGGCCCGGGAGCGCGGGTGCCGCCGCCTGCACCTCGAGGTGCGTGCGGACAACGCGGCGGCGATCGGACTCTACGAGAGCGCAGGGTTCACGGTCGTGCGACGTCGGGAGCGGTACTACCCGGACTTCTCTGACGCGCTTGTGATGGAGTCGGACCTGTGAGCCCGTTGGTGCTGGGGATCGAATCCTCCTGCGACGAGACCGGTATCGGCCTGGTTTCCGGTACGACTCTGCTCGCTGACGCGGTGGCCAGCAGCGTCCCGGAGCAGGTCCGCTTCGGCGGGGTCGTGCCCGAGATCGCAAGTAGGGCGCACGTGGATGCGATGGTCCCCACGATCGAGCGGGCGTGTGACGACGCAGGAGTGTCTCTGCAGGACGTCGACGCGATCGCTGTCACGGCCGGCCCGGGTCTGGTGGGCGCGCTTGTGGTGGGGGTGGCTGCGGCCAAGTCGTTGGCGTTGGCGCTGGACAAGCCGCTCTACGGTGTGAACCACCTGTCGGCCCACGTCGCCGTCGACCAGTTGCAGCACGGCACCTTGCCCGAGGGATGTGTGGCCCTGCTCGCCTCCGGTGGGCATTCCTCGATCCTGCGGGTCGCCGACGTGACCGCCGACGTGGAACCGCTGGGAGCGACCATCGACGACGCGGCCGGTGAGGCGTTCGACAAGGTCGCGCGCATGCTCGGTCTCGGATTCCCCGGGGGTCCGGCGATCGACGCCGCCGCTCGCGACGGGAACCCGTCCGCGATCGCGTTCCCACGCGGGCTGACCGGCCCCAGGGATTCGAAGTACGACTACTCGTTCTCGGGGCTGAAGACCGCAGTGAAGCGCTGGCTGGCTGCGAATCCGCAAGCGCCGGTCGCCGATGTCGCCGCATCCTTCCAGGAGGCCGTCGCCGACGTGTTGTCGGCCAAGGCTGTGGCTGCATGCCGGGACACAGGAATGGACACGCTCGTCCTGGGCGGAGGGGTGGCCGCGAACTCGCGGCTGCGCGCTCTCACGCAGAGCCGGTGCGACGCGGCCGGGATCCGCCTGCGGGTGCCACGACCAGCGTTGTGCACGGACAACGGGGCGATGGTCGCCGCCCTCGGCGCCGAGATGGTCGCACGTGGCCGGCCGCCGTCCGGCTGGCTGCTGGGCGCCGATTCCTCGTTGCCGGTCGTGGAGCCTTTGGTGCCCTAGGCCGGGTCTGTTCATTGCGCCTTCGCCGGGCTGTCGGTGAGGCCCTGGAGTATCTGCACGCCCACGCCGGCTACACCCGAGTGCACAACAGCATGACCGGGATGAAGGATCTGCAGCGGCTGCCTGGTCTGGGGGGTCGTAGACGTGTTGGGGAATGTAGGTTGAGATGGGTGTCAAAATGTTGGAACACTTGTGGTGCGAAGAAAATTGTTGCAGGTGTTGATGTAAAAGTTGTTGTGCAGGATGGAGGAAAATTCGTGAGGGAATCACACTTTCAAGTAAGCGGAAAAAATCGTACTCTCTCTCTCTCCTCTTACCTCCACGCCAAGGGAGGAGACTAGGGCCTCCCTGGTTATGAGCATGAGGTTGTGGAAGTACACAGCCATCTTTTCGCAGGCCTCGTCGAGACTGCTCACGTCGCGGGTTGCCTCGGTGAGCCCCTGTGGGGGAAAGAGAATG
>CALFYG010000303.1 GCA_937952095.1 uncultured Micrococcales bacterium | reverse complement strand
TGAGAACCGTGGAGCCGTCGGCCACGAAGTCCACGAGTTTGCCGGCCACGAACCGGCCGATGTCCTGCTGCGCCTCCTGGGTCGAGCCTCCGATGTGAGGGGTGAGGATGACGTTGGGTAGCCCGCGCAGTTCGTTGCGGAACTCCTCGCCACGACCCGCAGGTTCCACCGGGAAGACGTCGACCGCAGCGCCGCCGAGATGGCCGCTGGCGAGGTGGTCACGCAGTGCCGCGGTGTCGATGACGAATCCACGGGACAGGTTCAGGAACAGCGCACCCTGCTTCATCGCGGCGAACTGCGGCTCGCCGAAAAGCCCGGCGTTGCCCTGCCGGCCGTCGACATGCAGGGTCACCACGTCGGAGACGGCGAGCAACTCCTCCAAGGAACCACAGCGGCGGGCGTTGCCCAGGGCGAGCTTGTCGACCGTGTCGTAGAAGTACACGACCATCCCGAGCGCCTCGGCGAGCACCGAGAGCTGCGCGCCGATGTTGCCGTAGCCCACGATGCCCAGCGCACGGCCGCGCACCTCGTGCGCGCCGGCCGCGGACTTGTCCCACACACCTTCGTGCATCATCGTGTTCTTCTGCACCAGCCCACGAGTCAGTGCGATGACCTCCGCGAGCGCGAGTTCGACGACGGATCGGGTGTTGGAGTAGGGCGCGTTGAACACGGCGATACCGGTGTCCGTGGCGGCCGCGAGGTCGATCTGATCGGTCCCGATGCAGAAGGCGCCGACCGCGAGCAGGCTGTCGGCCTCTCGCAGATGGGCCGCCGTCACCTGGGACTTCGAGCGGATTCCCAGGACATGCACACCCTCGAGGCGCGCAGCCAACTCCTCACCTTCGAGGGCCCTGTCCATCGTCTCGACGACGAAGCCGGCCTTCTCGAGGGCGGCAGCACCGTCGGGATGGATGTTCTCAAGTAGAAGGGCTCGCACCCCTCGATGGTACGAGGCGGGTCTCAGCCCGCGAGCCACTCCTGGTTGAAGGAGTACTCCTTGTCCAGGCTCGCCAGCGTCTCCTTCTCGACAACACCCTCGAGCTTGCCGCCGATCAGCGGCACGCTGGCCTTGATCTCCATGTTCACGACCCAGTCACTGGTGGCATCGCCGGTGGGCTTGACCTCGAGCTTGCCGGTCACCTTCAACGGCTTGCCGGGGAACTCGATGTGCAGATCGCAGACGTAGCCGCCGCCGGCGGCGCTCCAGTTCTCGTTCTGCACGATCTTGTTCGTGTCGCCCATGATCTTCTTCGCGAAATCGGGCAGCTCGGCGGGCACGACGCGCTCCACGGACAGTGCAATCGCGTCGCCGGTGTCGAACTGCACCACATCGGTGGAGATGTCTCCGAGCGCCTGGTACTTGGCGTCGACGTAGTCACGACTGTTGAGCATCGCCCAGATGTCGTCGGCGCTGGCGTTGTACTTGTCGACGCGGGAGATCTTCTTGGACATTCGGCACTCCTTCGGCTCTCGTGCCCTGTGAACCTAACGCGCCCGGCAGACACATTTCTTGTCGAGCACTCAGATGTCACCCCACAGCGCTATGCTCGAACGCATGTACGACCTGCTGGAAGGGCTCAACGAGGAGCAACGCGCCGTCGCCGCCTTCGACGGTGGACCACTTCGCGTGCTCGCGGGCGCCGGAACCGGCAAGACGACGGCCCTGAGTTCCCGGGTGGCACGCATCGTCGCCGACGGGATCCCGGCGGAGAGGGTGCTCCTGCTCACCTTCACCCGCCGAGCGGCGCGGCAGATGGTCGAGCGCAGCCACGCGCGACTGGCCCGCGCCGGCCACCGCTCCGGCCGGGTCTCCGGAGGCACCTTCCACTCCGTGGCCCATCGCACGCTGCGTCAGCATGCCGCACGGCTCGGCCTGCCCGAGGGCTTCTCGGTGCTCGACCCCGCCGACGCTGCCGATGTGATGGACGTGGTGCGTGACGAGGTCCTGAAGGATCTTCCCAACGGCCGGCGCATCCCGCGCAAGTCGACGCTGCTGGACATCTACTCACGTGCGGTCGACACCGGCACTCCGGTCGGGGAAGTGGTGATCGCGGTCGCGCCCTGGGCCAGCGACCTGGTCGAGCCGATCGGCGCGGTGTGCAAGGCCTACATCGCCCGTAAGCGACGCCTCGGCCTGCTCGACTTCGACGACCTCCTACTGCACTGGCGGCAGGCACTGCGCGACGACCTCGTGGGCCGCAGTCTCGCGAGCATGTACGACCACGTGCTGGTCGACGAGTACCAGGACGTCAACTCCCTGCAGGTGGAGTTGTTGCAGTTGCTGCGCAAACACGACCCGCGGATCACGGTGGTGGGCGACGACGCACAGGCGATCTACTCGTTCCGCGCCTCCGACCCCCGACACATCCTCGAGTTCGAGTCCGACTTCCCCGACGCCACGACGCTGCAACTCACAGTCAACTACCGCAGCACTCAGAACATCCTGAACACGGCCAACGCCATCGCGGACGACGCGCCATCGGGGTTCTCCACGCGTCTACGAGCGCCGAGCGTGGACCCTTCGACCACCCCGCAGCTGCTCCGCTGCGCCGACGAGGACCACCAGAGCACGGCGGTCTGCGAGCAGGTACTGGCGCACCGTGAGGCCGGCGTCCCCCTGCAGCAGCAGGCGGTCCTCGTACGCGCCGCCCACCACAGCGACCGTCTCGAGATCGAGCTCGGCCGCCGGGGCATCCCCTTCGTGAAGTACGGGGGGCTGCGCTACTTGGAGGCCGCCCACGTCAAGGATCTTCTCGCCTCGTTCCGGATCGCCGACAACCCCCGCGACGAGGTCGCCTGGTTCCGGGTGTTGCAGCTCCTGCCGGCGGTCGGGCCAGCCAAGGCGAAGCGCGCGATCGCAGCTCTCGGCCTGACCGCCGACGGTGAGGATGCCGAGGTGATGCTGCGCTGGCCGCTGGCGCTGGCGGAACTGCCGAACGTCGCGCAAGAACCCGCCGAGGCCGTCGCCCGCGCAGTGGGGACCAAGCAGGCCGAAGCGCTGCGCCAGGCGATGGCCCCGCTGATCCGCGCCGCGTACGACAACCCCGAGGAACGCCTTGCGGACCTCGACCCGTTGGTGGAAGCCGCAGCGGGTGTGCCGCGACTGTCCGACGTCGCCGCCGATCACGCACTTGAGCCGCCACGCTCCACCGGGGACCTCGCAGGGACGCCTGCCATCGACGAGGACTGGCTGGTGATCAGCACCCTGCACTCGGCCAAGGGCCTCGAGTGGGATGCCGTGCACATCATCCACGCCGCAGACGGCAACATCCCCTCCGACATGGCGCTGACAGATCGCAACGGCCTGGAAGAGGAGCGGCGCCTCTTCTACGTGGGCGTGACCCGGGCCCGTCACGACCTGCACGTCTACGTACCCCTGCGCTACCACCACCGCCCGAACGGGGACCAGCACTCCTGGGGGCAGCCCTCGCGGTTCCTGTCGGCCTCGGTGAAGGCCACGATGGACGAGGTGACGCTGCTTCGACCGGATGCGGAGAACCTCGCCGACATCGCGACCGTCGACACCACCTCCGCCGTCGATGCCGAACTCGGGGACCTGTTCGGCTGAGGCGGACTGCCTCCCCGGCTAGCCTGAGCGACATGGACAAGGCCGGACTGCGCGCGCAGATCCGGGATCGGCGCAGGCAAGGTCACACCCCTTCCCCCGGCTACGTCGATCGGATCCTCGCCGCGGTTCCCCCCGGGGTCGTGTGCGCCTACGTGTCGCTGCCCGGTGAACCCCCCACCGTCGAGGTCATCGAGGCGCTGCTCGCCCGAGGCGACGACGTCTACCTGCCGATCGCCACCGACACCCTGCACTGGACGCCGGCCGCGACCTCTCGACCGTGGCACGCATGGGGCCTGCGCCCTGGCCAGGCACCCGAACCGGCTGAGTTGCCCACCCCCGACACCGTCATCGTGCCGGCCCTTGCGCTGGACCATGAAGGTCGCCGTCTGGGCCAAGGCGGCGGGTACTACGACCGCTTCCTCCCGACGGCCACTGCACCCACCGTCGCACTGATCTGGCACGACGAACTCCTCGCCGACGTGCCTACCGAGGCACACGACGTCAGGGTGGACGCCTGGGTGATCGCTGATGAGTGACCCCACCTCCGACCTCGAGGTCAGCGACGACCTCACCATCCCCGCCACGGAACTGCAGTGGCGCTTCAGCCGCTCGTCAGGCCCGGGCGGGCAGTCGGTCAACACCAGCGACTCCCGCGTCGAACTCATCTGGGACCCGCGGACCTCGCACGTGCTGACCCCGTACCAGCGCCACGCGCTGCGCACGCCCTTCGTCATCACCGCCTCCGAGCACCGCTCCCAGTTGCAGAACAGGCAGGCCGCTCGCCATCGGTTGGTCCGCAAGGTGCAATCAGCCCTCGAGCCCAAGCGCAAGCGCCGCCGTCGGACCCGGCCCTCGGCGGCCTCACAGACCCGTCGCCTCGACGCCAAACGCAAACGGTCATCGCTGAAGGCGACCCGGCGCCGGCCACCGATGGAATAGGTCGAAGAAGGTGCCGTGGACGGGGCTTGGCACTCCGGTTAGAGGTTGTGCACTCCGGTTAGAGGTTGGCAGCTGTTCTGGGACTAACGGATGAACCTGGGACTAACCGCTGCCCGGAGGCTGCACCTTCAGCCTCGGTCGCAGCCGCTGACT
>CALFYG010000302.1 GCA_937952095.1 uncultured Micrococcales bacterium | reverse complement strand
AGATCTACACAGGCGAAGACACTCTTTCCCTACACGACGCTCTTCCGATCTACACAGTGGCCCAGGGCTTCGGATCGCTGGGGCTCATGACCTCGGTGCTCATGACCCCGGACGGGAAGACCGTCGAGGCCGAGGCCGCCCACGGCACGGTGACGCGCCACTACCGGCAGCACCAGCAGGGCAACCCGACCTCGACCAACCCGATCGCGAGCATCTTCGCGTGGACACAGGGTCTGGCACACCGCGGCAAGCTCGACGGCACGCCGGAGGTCACGCACTTCGCGCAGACCCTCGAGCGGGTCTGCATCGAGACCGTGGAGAGCGGCAAGATGACCAAGGACCTCGCGCTGCTCGTCGGTCCGGACCAGCCGTACCAGACCACACAGGAGTTCCTGGCCTCGATCGACGAGAACCTCCAGGCTGCAATGGCGTGAGGCTGGTCAGCGCCAACGTCAACGGGATCCGTGCCGCGGTGCGCCGCGGGGGTCTGGCGTGGCTTGCCGACCAGGAGGCCGACATCATCTGCCTACAGGAGGTCCGGGCGACCGACGACCAACTGGCCACGGCGCTCGGGGACTCCTTCGACGGCTGGCACATGACCCACCGGCCCAGCGCAGTGCGTCCCGGTCACGCCGGTGTGGCCATCCTGAGCCGGTGGCCGCTGGAAGTCACCGACGACCTCGGTGAGGCCGATGAACAGGGCCGGTGGTTGGCTGTGCGCACGAACGGTGTGGAGGTGGCCAGCGTCTACGTGCACACGGGAGAAGCCGACACCCCTGCGCAGGACGACAAGCACAGATTCCTGGCCGCCATGGGCAAGTGGATGGAGCAGCGGGAGCGGGCCCTGGTCTGCGGGGACCTGAACGTTGCCCACCGTGAGGCGGACATCAAGAACTGGAAGGGCAATCGCGGTAAGGCCGGCTTCTTGGAGTCTGAGCGCGCCTATCTGGATCACTGGTACGGCGAGTTGGGCTGGGCCGATCTCGGAGCAGACGCGGGATACACCTGGTGGAGTTGGCGGGGCAAGGCATTCGACAACGACGCCGGGTGGCGCATCGACTGTGTCCTCGCCTCACCCGATCTCGCGGGTTCCTGTCGCTCGTTCACCGTGGGCAGGGCACCCTCTTACAGCGAGCGCTGGAGCGACCACGCGCCTGTTGTTGCGGACTTCGAGTTCTGACCGCTCACCAGCCGATGTCCGGCAGCGCCGCGTGTTCGGCCGACGCTGCGTACCCTGGAACGTGTGAATGAGTTGCTGACCAACATCGGCGTGGTCCTGCTGTTCACGCTGATCGGCGGATTCTTCGCAGCTGCGGAGACGGCGCTGGTCTCGCTGCGCGAGTCCCAAGTGGACCACCTGGCGGCCACCGAAGGTGGTCGCGGCAAGCGGCTCAAGCACCTGGTCGCCGATCCGAACCGTTTCCTTGCTGCCGTCCAGGTCGGAGTGACCCTCGCGGGCTTCCTGTCAGCAGGGTTCGGTGCATCGCGGATCGCCCCCGACGTCGCCCCCTGGCTCGAGCAACTCGGGCTGCCGGCCGGGCTGGCCGGCACAGTCGCATTCGTCGTGGTCACTGTGGTCATCGCCTACCTGTCGCTGGTGCTCGGGGAACTGGTGCCCAAGCGGCTCGCCCTTCAGCGCGCGGAGGCGATCTCCTTGTCCGTGGCCGGACCGGTGGACGCCCTGGCGAAGGTTTCGCGGCCGTTCATCTGGTTGCTGTCGGTGTCGACGAACGCCGTCGTCCGGCTGCTCGGCGGCGATCCGGAGGCGGCGAAGGAGGGCATCTCCGGCGAGGAACTGCGGGGGCTCGTCGCGGCGCAGGATTCCCTGAGCACCGAGGAGCGGGAGCTGATCGACGATGTGATCACCGCCGGCGGCAGGGAACTGGCCGAGGTGATGGTCCCGCGGACGGAGGTGGAGTTCCTGGACGCCGCCCTGCCCGTCCACAAGGCCGTGGCGAAGGTCCGCGACATGCCGCACTCGCGCTACCCGGTCGTGGAGGGTTCGGCCGATGACGTCCTGGGGTTCGTGCACGTGCGGGAACTGCTCGATCCCGCCCTGTCGCGCCGCTCGCTACGGGTGGCCCAGATCGTGCGGCCGGTCCTGCGCTTCCCCGACAGCAAGGCCATCCTGGCCGCGATGCAGGAGATGCGGGACAGCGGCAGCCATATGGCCATCGTGGTCGACGAGTACGGCGGCACCGCCGGCATCGTGACGCTGGAGGACCTCGTCGAGGAACTTGTCGGGGACATCCGCGACGAGTTCGACGTGCGTGAGCCGCAGTCCTCGCGGATCACGGGGGAAGCCGAAGTGGACGGGCTGCTCAGCATCGATGATCTGCACGAGGAAGTCGGCCTCGAGTTGCCGGAGGGCCCGTACGAGACCGTCGCCGGATTCATGGTCGCCGAACTCGGGCGCCTGCCTATGCGCGGAGACACCGTCGAGGTGGGCGGGAACCGACTGACGGTGACGCAGATGGACCATCGCCGCATCGCCCGAGTGCATGTGAGCATGGCGCAACCGTCGCCGGTGCCTGACGACCAGTGATGCGGGCTCACGCGCAGAAGGTGCGCAAGGCGGTCTCGAGCTTGTCACGCACCAGTACACCCTCGGCGGACACCGGCAGCGCGAACCAATGGGTGACGCCTCCCGAGTAGGTGAACTCCACGGCCTTGTCGTGGGTCCTGTCGCGCCCCACCGGCGATGTGGTCAAGTCCCGCCAGAGCACCTCGAAGTCGACGTCGCAGGGGCGTTCTATCCGGAACGGCCCCACGGCGTTCCACGCGCCCTCCGCCCCGACCTCCGCGAACCCGAACCCCGTCTCGAGTGCCACCCCCAAGCCTTCGACCGCAGTGAAGAACTCCGCGCCGTCGGCAGCGCCACCCATGGCGTCGGCGAACGCTTTGACGAACCGTGCCGGGTCTGGGCCATGGACACGCATCCCGAAGAATGCAGACCCGAAGAACGCCTCGCATGCGACCTCCTCGGACGCGCCAAGCTGGTCCTCGAGTTGCTTGGTGCTCAGCTGCGACGGCCGGAAGACAAGAGCCTGCTCCCATCGTCCGCCCACGGCCACCTTGCCCATGGTGGGCGCGGGTGTGAAGAAGGGATCGTCCATCACGAGTCGAGATGGTATCCAGCGCCAACCCTCCCGCGACCTCGCAGGCGCCGAGCCGCCACAATAGGCCCATGTCCCGCCCGCGCATCCTGTCCGGCATCCAGCCGACCTCTGAGAGTTTCCACATCGGCAACTACTTCGGAGCGCTGCGCCACTGGGTGGCGTTGCAGGACGACAACGACGCCTTCTACTGCGTCGTCGATCTGCACGCCATCACCGTGCCTGTGGATCCCGTGCTGCAGCGGGAGCGGACTCGCGTCTCCTACGCGCAGCTCGTCGCGGCGGGTATCGACCCGGAACGCTCCACACTCTTCGTTCAGAGCGACGTGCCGGCGCACAGCCAGCTCGGCTGGGTGATGATGTGCCTGACCGGGTACGGCGAGGCGTCCCGCATGACCCAGTTCAAGGACAAGATGGCGCGCGAAGGGGCGGGCAGTGCGTCGGTGGGCCTGTTCACCTACCCCTGTCTGCAGGCCGCCGACATCCTGCTTTACCAGGCGGCCGCCGTGCCCGTGGGGGAGGACCAGCGTCAGCACCTCGAACTGACCCGCGACCTCGCCGAACGTTTCAACGGCCGGTTCGGTGAGACCTTCGTGGTGCCTGAGCCGTACATCGTGAAGGACACCGCGAAGATCCTCGATCTGCAGGACCCGACGTCCAAGATGAGCAAGTCCATCCCAGCCGGGTGTGTGTTCATGCTGGATTCGTCGAAGCAGATCGCCAAGAAGATCAAGTCGGCGGTCACCGACTCCGAGACCGAGGTCCGGTTCGACCCTGCCGCAAAGCCCGGCGTGTCCAACCTGATCAGCATCCTGGCGGCGGCCACCGGCCGCACCGTCGAGGACGTCGAGCGCGAGTACGGCGGTGGGATGTACGGCCCGCTCAAGGTCGCTGCCGCTGAGGCGGTCGTGGCCGTGGCCGAACCGTTCGCGCGCAGGACCCAGGAACTGCTCGATGACCCGGCGGAACTCGACCGGCTGATGCAGGCAGGGGCCGCGCGCGCCCGTGAGGCGGCCCAGCCGACCCTCGACGCCGTTTACAGCGCGATGGGTCTGCAGGCGAGCACGGCATGACGTCGACGATCGGGGTGGCGATCGCCATCCCGCGACCCTTCGCGGACGAACTCGAGGGGTGGCGGGAACGCTTCGGAGATCCCGCAGCGCACCTGATCCAGGCCCATGTGACGCTTCTGCCCCCGACCCGGGTGACCGACGTCAGTGCGGTGGCAAGTCATCTCCACGCAGTGGCCGCCCGCCATGCGGCGTTCCCGGTGCTCCTGCAGGGAACCGGCACCTTCCGGCCACTGTCACCGGTCGTGTATGTGCGGGTCGCCGGCGGTGCGGACCGGATCGTGACGCTGGAATCGGACGTGCGCTCGGGGCCTCTGCAGCGCAACCTGCGCTTCGAGTTCCACCCACACGTGACCATCGCCCATGACCTCCCGGAGCCCACGCTGGTCGTGGCGCAGCGCACACTCGCCGACTACGAAGCGGCTTTCACGGCTGACGCCATCACCCTGTACGAGATGGGGTCGGACGGGGTGTGGGGTCCGTTGCGTGACTTCGAGTTGAGCGCTCCCGCCTAGCGGCCTCGTACTCAGCGCGGCGACGCTTCTGCCGGCGCACGGCCCGGACCCGCAGCAGGACGACGGCGATGCCGAGGAACAGAGCGATCCACATGAAGGCTTTGAGCAGCCCGATCAGAAGCGTGGCGAAGAAGCCGCGCTCAGCTGCCGGCTCCGGTGCGGGTTCGGCGGCGGCAAATGGGGACTGCGCGAACCCACCGACGAACATCTCCGCGGAGATCCCGGTGCCGCTCGTGGTCGCGGTGCCCGACGCCGTGGCGGCCTCGGACAGCACGACGGTGGCCTCGCCGAGGACCTCCTCGATCACGGTGCCGGCCGGGTACTTCGACGAGGTGACCTCGGCGCTGGACCAGATCGTGCAGGAGGGAATCCTTCAGCTGCTCATGCGGTTGCAGCGACTACACCCGGCCCTACTTCGAGTCCGACCGGGAACACCTCGTCCTCCATCTCGGTCCAGTACTCTGAGACAGCCGATACAACGCCAATCGGCCTCGACCCCGCGATAAACATGGCGGCGTCAACAGCCGCCACTCAATCTTCTGGCGCCACCAGAAAACTCAAACTCCCCACATTGGAGGAGTTCGCCGCCCGGTTTGATGAGGACATGTACAGCGAGGCAGAATTGCTCGAACTGTACGAAGAGGAATACGGCACTCTGCAGGCCGTGAACCCTGCGAGCCCCGTGCGACCGAATGTCTCGCCGACAGCTCTTGTCCAGAAAGCCATGGCCGACGCTCCGCTTGCTCGTCAGAGCCAAGTGCAATCGCCGCTCGCATCTTTCCGGCCCCCATCGAGTGCACCTTCTGGAGAGGGCGCCGAAGCAGACCAGCAGATCGAATCAGCGAATGCCTTGGCTGCGAAGTCCTTGGCGGCGCGAATTGAGATCCAGCTCAAGGCGATCAACTGGCTCGATGAGCGGCTGGGAACCCGGCCCGTCAGGACGCACCACGTCGATCAATGGGTGCGGCTCAATGAAGCTCAGCGCCAGGCCATGCGTGAGGCTGGTGTCATCAAGCTCGGCGACCTGGTGGACTGGATCTCTCTGCAGGGCGAGCGCTGGGTTGAGAAGGTGCCCGGGTACGGGCTTGCCAGGGGGCGCAACCTCCTGCAGTGGCTCAAGCGCTGGGAGATCGAACCTCGGGAGGGGCTGAAGCCGGTACAGGTGGCCGACCCCATGCCGTCCAGCTCCTCTGCTCGATCGCTGGCTACCGTCGCCGGCGTTGGGCTGGTGCCGCTCATGTCCATGGACTGGCCTCTTG
>CALFYG010000301.1 GCA_937952095.1 uncultured Micrococcales bacterium | reverse complement strand
CCGAGCGTCACGTGCTGGTACAACCGCACGTTGTCGCCGAGGATCGCGGTCTCGCCGATCACCACACCAGTGCCGTGATCGATGAAACACCCACCCCCGATCGATGCCGCCGGGTGGATGTCGATGCCGGTCTCCGCGCGCCCCAACTCGGAGATCACGCGAGCGACAAAAGGCACCCCGAGCAGGTGCAGGCTGTGGGCGATCCGGTGGTGCATCATCGCGTGGATGCCCGGGTAGCAGACCAGCACCTCGGCGACGCTGCGCGCAGCGGGGTCGCCGCGGTAGGCCATCTGGATGTCGGAATCGAGCAGAACGCGGATCTCCGGCAGGCTCTCCGCGAACCGGCCCACCAAGTCGTCACACTCCACCACGGTCTGGCCCGACCGCCGCTGGAACGCCAATTCGGTCGCGACCTCTCCGGTGAGGTTGCCGAGGGCGGATTCGAGCATCCTGCGGACAAAGGCACCCACGTCGCCGCCCGCCATCCCCAGCCGCTGCGGGAACAGGGCTTTGATCAGGTGGTCGGTGACTTCGGAGAGCACCGCCCGCGAAGGCAGTTCGCCCTCATCCTCGGTGCGCAGTTCTGCAAGTGCCGCCAGGACCTTGTCGTCGGCTCTCACAGGTCGTACCCCGCGACCACATCCTGCACATCCTCAGGGAAGTCGTCCATCTGCTGGATCTGCCGCAACTCCAGCACATCACCGGGCAACGCTGGGCAACGCCGCGCCCACTCCACTGCGGCCTCGTGCGAGCTGACGTTGAGTATCCAGTAACCGCCAACAGCCCCCGCCGATTCCATCTCCGACACCGATGAACCGTCTGCCCCGAAGCGCACCTGCACGCCCGCGGTCGGCGGGTGCAATCCGTTCAACGACTCCAGCACCCCCGCATCCGCGAGCTCCTGGTTGTACGTCATCATCGCGTCGACCATCTCCGGCGACGGCATCTCATCGGCCTCAGCCGAGCCGTAAACGCTGGGGATCATGAACATCACGTACTGCATCGCCGCTCCTCGGGGATCCTGACCGAAGCCTACCCGCGTTCGAAGCCCCTCACCGGGGCGGACGAGGATGGGGCATGGACGAACGCCTGTCTGGAACGTGGACGATCACTGAGTTGCTGCCGGACGGGATCCGGCCGCAGACCGCCGAGATCACGTTCGAAGACCATCGGCTGTACTTCTACGCCGGGTGCAACCGGGCGATGGGTTCGTACACCATTGACGGGCACACACTCACCGCCGGACCGGTCGCGCTGACGATGATGTACTGCCCGGACATGAGCGCCGAGCAACACCTGTGCCGGGTGCTCGCGGAGCCCCTTGACGTGAGCTTCGACGGCGACACCCTGACCGCCACCGGCCCAGTCGGCGGCTTCACAGCACGGCGCGCCTGAGCATCGCGGCGCTTCCGCGGGGCCACCATAGGCAGCGTGCTGCACCTGCGCGTCTACTCGCCGACACCTCTGACACAGGCGGCTGCGGACGTGCTTGGGGCCTCCAGCCTTGTCACCAGCCTGGCGGTGATACGGGATGCGGGGGTGAAACCTTCCGGTGACCTGATCATGGCCGACATCCCGCGCGAGGCCGCCAATGACGTGATCGACGAACTCCGGGCGCTCGGCCTGCAGGACGAAGGTGCCATCCAAGTGGTCCCGGTGCCGACGTGGATCTCGAGGAACGCCCTGCGCGCCGAGGCCGACGCCCCGGGGTCGGGGTCGGACGCGGTCGTCTGGGCCGAAGTGACGCAGCGCGCTTACGACGACACCGAATTCACATGGACCTTCGGCTGGTTCATGATCATGGCGACTCTGATCGCCAGCATCGGAATCGTCTTGGACTCACAGATCCTGATCATCGGTGCGATGGTCCTAGGCCCGGAGTTCGGCGCGGTCGCCGCCCTCGGACTGTCCCTGGTGCGCCACCGCCCGAGACTGTTCCGGCGGGCGCTCCGAACACTGGTCGGCGGATTCACCGTCGCGATCCTGAGCACCGCCGCCTTGGCCGCCGTCGGTCGGGCGGCCGGCTGGATCGACCTCGGCGACGTGGTGGGGCCCCGACCTTTGACCCAGTTCATCTACACCCCGGACAAGTGGTCGCTGCTGGTGTCGCTGATCGCCGGCGCCGCAGGGGTTCTTGCCTTGACGTCGGCACGCGCTGGTGGGCTGGCCGGGGTGTTCATCTCTGTGACCACCATCCCGGCAGCCGGCAATGTGGCACTCGGTTTGGCGTTCGGCGCCTGGCAGGAAGTGATCGGCAGTTCGCTGCAACTGGCCATCAACATCACGGGCATGGCGTTGGCGGGCTGGGTGACTCTTCTGATCCAGAAACATCTGGGAGGACGGATCGGCCGGCCCCCCGAAGTGATGCGAGGAGGACCGGCCGAATCCGCGTGAGGTCTACTGCGGCATGACGTAGGCGTCGGACAGCGCGAGCACCTCGTCCACGAACGCCTGCTCGGCGTCCGCGTCGATCTGCGGGGCCCGGATCAGCCCGAGTGCGCCAGCCCGCTGCGCATCGCTGGCCGAGGCCTGCCCGTGCAGGGCGACTGCGATCTCCGAGACGTCCTGCACGAACACCGCGAAGATCCGATCGATGTGGGCGTCGCTGAGTCCGCTCATGTCGCTGACCGTGCCGGGCCGCTGTTGACCGGCCGACTCGCACACCAGTTGTGCGTAGACGACCTGGGTGAACAGTTGCCCGAGGGTGAGCAGAAAGTCGAGGTCCTTCTGCTGCTCCTCGCTCGGCGGGGCGGACATGACCAAGCCTGCGAAGGCGTCCACCTGCTCGAGGAACAGGGCCACGTTGGGCAGGTGTTGGTACTGCTCCAACGCGGGGCGCCACGGGGAGAACGTGATGCGGCCCAGACCCGACGCGCGGCCCTGACGGAACAGGTACTCGTCATCGCCGGCATCCTGGCGCACGGGGATCTCGGGATACTCACCGGTCGCCATCAAGTACTGCGGCAGGAACTTGAGCACCAGCGCGAGGTTCACGTGCACTGTCCCCTCGAGCTTCGGCAGGGCCCGGATATGCCCGGCGGCCTGCTCGAAGTAGGTGTCCTCCTCGAACCCGCGCGCGGCGATGATCTCCCACAGCAGGTCGATGACCCGCTCGCCCTCGCTGGTGACCTTCATCTTGGTGATCGGGTTGAACAGCAGGAAGCGGCGGTCGTCCTCGGACGCACTGCGGAAGTAGTCGGCGCTGCGTGCCGAGTACAGCTTCATGGCCAGCAGGCGCGCGTAGGCGTCTGCGAACATGCGGCGCACATGCGGGAAGGTCGTCACCTTGGTGCCGTAGAGAACACGGTGGTCCGCGTGGGTCACGGCTTCGTAGAAGGCGTGCTCGCAGATGCCGATGCTCGCCCAGCCGAGGTTGACCTTGCCGACGTTGACCGTGGCCAGCGCGGCGTCCCACGCCGCCTTGCCGGTGTGCAGGATGTCCGCCTCGGTGACCGGGTAGTCGTGCAGCGAGAACGCCGACACGTACATCTGGTCGGCGACGACGTTCTTCTGAAGTTCGTACTCAGGCGCCTGGGTGTCGACCAGGAAGAACACGTACTCGTCGGTGTCGGCGAACTTGCCGAACACGCTCAGCCGCCCGGCAACGTTGCCATTGCCGATGTAGTACTTCGGCCCGTTGGCCACCCAGCCGTTCTCTGTGGGCGTGAGAATCATGTCGGTCGAGTAGATATCGGCACCGTGCGTCTGCTCGGACAGGCCGAACCCGAAGATCGACCCGGACTCGAGCAGTTTGCCGACGAGTTGCTTGGCCTCCTCGTTCTCGCTCATCCACACCGGGCCCAGCCCGAGCACGGTGACCTGCCAGGCGTACCAGTAGGACAGGGAGTAGAAGCCCAGGATCTCGTTCAGGTCGTTGATCCGGGCGGTGTCCCACCGCGCGCCCTCGCCACCCACCGCCGCCGGGGTGCCGAACGCGGCGAGGATCCCCTCCTTGGCGTTGAAGTCGAGGAAGTCCTGGTACCACGTGCGGTCGTGGAACTCCTGCTTCATCTCGGCCAGACCCTTGTCCTCGAAGAACTGGATCAACGCCTTGAGCTGGCGCTGGGTCTCAGGGTCGTACGCCGACGGGTCGTAAGTGTGGGGATTGAAAATCATGGGCCCAAGGTACCGCGTGGTTCCCGGCCGCCCACAGGGCTCTTGGTGAAGATGTGACAACTCACGTGCTGTTTCTTCACCAAAAGGCCCACACTGGACGCATGTGCCGCAACATCACGATCCTGCGGGGCCTTGAGCCGCCGGCCACCGAGACCGAGATCCGGGCCGCCGCAGAGCAGTACGTGCGGAAGGTGAGCGGGGTGGCCAAGCCCAGCGCTGCGACCGAGGCCGCCTACGTGGCCGCGATCGAGGCAGTTGCTGCAGCGACCACCACCCTGCTCACCGATCTCCCCGCCCGCCGCCAGCCGCCGACCACCGAACCACCGCTGCGCCGACTTCACTCGTAGGGGTTACGCGGCTCCGGGACGCGCTCGACGTCATCGGCCTCGATGAGCGGGATGGCTGGGTCACCGCTGTCACCGGGGACCCAGCGCCCGGTGACCTCGACCCAGGAGTTCGCCGGCAGGTCTTCGGCGTCCAGTACCCGGGCGCGGAACGACAAGGCGTCTGCGGCACAGCAGGCCAGGCCGAGCCGTGTCACCCACCAGCCGCCTTCCGGGTCGGGGGTGACGAAACCGGTCAGCCTCACTTCGCGTCCCTCCAGGGTCTGGCCCTGACCCCAGACCGCCCGGGTGATGTAGTCCGCGATCGGCACGTCGACGGGGTCTCCCGCTGGCAGCGGCAGCAGTTCCGCCGGTTCGGCGACCACCGGCGCCGTGGCCAACTGGCGGGCGGCGGTGAACGCCCCCAGGGGCCGCGGCGACACCAGGAACACGACCATGACCGGGAGCACCATGAGCCACGCGACTCGCGGCACCCCGTCGTGTCCGTGGCCGTCATCGTGTTCCTCGGTACGGCGCCAGGACTGCCAGAGACTCCACACCGCGAGTGCGAGTAGCACCGCAGCCGTCAGGAGCAGGAACGGCTTCATCGAGGCCTTGACGTAGTAGACGTACGATCCGCCGAGCGTCAGTCGCAGCAGAAGGATCCCGAGCAGGAGCAACACCGCACCCTGGGCATCACGTCTCACAACAACCACCAGCCGAACAGCGTGGCCATCAGGACGGCGACGACGAACGTCGTCGGCGCAAAGCGATACATGAAACTCTTTCCGAACGTCCCGGCCTGCAGCGAGATCAGTTTCAGGTCGACCATCGGCCCGACGACGAGGAAGGCCAGCCGGGCGGTGAGCGAGAACTGCGTCAGGCTGGCGGCAACGAAGGCATCGGCCTCGGAGCAGATGGACAGGAGGACCGCGAGTAGCGCCAGGCCGAGGATGGCGAGTGCCGGGTGTTCGGCCAGTGTCTGTAGCCATTGTTGCGGCACGGCCACGTTGAGGATGGCGGCGGCGATACCGCCGACCACCAGGAAGCCACCGGCGTGCAGGAGGTCGTGTGTGGCCGCTGCCGCGAAGGTCTGCCACCGGGCCTGGCCCTCGATATGTCGGCGCGAGGGCACCCGCAGCCACTCCCCACGGCCCCACTTGAGCCAAATCCAACCGACGATCACGGCGGTCACCAGCGACGCGCCGAAGCGCGCCACGGCCATCATCGGTTCTCCTGGGAAGGCCACGAAGGTGGAGATCACGACGATCGGGTTGATGGCGGGCGCCGAGAGCAGGAAGGCCAATGCGGCCGCCGGGGCCACACCGCGAGACATCAGCGAGCCCGAGACAGGCACCGAGGCACACTCACACCCAGGCAACACCGCCCCGGCACAACCGGCCACCGGAACCGCGAGTCCTGGTCGCTTCGGCAACGCCTTCTGCCAGAAGGAGTCCGGCACGAACGCCGCGATCGCGGCCGACAACACCACGCCGAGCACAAGGAACGGCAGCGCCTGGATGACGATCGACACGAAGATCGTCGCGCCTGCCTGCAGCGCGGGGTTCGTGAGCCGTCCCGCCAGGAACGGTTGCAGCAGCAGTAGCGCCACCGCCGCGAGCGCGAGGATCTCCATCCCGCCGATCCGCCGTCGCGGGGCTGTGACCACACTCACCGGGCCACGATAAGCAGATGACGATCAAGATCCGCGCGAATCCACAGGTGGTGTTGGACGCACATGCGGGTCAAGGACAGCCTTGCCTTAGTCTGTGCGGGTGGACGCGGGTTACCGCCTAGGGCTCTTCGTGGTCGCTGCAACGGGGGCGACCGCGGGCGCACACCTGCACGCGGGGCTTATGGGCTTGGTACTGGTCGCCGCGCTCGCCGCGCTTGTTCATCGGTGTGTCCTGACCAAGAGGCGCCCGGCGGCGATGTGTATCGCGTGCCTGATGGCGGTCCAGTTGATGGGGCACCTGACGCTCGGCGCGGGCCATGAGCCGGGAATGCTCTGGCGGCACCTTGCCGCCGCGGCCCTGCTGGGCCTGCTCGTCGATCGAGCCCAGGGGTACTCCTGGACATCCGCGGCCCGCGATGCGTTGCTCCGATTGTTCCGCTCGCGGCTCACTGCTGTCGGTCCGACCCAGGTCGAGCCCCGACCCGTCATGCCGGTCGTGGTGCTGCCGCGACTGCGACCGATCCCCCGGCAGAACTCCTGCCGAGCCCCTCCCGCACTGGTCTGATCCCCGCACCATCCCTCGGGGACGGCGCTGCGCCGTGCCCGGAAACCAGACCACAAGGAGTTCCAATTGACTGAAGTGTTGACCCCTGCCCGCGAACGGAACCGTTCGTCGGGCCTCTACCGCGCCTTCTGGCGCTGGCATTTCTATGCCTCGTTCCTGGT
>CALFYG010000300.1 GCA_937952095.1 uncultured Micrococcales bacterium | reverse complement strand
AGGCCTGACCCTCGAAGCGGAAGATCGAACCCCAGACGTAGGGCTTGTCGAGCAGGACGCACGCGTCGTTGACCATGTACCGCGTGGCGAAGTTGTCCGTCCCGTCCACGATGAGGTCGTACTGCGCGAAGATCTGCAACACGTTGTCGTTGTCGAGGCGCTCGTTGTGCACGATGACGTTCACGTGAGGGTTGATCTCACGCACCGCATCCCGGGCCGACTCGGCCTTCGGCCGGCCGATGTCGCTTTGCCCGTGGATGATCTGGCGCTGCAGGTTCGACTCGTCGACCACGTCGAACTCGACGATCCCGAGCGTGCCCACCCCGGCGGCGGCGAGGTACATCAATGCCGGCGAGCCGAGCCCACCGGCGCCCACACAGAGGACCCGGGCGTTCTTCAGTCGCTTCTGTCCGATCATCCCGATCTCCGGGATGATGATGTGGCGGCTGTAACGGCGGACCTCGTCGACGGTCAGGTCGGCGGCGGGTTCGACCAGCGGCGGAAGCTTCACTGCGACTCCTTGTGGGGTTTCTTCCGATAACCGTGCCATGCGGGGAGTTTGTTCCCGCCAGGAGGGTGCGACGTCACGTGGATGCGCACGCGGGGTTCGCATGCCAGACTGCCCGCATGGCGCAGGTCATCGACAAGCCGGTCGAGCAGTCCCAGCGGTCTCGGTGGTTGCCGTTACACGGCGCTTTCGCACTTCTGGCCGTGGCAGTGCTGGTGCTGCCCCTGGCAGAGACCGGCCTCGAGGTGCTCGGGCTCGTAGTGGTGTACAACATCGCAGTGCCCGTGGTGGCGCGACGGACCCGCGACGACGCGCTGTGGATCACCTGGGCGGTCCTGGCGCCCATGAGTGTGCTGATGGTGCTTCCGGACTGGTTCCTGTCCGCGGTGCTGGGGACCCTGAACTTCCCGAACACGGGATCGCCGTACATCGGCACGATGCCACTGTTCATGGCCGGGATGTGGACCATCGCACTGCTCCCACTGATGATGATCGGCCGGATGGTCGAATCGGCACGCGGTGTGGCCGCGGCGTTCACCGCCGTCGGAGTCAGCGGACTGGCGCTGTTCATCGCGGCGGAATGGCTGGCGCCCATGATCCCGTTATGGGAGCCGGTCGGGGTGAGCATGGTGCTCGGGGTCGCGGTCTACGTACTGCTCCCCGAACTCGGCCTGTGCCTGGCCACCTACGAGTTGGTGCGAGGCGCCCGCCGCCGGCCGCTGCCGGCCACAGTGGGCGGGATCATCGCCATCCCGTTCATGTACCTCGGGATGCTGGCCACCAGTTACCAGTTCCTGGGCTGAGCATCAGGCGTACGGCTCGATCAGGTGCCGCCACGCCCGTTCGACCATCTCCGGGTGCTCCATCTGCGACACGTGCCCGGAATGGGGAAGAACCATCACACGGCAGTGCAGGAAATGCCGCGAGGCCCGCTTGGCCGCGCGCTGGTTGACCAGCTTGTCCTGCTGGCCGTAGATCAGCAGGACCGGGACCTTGATGCGCTCGGCGAGCCGCCATGGCGCATCCGGCCCACGGTCGAAGTACGTCGAGAGGATGCCCCGCAGTGCCGATTGGAACGCCTCCCCGACCCACGGCTTCTGCGCCAGCA
This sequence comes from uncultured Micrococcales bacterium, assembly GCA_937952095.1. Classification (GTDB taxonomy): domain Bacteria; phylum Actinomycetota; class Actinomycetes; order S36-B12; family UBA10799; genus JADKAV01. Next base: position 2,318 of record CALFYG010000300.1, on the reverse strand, counting down.
CCCGGGCGTCCTCCTGGGCTTCGGCGACCCGCTCCGGTGGCACGCAGGTGGGGTCGGCGTACACGAGGTTGAGGGTGGCCTGCACCCGCTGCTCGACGGGCAACTTCGCGATCCTGGTGGCGATCTTCTCCCCCACACCGGGCAGCGCGATGATCGGCAACTGGATGCTGGTCCGCATCGGGATCAGGTCGGGCAGCGCTGGGGACACCAGCGTCACCGAGCGGATCAGATCCGGGTGGCGCGCCGCGAGCTGCACGCTGATGGCACCCCCCATGGAATTGCCGAACAGGTGCACGGGTTCGGCGAAGCGGGCCTCGATCAGTTCGGCGAGCACGTCGGCCTGCGCCTTGGGGCTGTAGTCACCGCTGGCGGCCGGTCCGCTGCGGCCGAAGCCCGGGAGGTCCGGCGCCACGCAGTGCAGGCGGTTGGACAGCATCCACATCAGATCGGTCCAGTTGGTGGAGTTGCCACCGAGGCCGTGGACGAACAGCGCAGGGGCACCCGTTCCCACTTCGCGGATGAACAGTTCGTTCCCGGCGATTTCTTCGGCCCCACCGGGGACGCGCTCTCTGACTAACACCGGATCACCGTACCCCGGCGGTACAGTGAGGGGCGCGCGCGACAAGGGCGTGCGAGAAACGAATGCTACTGGCGAGTAACATAGGTGTTCATGTCCTCCGTCGAACCTGCCCGCCGCGGTGTGCGGCTGCCTCGCAAAGCACGTCGCGAGCAGTTGCTGGCCTCCGCGCAGGAGGTGTTCGTCACCCGCGGCTACCACGCCGCGGCCATGGACGAGATCGCTGATCGTGCCGGCGTGAGCAAACCGGTGCTGTACCAGCACTTCCCCAGCAAGCTCGATCTCTACCTCGCACTGCTCGAGCAGTCGAGCCAGGATCTGGTCGATCGGGTGCAGCAGGCGCTCGACAGCACCGACGACAACCATCACCGCGTGCGGGCCGCGATCGAGGCCTACTTCGCCTTCGTCGACGACAAGTCCGCCGCCTTCCGCCTCATCTTCGAAAGCGACCTCACGAACGAACCGGCCGTCGGCTCGATCGTGGAAGGCACCGACCAGCGCTGCGCACTGGCCATCAGCGATGTGATCAGCGCGGACACCGGACTGCCCGAGGACCAGGCCATGCTTGTGGCCACCGGGTTGACCGGTATGGCCCAGACCGCAGCCCGCTTCTGGCTGCGCGAGCAGGGCCGGATCCCGCGCGACCAGGCCTCCCAGATCATGTCCGTGCTCGCGTGGCGCGGGGTGTCCGGGTTCCCCAAGACCCACTGACCGTCTGCCCAGCGCGAACACCGCCGCCACGCCCGGGACGCCCCGGCGGACCTGACGTAGGCTGTCATCCGTGGCGAAGGCAGCAGCGAAGAACCCCATCGAAGTCAAGATCGGCGTGCAGTACTCCCCGCGGGAGATCAGCCTCGAGGTCGAGATGACCGCCGACGAGATCCGCGCGATGGTCGAGCAGGCCGTGTCGGACAACGGCGTAATCAACATCACCGACGTCCGTGGCCGGCAGATCCTCGTCCCCGTCTCGACCTTCAGCTACATCGAGATCGGGCCGCCCGAAGCACGCAGGGTCGGCTTCGGCGCCGAGTGATCAGGCGTTCAGCCCGAGTTCGCGCATCCGCGCGGCGTGGGCGTCGGTGAGCCGGGCGAACATCCGGCCGAGTTCGGCGAGGTCGGTACTACCGACCAGCAACTCCCCCATCGCTTCGCGTTCGGCTGCCACCCGCTGCGACTGCGACAACGCCTCGCCGACCAGACGCCTGCCCCACAACGACAACCTGCTGGCCAGCGTCCGGTCCTGCGAGATCATGTGGCGCACTGTCGGAACCACGAAGGCCGAGTGGCCGAGGTCCGCGCACACCTCGTCGACGAGCGCGCGGGAGTCGTCGTCCAGGAACTGCGCCACCTCGCGGTAGAAGTCCGCGGCGATGCCGTCACCCACGTAGATCTTCACCAGTGCCTCGGGGTAGTCAGCCGGCGCCGTGGACTTGTGGAAGTTCTCGATCGGAGCGACGAACGGCCGCATCGCCGACATCGGGTCGGCACCACGGGCGCGCAGGCCCTCGACGAGGATCTTGTAGTGGCCGTACTCCCCGATGGCCATCTCGGTGACAGCCTCCCGGCCGGCCAGATCCGGGGACAGCACCGCGTCCATGGACAGCCGCTCGAAGGCTTGCAACTCACCGTAGGCGAGCACCCCCAGCAGGTCGATCGTCGCTTCTTCCCGAGCAGTCTCCACGCGCCAAGGCTACTGCCCCGTGTCCGGTCGCCATCAGGACGAGGGCTCATGGGACACTTG
>CALFYG010000299.1 GCA_937952095.1 uncultured Micrococcales bacterium | reverse complement strand
TACGAGACCCTCTACACGGAGTTCGGAATCACCGCGGACGCGGTCGTGGAAGCTGCCAAGGCGTCTCTCGATGGCTCCTGACGCCGCACCTGCCGCCAACCCCGCCATCTCCGCGAGACTGATGCTGGCCACCTACATCCTGGGTGGCCTGGGGATCGGGATCGGCATGTGGACTCTGCAGTGGGATCCGCCGAGTCTGTCGCTGGGGTGCTTGCTCGCGATCGGGGCCACGGGCCTGGTGTCGTTCGCGCGGCACTCGGTGTTCCACCGCAGCGACGCCGCCCGCATGGGCTGGGATTACGGACGCCGCAACAACTTCCAGATCGAAGTGGGTCTGGCCAACCTCGCCTGGGGGCTGGTCGCGGTGCTCGCCGTCGTCCTGGGGTGGGGTCTGGCCGTCGAAGCGGCACTCTTCCTGGTGTTCGCCTTCTACATCCTGTCCGTGCTCGTGCTCAACCTCACGAGTAGTCGGGATGAGGGACGGCGTGCTGTCGGCCCCCTGATCGCCCTTGCTGCTTTCGGCATCATGCTGCTCGTGGTGGGCACATGGGGGATGCTCGCGGCCTGAGCCGGTCGAGGTGCTCTCGGTCTGCGAAGGTGCCGCGAGGATCGGTAGCGTTCTGCCTCTAAGGAGGACCACATGAGCGACCGTCTCAAGGAGCTGTCCGAGATCGGGGTTTCGATCTGGCTCGACGACCTCGACCGCAGCCGACTCACCTCGGGTGGGCTCGCCGCCATGATCGAACACGACCATGTCGTCGGCGTCACCACCAACCCCTCGATCTTCTCCAAGGCCATCTCGACCGGAGCAGAGGCTTACGCCATCCAGGTCTCGAGCCTGGCCGCTGGGCAGGCCGACGCCGATTTCGCCGTGCGTGAGATGACCACCCAGGACGTCCGCGACGCCTGTGACGTGATGTCGGACATCGCCGCGCGCACGCAGGGGGTCGACGGTCGCGTCTCCATCGAGGTGGACCCGCGCCTGGCACGGGAGACCGCACCGACCATCGAGCAGGCGCGTGCCCTCTGGGCTGAGGTCGACCGGCCCAACCTCCTGATCAAGATCCCCGGCACTGTGGAGGGTCTGCCTGCCATCACTCAGGCGTTGTCCGAGGGCATCAGTGTCAACGTCACCCTGATCTTCAGCGTGGAGCGGTACCGCGCCGTGATCGACGCCTGGGCGAGTGGACTGGAGAGGCGCATCGACGCCGGCAAGCCGATCGGGGACGTCCACAGCGTGGCTTCCTTCTTCGTGAGTCGGGTCGACACCGCCATCGATGCGCAGCTGGACAAGATCGGGGGCGAGCAGGCGGCTGCGTTGAGGGGCAAGGCCGGAGTGGCCAATGCGCGCTTGGCGTGGCAGGCGTACCAGGAGTTCCTGGCGACACCGCGGTGGCAGGCGCTGAAGGCGGCCGGTGCGCTTCCCCAGAGGCCGCTGTGGGCCTCCACGGGGGTGAAGGACCCCGCCTTCCCGGACGACATGTACGTCGTGGAACTCGCCGGGCCCGGGTGCGTGAACACCATGCCGGAACCGACGCTGCGGGCCGTGGCCGACCACGGCAACCTGCACGGTGACACCCTCGACGGCACCGGCGGGGCCAGTCAGCAGGTCTTCGACCAACTGACGGGTCTCGGAGTGGATCTCGACGAGGTGTTCGACACCCTGGAAGCCGAAGGCGTCGAGAAGTTCAAGGACGCCTGGGAGGATCTGCTGGCCACGGTGGCCGATGCGTTGGCCGTCGACAGGGGCGCCCAGTGAGGCAGGCGGACTACTCCAACCCGAACCCGCTGCGCAGCCCTATTGACCGTCGGCTTCCGCGTGTCGCAGGACCCTGTGCCCTCGTCATCTTCGGTGTCACCGGCGACCTGTCGCGCAAGAAGTTGATGCCCGCGGTGTACGACTTGGCCAACCGCGGCCTGCTGCCGCCCTCGTTCGCGCTGGTGGGGTTCGCGCGCAGGGAGTTCAGTGACGAGGACTTCGCTCAAGAGGTCCATGACTCGGTGCGTCAGCACTCGCGCACCGAGTTCCGGGAGGACGTCTGGAACCAATTGGCGCAAGGCTTCCGGTTCGTGGCCGGTGACTTCACCGATGATGCTGCGTTCGACGCCCTCGCGGCAACGGTCACGGATCTCGGCAACGAGCAGGGAACCGGCGGCAACACCGCCTTCTACCTCTCGATCCCGCCGGGGCTCTTCCCCCTCGTCGTGCAGCAGCTCAAACGCTCCGGCCTGGCGTCCCAGGACCGCGGCGGCTGGCGACGCGTCGTCATCGAGAAGCCTTTCGGCCACGATCTCGCCAGTGCTCAGGAGCTCAACCGCGTGCTCGGGGAGGTCTTCCCCAGCGGGGCCATCTTCCGGATCGATCACTATCTGGGCAAGGAGACGGTGCAGAACCTGTTGGCGCTGCGCTTCGCGAACACGTTGTTCGAGCCCATCTGGAACTCCAACTACATCGATCACGTCCAGATCACCATGGCCGAGGACATCGGGATCGGCAGTCGTGCGGGGTACTACGACGGCATCGGCGCGGCCCGCGACGTCATCCAGAACCACCTGCTGCAATTGATGGCCTTGACCGCGATGGAGGAGCCGGTCTCGTTCTCGGCCGAACACGTGCGGATCGAGAAGGAGAAGGTGCTGGCCTCCGTGGTCTTGCCCGAGGATCTGAACGCCTACACGGCCCGCGGTCAGTACGGTCCGGGTTGGCAGGGCGGCGAAGAGGTCTGCGGCTACATGCAGGAGGCCAACATCCCGCCCTCGTCAACCACCGAGACATACGCGGCGATCACCGTGCATGTGGACACCCGACGGTGGGCCGGTGTGCCGTTCTACCTGCGTACCGGTAAGCGCCTCGGCCGCCGGGTCTCGGAGATCGCGGTGGTCTTCAAGCGCGCCCCCCATCTGCCCTTCGCCACCACGGACACCGAGGAACTCGGCTCCAACACCCTCGTCATCCGCGTGCAGCCGGATGAAGGCATCACCATGAAGTTCGGGTCCAAGGTGCCTGGGACGCAGATGGAGGTCCGCGACGTGACCATGGACTTCATGTACGGTGACTCGTTCACCGAGTCCAGCCCAGAGGCCTATGAGCGGCTGATCCTCGACGTCCTGCTCGGCGACCCTCCCCTGTTCCCCCGCCATGAGGAGGTGGAGATGTCCTGGCGCATCCTCGATCCGGTGCTGGCGAACTGGGCGGCCGAAGGTAAGCCGGAGACCTACGACCCGGGCACCTGGGGTCCCAAGTCCTCCGACGAGATGCTCGCACGCGACGGCCGGGTCTGGCGGCGGCCATGACGACACGACTCGAGAGGACCACGGCCGGCGAGATCGTTCGCACGATCAACGAGGAACGGCACAAGATCGGCGCCACGGCCACCGGCATGGTGCTCACGCTGATCATCGTGACCGACGAGGAGAACCAGTCCGATGCCACGAGGGCCGCGTCGTTCTCCGCCATGGAGCACCCGTGCCGCATCATCACGCTGATCCCGCGACCGGGCCGCGTGGAATCGCAACTCGACGCCAACATCGACGTCGGCGACACCATGGGACCCGGTGAGACAGTGCGGTTGCGCCTGCGCGGGGATCTGGCTGAGCACGGTGCGTCGGTCGCGCTCCCGTTGTTGCTTCCCGACACCCCGGTCGTCGTCTGGTGGCCCACCGTCTGTCCGGATGTCCCGTCGGAGGATCCGATCGGCGCCATGGCACAGCGGCGGATCACCGACGCCGCCGCGAGCAGGCACCCCATGCATGCTCTTGGGCAGCGCAAGGAGGGCTATCTCGCCGGCGACACCGACCTGGCATGGACACGCACCACCGTCTGGCGGGCGATGCTGGCCGCGGCTCTCGATCAGCCGTTCGCGCCGATCACCGGCGTCGATGTGAGTGCAGAACGCTCGAACCCGTCTGCCGCGCTGCTGCAGGCGTGGCTGCAGGT
>CALFYG010000298.1 GCA_937952095.1 uncultured Micrococcales bacterium | reverse complement strand
GCGATCGGCGGAATTGGGGGTGGACAGCCGCCACTCGGTGTGCGCAGAATGGGCACACAACAAAGGTCACGATTTGATTACAACGTTCGGGAGGTGGCCACCATGGTGATTGAGAAGACGATCGGAGTCCCGGCTCCGCGGGTGGTCGTATCACCCGAACGCGAAGGGATGAACGAGACCGCCGACCGACTGGTCTTGGAGGTCGTGAGCGCCGTCGACGACGGGTACACGGGTGTCCCTGAGTGCCAACGTTTGATCGCGTGGCTGGGTGCGGAGTTCCTGCCGTACGCCAGGGGCCGTTACTCCGACGCACCCCCCGACCTCGTGGAGTTGATCGCAGTCCTCGACGAGATGCATGGATCCAACGGTGAGACCGCAGCCCAACTGTCACTGCAGGCGAGATCGCTGGTGTTCCGCCTGCTGTAAGCACACTTCCCGTCGCCTCCCTCGGGAAGTCACCAAGAGGACCCCGGTTCCGCCAGAGCCGGGGTCCTCTTCATGTGTGGTTCCAGCCGGTCAGCCCAGGCGGCCGGCTGTCAGTTCCGCGAACCAGCGACCGGAGTCACGGATGGTGCGCTGCTGGGTCGCGAAGTCCACGTGCACGAGGCCGAACCGCTGCGACATCCCTTCGGCCCATTCGAAGTTGTCCATCAGTGACCAGCAGAAGTACCCGCGGATGTCGACCCCTTCGGCCATCGCATCGGCGACCGCCCGCACGTGCGCGTCGAGATAGTCGATGCGGAACCGGTCGTGCACATCCGGCCAGGAGGTGCCGTTCTCCAGGACGTAGATCGGCGGCAGGGCACGCGTGTAGTCCGCCCGCAGGCGCAGCAGCAGATCCGTGAAGCTCGCAGGAACCACAGGCCAGCCGAAGGCGGAGCGCGGCAGATCGGCGGGAGGATCGGCCAGATCGAACCCGAGTGGGTTGTCGGGAGCCGCAGCCTTGACCCACTGCGGGTTGTAGTAGTTGACCCCCAGGAAGTCCATGTGTGTGCCGATGATCTCCAGGTCGCCGTCGCGGACGACCTCGAGCGCAGTGGGGCCGTAGATCTCCTCGACGTCGGCCGGATTGCGGCCGAGCAGCACCGGATCGAGGTACTGCCGGTTGAACAGCAGGTCCATCCGGTCGGCGGCGAGGATGTCATCGCGGGACAGTGTGTCGGCGGCGAGGATGGGGGACAGGTTGTTGGTCAGTCCTGCGGGCTTGTTGGCGGTGTCGTGGATCGCCCGCACCGCGAGCCCGTGGCCCACCAGTTGGTGGTGGATCACCCAGTAGGCCCGTTCGAGATCGGTCAGACCGGGAGCGTGCACCCCCAGAACGTGCCCGAGCGAGGTGTGGATCCCCGGTTCGTTCAAGGTGATGAAGGCGCTGGCCCGGTCCCCGATCCGCTTGGCGACCACCTGTGCGTACTCGGCGAAGGCTTCCGCCGTGCTCCGCTCGTACCAGCCCCCGGCATCCTGCAGCGCCTGCGGCAGGTCCCAGTGGTACAGCGTCGGGAACGCCGCGATGCCCCGGGCGAGCAGACCGTCGACGAGGCGGTCGTAGAAGTCGAGGCCCCGCGGCTCCACCCGGCCGGTGCCTTCCGGGAGGATGCGTGGCCAGGACAGTGAGAAGCGGTAGGCGTTGCAGCCCACCTGTGGGAGCAGGTCGAGGTCCTCGGGCCACCTGCGGTAGTGGTCACAGGCGACATCGCCGGTCTCGCCGTTGGCGATCTTGCCGGGCGTGTGGGCGAAGGTGTCCCAGATCGACATGCCCTTTCCGTCCGCGTCCGGGGAGCCCTCGATCTGGTAGGACGAGGTCGCGGTTCCCCAGGCGAACCCGTCGGGGAAGTGCGGCATGCGCGTGGTCATGAGGTCATTGTGGGCTTCGGCACTCCCGTTTGCGACGTTGTTGTCGCAGGTCCCAGCCCCTTGCGACGTTGTTGTCGCCCACGCCTCGCAGCGCGTCAACAACGTCGCAAACGAGCCCACAGCGCGTCAACAACGTCGCGAACGCGGACGAGGGACATAGGACACGACGAGGGATCGACCCCGAATCAGGGGGTTGTCGCTGGTACCACTTCCCGCTCGGTCTTGGCCCACGTGGCGTTGCCGCGCACCTGCTTCCACACCCCGATCGCGACCACTGGCCACATGACCCATGTGTACAGCAGGTACGGAATGGCCTTGCGCAGCGCAAGAACAATCCCAGCGGCGCCATGCCCGCGGCCGACCACCATGACCGCCAGGAACGTCGGTCCCACGGACAACTGGATGAAGAAGATCAGCAGAAGCGGTGATCCCCACGGCAGGTAGGGGACCCCGAAGAAGATCGTCATCACAAGAGCGGCCGCCAGGGCGAGTCCCACCACGATCTGAAGCACCGGGAGGGCCAGCGAGATCGTGGTGTCGAGTCGACGTATCCCGTAGAGGTCCGGGGAGTTCACACGCCTGAGGTCCCTGAGGACCTGGAGGTTTCCCTGGAACCACCGCGCACGCTGCCGGTACAGCCGCTTGAGGTCGTTGAGCCCCTGTTGGGCCACGTGGGTGTCCGGATCGTGTTCACCGCGCCAACCGGCGGCCAGGCAGCGTAGGCCCAGCTCCTGGTCCTCGGTGAGGTAGTGCGACCAGGGCCCCTCGTCGCCAGCCACGCTGTTCAGCGCCGACATCCGGTTGAACTGGCCGTTGCCGCCCAGGAATGCTGTGCCCCAGTACGAACGGCCGACCTGGAACAGACCACCGAAGATGGTGAACTCCAAGCCCTGCATATGGGTGAGCCAGGAACTCTGGTTGTAGATGTGGACGTGGACCTGCACCCCTCCAACATCGAGATCCTGGAAATGCCGGGAAACGAAGGTCGGGGCGTCTGCGCTCAGCCGGCCGTCAGCGTCGACGATGCCGAAGATCACGTGGTCCGTGTCGAATGCCGTGTAGGCGGGCTTGGCCAGGATCTGTCTGCGGACGAAGTCGAAGGCTGCGTTGAGGGCGGCGGCCTTGCCCGTGCGCGCGTTCGGTGGTACCCGCGTCAGCACCTCCAAGTCAGGCCCGCCGATACCGTCCAGGACCTCCCCGGTGTCGTCGTCGGAACCGTCGTTGATCACCACGATCACCTTGTGTGAGGCCTCGACCGCGCGTAGGCGCGCCACGCTGTCGGCGATCGTCACACCCTCGTTGAGCGCCGGCACGAGGAAGACCCACAGGTACTCTTCCTCGTGTCCGGGCGGATGGTCCCGAAGTCGCCGCAGATAGCGGTTGCCCGTCACGAACAGCACGATCGTCCAGGTGTAGCCGATGAGGATCGCTACGAATGACACGTAGTAGATCACGAACCGGATCCAGTCCCAAGCCCCCACGTGTTACACCCGCTTCGGCCGTCGCCGCAACCATAGGACCAGGGCGAGCAGGAGCACTGCGGAGATCAGCCCGGCCGCGATCAGCTGCGGGGTCTGCTTGTCGGGGGTGGTGTCTCGTGTGGCGAAGGGCTCGGGGGTGTCCGACGATGCAGCGAGCACATAGGCCTGGCCGGTCAGAGCGCTCCAGCCGACGTCATTACGGACCCACTCAGCCAGTTCCCTGGACTCTGCCGCCGGCTCTGCAGTCACCGTGATGAGGTCGGAACCGCCGCTCTGGAAGGCTTGCAGCGCCGCGTACGGGGTTCCCTGCCCGGCAGGGAACCCGGGCCCGTCGGCCTCATCAGGCAGCGGCGCACCGAGGGCGTCGGCGGACTGCGGATCTACGCCTGCCGCCAGGCCGCCGCGATCACCCACCGTGGCCAGATCCACCAGTTCGACGGTGTACTGCAGCGGGCTCGACGCAGTGGCGGCGGCCAGGATGTCGGCTGCGGTGACCAGGGTCATGGCTTCCGGCGGCGCGAGCGACACAGGGATGCTCGCTGCGAAGCTCTGGGGGAAGCGCTGGAAACCAGGCGCCTCGGACGCGCCGAAGGTGGCTGACAGCGTGCTTGTGCCGACGTCGATGTCCACTGTGCCCGGCAGCGGCGGGTTGCTGCAGTCGCCGCCGGCCGGCTGGTACTGCAGCTGCAGGGTCAGGTAGTTCGTCGCACGCAGGTCGGCCGAGGAGACCGTGAACTCCAGCGACACCCGAGAATCCTGGGTCAGGGCCTGTGACGAGACCAAGTCGTCGTTCCAGATGACGTTCACCCGCCCTTGCTGGCCGGGCAGAACCGGGGTGGCGGCACCGCGCAGGCGCACTATCAATTGGGAGATCGGCCTGCCGTAGAGCGCTTGCGGAATCGTGACAGTCTGGCCCACGGTACCGACGCCGGTCACCGTCAGGGAATCGATGCCGGCGGACTGCAGATCCGCCTCATCAGACAGAGGTGCGTGATCCGCGGGACTGTCGACGTCGCTGACCGTTTGGAGGTTGAGGAGCCTCACATTGGGGTCCGACAACGAGATCGCAGCGCTACTGAGCATCTGGGCAGGCCCGGAGACCACCAGACGGCCATCGGTGACCGTCAGCGAGTTGGTCTGTGCCTGCGTCTCGTCGATCAGCACAACTCTGTCCAGTGCCGAGGGGTCCTTGTCGGTGGTGCCGATGGCCAAGCGCACTCCAGTCGCTTCGGGAAAGGCGTGTCGCAGCGCGAGGACCGCGTCGAGCCCGCTCGCCTGCTCCGCGCCCGTCGGTTGTGAGGGCACGACTACGGTGAAGGAGGCCGCTCCCGGAGACATGAAATCCGCGATCGTGCGCGGCGTCGAGGCGGTGGAGTCCAGTCGGAGGACCGGGTTCTGCAGACTCGCCACAGCCTGGTCGTCGCGCAGGCAATCCGTGTCCGGCTCGAGTGCGGCCCGCAGGCCCACCGGCACGGTGGCGTCGACGACATCCCCGACCCTGACATCGACGTCGAACCGGCCACCCTCGACGGCGGGAACCCGCGCGGCGGTTCGGCCATTGAGGGTGATGATGATGTCGCCGGGTGTGCTGTAGGAGGAGACGATACGTCCACTCAGCCGCTTGGGTCTCGTCCCGGCAGGTACCGGGACGAGAACTTCGGCGCTGCCGTACCCGCCCTGGATGGACAGCGTGTACGGGAAGGGCGCCGTGTCGGCCTGCGCCGCGGGGACTGTGATCATCGACGTCAGGAACAGAGCCACAAGCAGCGCCATCGACCTACCCCGCATGCCGTCAGTCTGGCAGGCGTCGTGCGCCAGATGCCGGATCAGAGTGCGGTGACCGAGATGCGACTGAAGGTCACGGCCGCGTCCTCGCAGTAGAGGCCGACGGCGCCTGATTTGTAGGGCTTCTCGCTGTCGTTGAAGATCGCGACGGTGGTGCCGTTGATCTTGACCGTCAGTTTCCGGCCGACCGCCTGAAGGACTGCGGTCTGCGCGGAACCGACCGCGGCGCGGGGTGTGCTGCCGGTGGCGAGGAATCGTTGCCCCCCCGGATAGGTCGGGTCACGCTTGCCCAACTCCCAGCCGTTCGTCTTCAGCGCGAGGTAGTAGAAGTGCTCAGGGTCCTGATATCGGGTGACCAGCCAACCCGACTCCCACGGATTCGCGGAGGAGTTCTCGCGCAGTTGTGCGTCGAGTCCCACGCGGGCACGCAACCGGACGTCCTGGTGCGCGTTCTGGCTGACGACGAGCGCCGCGTGGGTCTCCGCGGGAGTCGCAGCGACTGCCGGTGAGAGTGTGAGCCTCGAGGAGTTACCACTGCCGGTCGCGGTCACTGAGCCATAGGCCGCGAAGACCACCCGCCATGAACCCCACGTGTCCCCGTCGGACAGGCTGGCGGCGCGGGCGATGGTGGGCGTCAGCACCATCAACAGGCCTAGGAGCGCGGGCAGCGCGCGGCGGACTCCTGAGGTGCTCACAGTTCGTTTATCGGTAGCGTGCACACCCGTCTTTAGGCGCGGGGATCAAGGCCGGCTCGGCTGTGCCGATACAAAGATCATGAACACGTCAGCAACGCGTCCATTGCCCGATGCCGCGCTGCACGGGGGACCAGCCTCCGGCAGGGTGCGATGCCTCGTCGTGATGGGTACCAGACCCGAGGCCATCAAGATGTTGCCCGTGGTCCAGGCACTCAGGGCGTCCGAGTTGCTCTGTCCTTTCGTCGTCAACACCGGGCAGCACGCAGACCTCGTCCTGCCGATCCTGCGGGCAGCGGGTATCGAGCCGGATGTTGATCTGCAGATCGGACGCGAGAAGAACACGATCAACGGACTCGTCCGTGACTGTGTCGGGGCCTTCGATGAACTGCTCACCGAGTTGCGCGGTGGCCCGGAACGCCGCAACCGACCGCGGTTGTTCGGTGCTGCCGAGCACCCGGGCAGCGCCTATCCTGCCCTGACCCTGGTACACGGTGACACCACGTCAGCGATGGCCGCCGCCATGGCTTCCATCGGCTGCAAACTACCGGTTGTGCACGTGGAGGCGGGGCTGCGGACCCGGGACATCCTGTCGCCGTTCCCTGAGGAACTGAACCGTCAGCTCATCTCCCGCATGGCGGCCTTCCACCTGGCGCCCACTCCGGCTAACCAGGCCAATCTGATCAGGGAGGGTGTGGATGCCCAGCGGGTCTTCGTGACGGGCAATACCGGTATCGACGCCCTGCACTGGGCGGCGGGACTTCACGCAGCCTGGCCGGACGACAGGCTCCGCGTGCTCGACGACCCGGACGTTCCGGTCGTCGTCGTGACCGCGCATCGTCGGGAGAACCTGGGCCAACCCATCCGGCGCATCGCCACGGCAGTGCAGCAGATCGCGCAGCAGCGGCCTGATGTGGTCATCGTCTGGCCGGTGCATCCGAATCCGCAGGTGCGCAAGGATGTCTTCGCCGTCCTCGGCATGACACCCAACGTCATCCTCACCCAGCCGATCGAGTACATCCCGTTCGCGCGACTGCTGCAGCGTGCGACCTTGGCGATCAGCGACTCGGGAGGTGTGCAGGAGGAAGCGCCAAGTGTGGGAACACCTGTGCTGGTGGCGCGCGAGGAGTCGGAGCGTCCTGAAGGTGTCGAGGCCGGGTCGCTGATCCTGGTCGGCAGTGACGTCGACCGGATCCGCAACATCGCCCTGACGCTGCTCGACGACCCTGCTGCACGGCAGGCGATGACCGCGGTGGTCAACCCCTTCGGAGACGGTCACGCGGCGGATCGCGTGCGGGCGGCACTTGAGCATCTGGTGTTCGACACGGCGGCCCCGGAGAGGTTCGGTGCGGCGTTCAGCCGTGCGCGCGTGCTGGAGGCCTCCGGTTACGACCCCCGCGAGATTGCCATCACCTCCGAGCGGATCGCCCAGGCCCACCCTGAGATCCCCCAAGGATCCGGTGCCACTCGGAAACTGGCCGCATTGCGGCGGTGATCCACTGACGTCGTCTCGTGTGACGAAGGCGCTGGAGATGCGCCTTCGTTCGCGACGTTAGCGTCGCAAACGCAACGAGGGGCCGACCCCAGGTGGAGTCGGCCCCTCGCGGTGCGTTGTCGGACTAGAAGTCCATGCCGCCCATGTCGCCGGCACCCGGTGCGACCGGGGCCGCCTTCTCGGGCTTGTCGGCGACGACCGCCTCGGTGGTGAGGAACAGCGCGGCGATCGACGCGGCGTTCTGCAGCGCCGAGCGGGTCACCTTGGCCGGGTCGATGATCCCGGCCTCGATGAGGTCCACGTACTCGCCGGTCGCGGCGTTCAGGCCGTAACCCGGGTCGAGGTGACGCACCTTCTCGGCCACCACTCCACCTTCGAGGCCCGCGTTCACAGCGATCTGCTTCAGCGGCGCCTCCACGGCGACCTTCACGATGTTCGCACCGACCGCGGCCTCGCCTTCGAGGTCCAGCTTCTCGAACGCGGCCTCGGAGGCCTGCAGCAGGGCGACGCCGCCGCCGGCGACGATGCCCTCCTCGACGGCCGCCTTGGCGTTGCGCACGGCGTCCTCGATGCGGTGCTTGCGCTCCTTGAGTTCGACCTCGGTCGCGGCACCGGCCTTGATGACCGCAACACCGCCGGCCAGCTTGGCCAGGCGCTCCTGCAGCTTCTCGCGGTCGT
>CALFYG010000297.1 GCA_937952095.1 uncultured Micrococcales bacterium | reverse complement strand
CGATCTCGGTGTGCGAGACGAGCACCTCGATCATGTACTGCGCGGAGAACGGCGATCCGATCTGGCGCGCGTACTCCACCCAGGCCCGCACCGCGGCGACCTCCCGCCAGTCCAGACCACCTGTGGTCACCAGCGTGTTGAGGCGGTCCGCGTCGGCATACATCGACCAGCAAGCCAGGAAGGCGTCGCTGAAGCGCTTGGTGAACGTGTCCTCGTTCGGCATCTCCTCATCGGGAAGGCGCAGACCGAAGTCGTAGATGTGCCGCTCGACCCCGTCGCTTCCAGAGATACGGTAGGGCCGCTCGTCGAGGACCTCCACGCCGAATCCGTTGAGGATGGGGATCACCGAAGCCAGCGAGACCGCGGGGCCCGCCCGGTAGATGGTGAATCTCCGGTCCCGCAGGGACGCGACGACAGCCGGCTGCGCCAACGCCACCGAGATCCCCGACTCACCCAGTTGCTCGAGGTTCAGGATGTCCGGCACCGCCTCCCGTGCGGTGGCGTCCTCCTTGTAGGCCTCGGGGAACGACCCGTCGAATGTGGCCAGCAGACCGCCGGCGTGTTCTTCGCCGACGCTGGTCATGAGCGCCTGCTCCAACTGGTCGTCCCACGAGCGCACCGCGTCGGCGAGTTCGCGCTCGAGCAGCCCCTCATCGACCTCGGGGATGGGGGTCCTGCGGGGCATGTGCACGACGATGTGCAACCGCGCGAGGACCGATTCGGTCAACAGGGCCGAGTGGTCGACTGAGACGCCGCCATACGCCTTGAGCAACGTGTTCTGAATGCGTTCCCGCACGTGGGTGTTGTACCGGTCGCGCGGCAGGTAGACCAGCGCCGAGACGTAGCGGCCGTACCTGTCGTGGCGTGTGAACAGGCGCGTCTGTCGGCGCTGATGGATCTGCAGGACCGACCTGGCGATCGGGAACAGTTCCTCCGCGTCGGTCTGGAAGAAGTCGTCGCGCGGGTAGGTCTCACAGAACTGCAGCAGGTCCTTGCCGCTGTGGCTGGTGGGCGGGAAGCCCGTGAGCTCGAACAGCTCATCGACCCTGCGCCGCAGCACCGGGATCTGGGTGACGGACTGGTTGTACGTGCTCGAGGTGAACAGGCCGATGAACCTGTGCTCACCGATCACGACTCCCTCGTCGTCGAAGCGCTTCACGCCCACATAGTCCAAGGGGACGGGCCGGTGCACGGTCGACCGGGAGTTCGCCTTGGTGAGCACGAGCACCCTCGGTTCCGTGGCATGCGCGCGCACGGTGGGCGGCATCTCGGAGAAGGACTGCGACTGCACGCGGTCAGAACGCAGCAGCCCAAGGCCTGTGCCGGGCTGGCTCACCAGGGCCACTGGATCCGGGTCCCGCACAAGGTCGTACGTGCGGTAGCCGAGGAACGTGAAGTTGCCCTCCCCGAGCCATTGCAGGAACTCCGCGGCCTCCTCGCTGTACTTCTCAGGCACGCTCACCGGCGGTGAGACGCGCAACTGCTCGGCGAGTTCGAGGGCCTGCGCAGTCATGCGTTGCCAGTCCTCCACCGCCTCGCGCACGTCACGCAACACCTTCAGCAGGACCTCTTCGAGGGCGGCGTTGGAGGCGGGGTCCGAGTCGAGGTCGATCTCGAGGTGCAGCCACGACTCCCGCGTGGCCGAGTCCGGGGCCTCGTCCGGCGAACCCGGCAGGACCGCACGCAGGGCGCCGGCGACATCACGTTCGACGGCGAAGATCGGGTGCGCGACCAGATGCAACGCCTTGCCCTGCTCGGTGATCGCAGCAACCACGGAGTCGAGCAGGAAGGGCATGTCGTCTGTGATGACCTGCACCACTGTGTGCCCGCACGTCCACTCGTTGGCGGCCACGGTCGGGGTGAACACATCCACGACGGCGGTGCCCTGCGGGCGGTTGGCGCCGAGCCGCAGCATGTGGGTGGCCGGGCCGACCACATCCATGGGGTCCTTGCCGACGAGGTCCTCAGGCGCAACATCCTCGTAGAACCGGGAGAGGAAGTCGCCGAGGTCGACCTCGAACTCCTTCGGCCGGGCGGCCTCCGCGACCTTGCGGGCGGCGCTGAGTAACTCGGTGAGTTCGTCGTTCACAGTCGTCCTACTTCATGTGGGGGTGTGTGTGGTCGGTCGGCGGCACAAGGGTCTCCTTGATCGACCGTGTGCTCGTCCAGCGCATCAGGTTCTGCGCTGCCCCCGCCTTGTCGTTGGTGCCCGAGGCGCGCCCGCCACCGAACGGCTGCTGTCCCACGACCGCCCCGGTGGGCTTGTCGTTGATGTAGAAGTTGCCGGCGGCGAAACGCAGGGTCTCCCGGGCCTCCGCGATCGCGGCGCGGTCCTGGGCGATGATCGATCCGGTCAACGCGTACTTGGCGATGCTCTCCATCTGCTCGACCACGCTGGCATAGCGGCGGTCGTCGTAGACGTACACGCCGAGCAGCGGGCCGAAGTACTCGTCGGTGAAGAACTCGTTGGTCGGATCCTTGCTGACCGCCACCGTGGGGCGGACGAAGTACCCCTCGGAGTCGTCGTAGGTCCCCCCGGCCATCACTGACACGTCCTCGTTCTTGTGCGCCCGGTCGATGGCTCCGGACAACTTCGCGAACGCACGCTGATCAATGACCGCGCTCATGAAGTTGCTGAAGTCGGTCACCGGGCCCATCGACAGCGCCTCGACCTTGCCGAGGAAGTCATCCTTCATCGTCTTCCACACGCTGCGCGGTACGTAGGCGCGCGAGGCGGCTGAGCACTTCTGGCCCTGGAACTCGTAGGCACCGCGGATGAGTGCGGTGGTGAGCACGTCAGGGTCGGCCGAGGGATGCGCCACGACGAAGTCCTTGCCGCCGGTCTCCCCCACCAACCGCGGGTACGTGCGGTACTTGTCGATGTTCTCGCCCACTGTGCGCCACAAGAGCTGGAACACCGGCGTGGACCCGGTGAAGTGGATACCCGCCAGATCCGGGTCGTACAGCGCGACGTCGGACACCGCGATCCCATCGCCGGTCACCATGTTGATGACTCCCGGCGGCAGCCCGGCTTCCTCGAGCAACTTCATCAGGTAGTGGGCTGCGAACTGCTGTGTCGGTGCCGGCTTCCAGACGACCACGTTGCCCATCAGTGCCGGCGCGGTCGGCAGGTTGCCCGCGATCGCCGTGAAGTTGAACGGCGTGATCGCGTAGACGAAACCCTCGAGCGGACGGTGGTCACTCTGGTTCCACACCCCAGGGCTCGACCGGGGCTGCTCACGCAGGATCTCCTCGCCGAACATCACGTTGAAGCGCCAGAAGTCGATGAGTTCGCAGGCCGAGTCGATCTCGGCCTGGAACGCCGTCTTCGACTGCCCGAGCATCGTGGCGGCGTTGAGGGTGTCGCGCCACGGTCCGGCGAGCAGGTCGGCGGCCTTGAGGAAGATCGCGGCACGGTCGTCGTAGGACATCGCGCGCCACGCGGGTGCGGCGCGCTTCGCGGCGGCCACAGCGGCTGCGGCATCCTTGCGGGTCGCGTTCTTCGTGATGCCCAGGGTGCTGGCGTGCGCATGTGGCTGCACGACCTTGATGCGTGATCCACCGCCCATCGACCACTGCCCATCGATGTACATCGGCAGGTCGAGCGTCCCCTGGGTCCCCATCTGCGCCAGGCGGGCCTGCAGTGATACCCGATGTGGCGAACCCGGCTCGTACAGGCGGTTGGGCTCGTTCTCGATCGGCGGGATCTTCGTGACAGCATCCATGACGCCGATCCTTCCATCAGTTGGCCGATCGTGGCGAGTTACTGCAGGTGCGGGATCTCCTCGATCGCGTACCACTCGAGGTCATCCACGAACAACGCCGCCCAGTGGCTCACCGGCACATCCGCAGTGGTGCTCATGGACGTGATCGCCCCGGTCACCGCAGCAGCGGACTCAGCGGGCAAGTCGACGGCCAGGGTCGCACGACGATGACCGGACGTCATTGCAGCCACGGTCGAGATCTCCTCGGCGGCCTTGGTGGCCAGGAACTCCAACTCCTCGTCGTCGGCCTCGGGATGCTGGCTGCGCAACGTCTTCGTGACAGCGTTGATGCGGGTCCCGGCGGGAACGCGACCGGACTCGTACCAGCCGACCACTTCGGGTAGCGTGCTCGGAACGTAGGCGCGGATCAACTGACGTCGGCCAGATGGTCGGGCCCGACCCGGTCGGGATCACGCAACGCCTCCACGGAGGTCCGCAGCGACGTCTCGAGAACACTGAGGCGTCGGCTGTTGTCCATGACGTTTGCACCCATGGCCTCGAGGTCCTCCGGTCCGGGACCGAGGATCGTGACGTCGGCACCGCCGGCGCGCAACTTGCCCACCTCGGTCACGCAGCGCTTTGTCACTTGGGCGCGCCAACGGCGCTCGACCCGACCGAGGACGGTGTCGGGCTGATCCATCGCGAAAGAGAGCATGGGGGCCAGAACGTAGACCTCGTCGAGATCGAGTCCGGCCAGCAGGTCCGCCGACGTCGCCGACCACGCACCCCCGTCGATGTACGTCCGATCCTCGATCGTGACCGGGCGGAACCACCCCGGGAT
>CALFYG010000296.1 GCA_937952095.1 uncultured Micrococcales bacterium | reverse complement strand
TGCGTTCGGGCTCGCCGTGGAGCGTGCTGCGACCCAGTGGGACGCTGCGCCCCGGTAGCCGGTCGATCGCGAAGACGGCGGGGTCCTGCCAGGTGTCAGGGGTGAACTGCATGGGTCGATCCTCCCAGCCGGGTGATCGTTTGGGCGATCGACAAGATCAACCCGGCCCAGTAGCCTGCGCCCATGAGGTCCTTGATCATCGGCACGACCGCGGTTGCCGCGGTCTTCGCCGGCGCCGCCCCGGCCGCCGCCGCGATCGGGGAGCCGGTACCCGACGGCACGGGGGCCATCTTCCGCTCCGACTAGTGGACCAAGGGGGACGTGGGGTTCAACCAGCGCTCGTACACCTTCGGGTTCCCGCCGATCTTCACCTCCGCGATCTATGCGATGAGCGGTGTGGACGTCCCGAAGCAGACTCCGCGCGCGGGCGAGGTCTTCTACATCCATGCGTGGGCCGGTCTGGCGTGGGCCTTCGCCGACTCAGATATCGCCGTCATCCGTTTGGGCCTGCCCGATGGGGTGTCCGTGGCGCCGGCCGGCACTGCCCCCGTCCGCTGCTTCATCACGCAGACGGACACCGGCTACGTGCCAACCCGCGACGGCGGCTGTGCGGTGTTCCCCAGTGGGGCATCCGGGGGGAGCATCCAACTCGGCACATACACCCTCGCCTCGGGCATCACCGGTGGCAGCGAGGTGGCCAGCGTGTTCGTTCCGGTGATCGCCAACCGTGCGGTGAACGGGGACAAGGCGTGGGTGTCCACGACGATGCTGCAGACCCCCAGCATCCTGCCGAACCCGCTTTACGGAGACGCGCCGCTGACTGTGACCCCGGGATCCGGCACGGGCGGCGGCGGCACCTCAGCAGGCTTGGTGGCACCGACCGGGAAGAGTGTGAAGTGGCGGGGCAAGGGCAAGGCGGTGGTCGCCTGGGGGCCGGTGGCCGGTGCCACTTCGTACCGTGCCCGCCTCAAGGTCGGGAAGAAGTGGACGCCGTGGAGTTCGCTGGCCAACAACGGACTGCGCCTGACCAAGCTCAAGAAGGGCAAGCGGTACGTCCTGCAGGTGCAGGCGGTTGGTGATGCCGGCCGGGGTCCTGTAGCCACTTGGCGGTTCAAGGCCAAGAAGTAGCCGTCTGTCAGTGGCGGGTTAGGGTCGTTGTATGGCCGACGCTGTGGACTGGAACCTCGCCGCTGCGCTCGGGTCGCGGGTGGTCGGTGGTGGACCCAAGATGACCCCCGAGGAGGCGAACCAGGTCGTCGCCGAGTTGTACTACCTCGCGCGGGAGGCGACCCCGTTGGTGCAGGAGACCACCGGACTCGACGCCTACCTGGCCAGTCAGGTCAAGGTCGTCGACCGCAGCGAGTGGATCAGGTCGAACCTCGACAGCTTCCAGCGGATCAGTGAGCCGCTGACGGAGCGCCTCGAGAACTCCGGTGCATTCGCCCGCGAGATCGGATCCCGGGCCACCGGCGCCCAGCTCGGGCTTGTGCTCGGTTTCGTCGGGTCCCGGGTGCTCGGTCAGTTCGAGATCTTCACCGAGGACGACCCGCGGCTGTTGCTGGTGGCGCCCAACATGGTCTCCATCGAGCGCCAGCTCGACGTCGTGCCACGTGACTTCCGGCTGTGGGTCTGTGTGCACGAGCAGACCCACCGCATCCAGTTCGCCTCCGCGCCGTGGCTCACCGGATACCTGCTGGAGAACATCCACGAGTACATGCGGCTGTCCGACATGAGCACTCAGGAGTTGTTCTCCCGCCTCGCGGCCGCGGTGCGGGCGGTGCGGTCCGGCGACGAGCAGGACGGCATCATCGGCGCCTTCCACTCCGGCGAGCAGAAGGTGGTCTTCGACCGGCTCACCGCGGTGATGTCTCTGCTCGAAGGCCACGCCGACGTCGTCATGGACGAGGTGGGCCCGAAAGCGATCCCGACCGTGCGGTTCATCCGGGCCGCGTTCCAGCAGCGCCGCGCCGCGGGAACCAGTGGCTGGGAGGGTCTCCTGCGCCGCCTGCTGGGGATGGATCTGAAAGCGCGGCAGTACGCGCAGGGCGCCACGTTCGTCCGAGCGGTGATGGCCGACGGCGGGATGCCGCGACTCAACGCGGTGTGGGAGTCGCCCGACCACTTGCCGACCCGCGCCGAGATCGAGGACCCGGCGCTGTGGTTGAAGCGACTGTAGGGCGTCCTCGGTTGCTGGCCATCCGCAAGGCCGTGCTGGACAACCTCTCGGATCTCCCCCCGGACGCGTCGGTGCTGGTGGCCTGTTCCGGTGGCCCCGACTCCTTGGCGCTGGCCGCCGGTGCGGCGTTGACCGGGCGACCGATTGGCGCGGTCGTGGTCGACCACGGACTTCAGAAGGGGTCGGCCGACGTGGCAGCGTGGACCGCCCAGACGTGCGAGGCGCTTGGACTGGCCCCGGTGTTCGTGCGTGCGGTCGCGGTCGATGGTCCCGGCGGACCGGAAGCCGCGGCCCGGACCGCGCGGTACCAAGCACTGCGCGCGGCGGCGGGGGAGTCCGGTGCGGCGGCGATCCTGTTGGGCCACACCCTCGACGACCAGGCCGAGACCGTCCTGCTGCGGCTGGCACGTGGATCGGGCGCCCGGAGTCTGTCGGCGATGGCGGCGGTGGACGGCGATCTGCGGCGGCCGCTGTTGGGGTTGCGGCGGGCGGACGTGCGCCGGGCCTGTGACGAAGCCGGGTTGACTCCCCACGAGGACCTCCACAACGGCGACGACCGTTTCGCGCGAGCCAGGATCCGTCACCATGGGCTGCCGGCGCTGGTCGAGGATCTCGGGGACGGGGTCGTGCTGGGGCTTGCCCGGACGGCTGCGTCGCTGCGGGAGGACAACGCGGCGCTGGACAGATGGGCCGAACAGATCACCGTCACGGACGGTGACGGTGTCGCAGCGGCGATCGAGGACCTCGGTGGCGTCCCCCGGGCCGTGCGGCTGCGCGTGATCCGTCGGATGGCGCTGCTCGCCGGCAGTCCCGGTGCCGGGCTGAGCCGCGAGCATCTGGTGGGCGTGGACTCGTTGATCGCGCAATGGCGTGGGCAGGGTCCGCTGGATCTGCCAGGTGGGGTTCGTGCGACCCGGGAATCTGGCAGGCTAGTCCTGCATCGAGCAGCCAGGAGGCAAAGTGCGCGTTGAGGACGTGGACGGTGAACTCGAGGGTGTCCTCATCACCGCGGATGAATTGCACACCCGCCTTGCGCAGATGGCCCACCAGGTCGACGCCGACTACGCCGACAAGGATCTGCTCATCGTGGGGGTTCTCAAGGGTGCGGTGATGGTTGTCGCGGACTTCGTCCGGGCGCTGTCCATCCCTGTCGAGATGGACTGGATGGCCGTCAGTTCCTACGGTTCGAGCACCAAGA
This sequence comes from uncultured Micrococcales bacterium, assembly GCA_937952095.1. Lineage (GTDB taxonomy): Bacteria > Actinomycetota > Actinomycetes > S36-B12 > UBA10799 > JADKAV01. The sequence goes on along the minus strand of CALFYG010000296.1, from coordinate 1,166 downwards.
GCTCCGGTGTCGTGCGGATCCTCAAGGACCTCGACGCCGACCTCGGGGGCAGGCACGTGCTGATCGTCGAGGACATCCTCGACTCCGGGCTCACCTTGTCCTGGCTGCTGCGCAACCTGCGGTCGCGCGGTGCTGCCAGCGTCGAGGTGCTCACGTTGCTGCGCAAACCGGACGCGATGCGTACTGAAGTGGATGTCCGGTACCTCGGCTTCGACATCCCGAACGATTTCGTGGTCGGCTACGGGCTCGACTACGCGGAGAAATACCGGAATCTGGACTGTGTCGCGAAACTCTCGGCGTCTGTGTACGAGTGACGTCTGGCGTCGCCGCTGAGGGCCTGTGTGCACAGTGGACACGACCTCGCAGTTACGCCCTGAGCGCACGCTTGTGATACGGGAATGAGCAGACAGGTATAGGCCGTTCTATCCTCAAGGTGATGAATATGAAGCGCTTGGCGCGTGGGCCGCTGTTGTGGATCCTGCTGGCAGTACTTCTTGTGCTGCTCGGCAGCAGTCTCGTGTCCGGAGTCGGAGGCGTCAAAGACGTCGACACGTGGCAGGCCGTCGACTACATCGAGCAGAACCAGGCCAAGCAGGCCACGCTGATCGACCGCGAGCAGCGCATAGAGCTCACCCTGCAGGACGACACCAAGGTCCGCTCCGAGTACATCACCGGTCAGGGCCTCGAACTCCAGAACCAGTTGCAGGCCAAGAAGGACGCGGGACAGCTCCCCGACGGGTACACGGTCGAGGTCCCGCGCGACAACATCTTCGTGACTCTGCTGGTGTCCCTGTTGCCGGTCGTGCTGATCGTCCTGCTGCTGTTCTTCTTCATGAGCCAGATGCAGGGTGGCGGCTCCCGGATCATGAACTTCGGGAAGTCCAAGGCCAAGGTCATCACCAAGGACATGCCGCAGACGACGTTCGCAGACGTGGCCGGCGCGGACGAAGCCGTCGAGGAACTCGAGGAGATCAAGGAGTTCCTGGCACAGCCCGCCAAGTTCCAGGCGGTCGGCGCCAAGATCCCCAAGGGTGTGCTGCTGTACGGCCCGCCCGGTACCGGTAAGACGTTGCTGGCGCGCGCTGTCGCTGGCGAGGCGGGCGTCCCGTTCTACTCCATCTCCGGTTCCGACTTCGTTGAGATGTTCGTCGGTGTGGGTGCCTCGC
>CALFYG010000295.1 GCA_937952095.1 uncultured Micrococcales bacterium | reverse complement strand
TGCTCAGCGCGGGCCGATGAAGCAGCCCTTCTGCACCTTGCTCTGCAGCTCGCGGTAGCGCTTCAGCGGTGCCTTGAGCGTCTCGTTGTCGCGCAGCTCGCCGCCGCGCTCGCGCTGCCGGCGGTCTGCGTGCCCACCGTGGTGGCAGCGCCGCCATTGGCCGCGGCGATCACCAGGCCGGCGGTCTTGTACGTGGTGCTGCAGCTGGGCGAGGCCGTGCAGCTGCTGCCGTTGGGGCAGCACTGGGCGGCTGCCGACGCCAGCAGTTCGGCGCTCAGCAGCGTGACGGTGGCCGTGGCGCCGTCCAGCGCGGCGGCATTGCTCATCGTGGTGGTGGTGGTGCCGGTGGCATCGAAGCTGAGGGTGGTGGCACCCAGCGCCGCGCCCGCCGGCAGCAGCGTCACCGTGTGGTTGGCGGCGCCGGTCGAGCGGTTGGTGCAGGGGCTGCTGGCATCGGCGCAGGCGGCGACCGTGACGCTGCTGGCCAGGCAGCTCACGGCGCTGCTGGGCAGACTCAGCTCGTAGTGATGGATGCTGGCGGCGCAGGTGTGCGTGTAAGCCGGGATGCCCTCGATCTCCAGCGCGCTGAGCGCGCTGCTGTACAGCCGCACCTCGTCGATGTAGCCGTTGGCGCTGTTGGCCGTGTAGGCCGCCGGCGTGCCGCTGATGCCGGCCATGCGCTGCGAGCCGATGTACAGCGTGGACAGCGTGCCGAGCAGGCCGCTGAGCGCCGTCGTCGAGCTGGCGGCCAGGGTGCCGTCGACATACAGGGCCAGCGTGCCGCTGGACAGGCTCCAGGTCGCCGTGATGTGGTGCCACTCGCCGGCCGGATGGCCATAGGTCGGCGAGGTCACGGTGGCGCGCACGCCTGCGATCTTCGACTTCAGCGCCGCGGCGCGTGCCGGATCGGAGGGGACGTAATCGGCGAAGAAGTCCCACCAGGCGGGGTCGACGGAGTGCCGATCCTGCAGGTACTGCTCGTAGAGTTCGTCGACGAGCCATTCATTCGCGCCGAATGCGCTGTTTGCGTCAGTGGTCACGGGAGCCCCTGGGGTCGATTCGCATGCCGTCCTCAACCTTAGTCAGCAGGGGACAGCGACGCATCGGTCGCCTCGTGGGGGGTGGGTTGCGGTTCGGTGACGGTTGGGTCTGGGGACCGTACTCCGGTGAGGGTTGTGCACGACGGGGTCGGTTTGTGGCGCCGCCCCTGCCGCTGCGGTTTGTGCTGCGGTGAGAGGTTCGTCCGTCGGTTAGAGGTTGTGCACTCCCGTTAGAGGTTCGCGGCCGTTTTCGACTAACGGATGAGCGGGGGACTAACGGATGAGCGGGGGACTCACCCCGCGGTCAAGGTCCGCGAGATCACCAGCAACTGGATCTCCGAGGCGCCCTCTACCACGCGCAGCATCCGCAGATGGCGCAGAACACGCTCGATCGGCCCGGACTTCATCAGACCCATCCCGCCGAAGACCTGTAGGCACCGATCAGCGACCGTGTACGCCTGCTCGGTGGTGTAGTACTTCACGATGGATGCGTCGAGCATCGGGTTCTGGCCTTCGTCGACGGCCCACGCCAGGTGGTAGACAAGCCAGCGCATCGCCTCGATGTCGACCTTGCTCTTCGCCAGCGGGAAACTCGCACCCTGGAACGCGGCCAGTGGTTTGCCGAATGCGGTGCGGGTCTGGACGTGGGTGGTCGCCGCGTCCAGACAGAACTCGGCGAGACCGAGTGCTTGGGCGCCGATGTAGGCCCGCCCCGCGTTGAGGAACTCCATGGCCGCGAAGAAGCCGAGGCCCACCTCGCCCACAACGTGATCGTCGGGCACCCAGGCGTCCTCGAAGAACAATTCCCCGGGGTGGGTGTCGGAGATGTTCCATTGTGTGGGCCCGCGCCGGAACTGGTCGGCGGGCACCAGGAACGCGGTGATCCCGCCAGCGGCCCGCTTCTCGGCGTCGGTCACGGCGAAGACGACGGCGAAATCGGCCTCGGAGGCATTGGTGATGTAGTGCTTGTGGCCATTGATCCGCCACCCGTCGCCATCCTTGACCGCACGCGTGCGGATCGCCTGAGCGTCGGATCCTGCCTCCGGTTCGGTGAGCGCGAAGCAGGCGGTTTTCGTGCCGGTGACCACCGGCTGCACCCACTGCTCGACCAGGTGCTCCGGGAGCTTGAGCAGCAGAGAACTGGGCCCGGCCGGGTTGGGCGGGGAGATCGCCGTCATGGCCAACCGCGAACCGCTGCGCGCCGCATCCTCGACGAGTGCGGTCATCCCCAGCGTGCTCAGCCCCTGCCCACCGACGCTTTCCGGCATGTGCGCGGCGAAGAACCCGGCTTCCACGGACAGGGCGCGCACGCGTGCCATCGCGTCCATGAGGATCTCTTTGTCCGGGTAAGGGGTGTCCCACTGCGCGGCGATCTCGTCCTCGATCGGCTGGATCTCGCGCTTCAGGAAGTCGGCGAACGCCGCGCGCAGAGCAGTGATCTCCTCGGGAAAGGTGAAGTCCATACGCGCATCGTTACACGATCTCCCGGGCCGAGCATGGTGCTCGCGGAGGCGGCGCGGTTTGCGACGTTGTTGTCGCCCTCAGGCGTGGATTGCGACGTTGTTGCCCGTGTGGAAGGTCGAATTCGACAACAACGTCGCAAACGGCCGTGGGCGCCGACAACAACGTCGCAAACGGTGGATCAGCAGCGCCAGCGTCTTCAGCCCGAGGCGAGTTGCAGGTCCCGCTGCTCGACGGCGGCCCGCACGCGTCGCAGCACGACCTCCATGGCCGCATCCGTGCTGTGCAGGGTGCCGGTGACCGCGTGGGCGCCGGCATCCCGCGCCGATGCCGCGATGCGCTGGGACATCACGCCGGGGGCGATGAGGAACGGGGAGACGCAGATGTCTGTGTACCCCGAGCCGCGAAGGTCGGCCACGGCGTCGCCCACCCGCGGACCCGGGCCCGAGGCGAAGGCCACTGCGGAGGCTCCCCAGCCGTGGGTGCGCCATTCCAGTGCCAGGGCCGCGTGACGGCTGCGGGCGGCTGCGTAACTCGAGCCTGCTGATGCCAGGACGACGGCGGTCTGCGGGCTCGGACGGTGACCCGCTGCCTTGAGTACGGCGTCGAGGCCTTTGAGCAGGTACGGGTCGGCTCCCATCGGCGTGGCCACCGTGATCCGGGCGTTGGGGTAGGCCTTCTGGGCGGCGGCCGCGAAGGCCGGGACGTCCTGCGTGGCGTGGTAGGCGGTCGTCAGCAGCATGGGTACGACAACCAGGTCATGGATGTGCTTGGACGCCAGGTAGTTGATCGCGCCGTCGAGTCGCGGGCGGTCGTTGTCCAGCGTGGCCTGCGCGACGAACGCACCCAGGCGGTGGCCGACACGGCGGGCGAGCAGGTCAGTCGCCAGCCGTGCGCGGGGGTCGGCGCTCCCGTGGGACAACAGCACAACGCCATAACTCGCCGGCGGTGGCGGCAGCGAAATGGTGTCGCGGGCCGCTCTACTCATTCAGGACTCCTCGGGTCACACCGTTGCATCGGCAGAATCGATCACTTTCCGAAGCGCACCCTAGCGCCGATGTCCGGATTCGTCCTGTCAAGAGCTGTTGGCCCGAACGGGTGAGGGGGACTCAGACGTGCAAACCACACTCCGTCTTGCCCGTCCCCGACCATCTGCCCGCACGCGGATCCTCGCCAGGGGCCGTGGGGCGTGTGCAGGGCGCGCAGCCGATGGAGGCGTACCCTGCTTGCCGCAGTGGGTTGAGCAGGACGGCGTTGTTCCGCGCATAGTCCTGGGTCTGTTCCTCGGTCCACAGCGCCAAGGGGTTGACCTTCACCATGTCCCGCTTGGCGTCCACACCGATGATCTCTATGTCGCTACGCGTGGGCGCGTCCACCCGGCGCATTCCTGTGACCCATGCGTCTCGGCCGGCCAGGGTGCGCTCCAGCGGCTCGACCTTGCGCAGTCGGCAGCACAGGTCCGGATCGCGGCGGTGCAGTTGTGCGCCGTAGTGGGCGTCTTGCTCGTCGACCGTCTGCTCCGGGGTCACGGTCAGAAGGCGCAGAGGGCGCGAGGACGCATAGGCGTCGGCGGTGCCGAGGGTCTCAGCGAAGTGGTATCCGGTGTCGATGAAGGCCACCTCGATGCCGGGCGCCGCTTCACTGGCCAGGTGCACCAGCACCTCGTCGCCCATGCTGGACATGAGCACGAGTGACGCGAAGGTGCGGTGCGCCCACTGCACCGACAGTCGGGCCAGTTCGACGTGGTCGGCGCCGTTGGCGGCCGCCTCGGCGATCAGGGCGGCGCCGCGCGCTGCCGCATGCGCCGGGGCGTTGGTCTGGTCTGGGATGAAGGGTTCGAGGGCGATGTCGGTACTCATTGCTGCTCCTTGTGTTTGACGATGCGGACGGTGAACATGCGGGTACACGCCCGACATCGCCAGGTGCTCCTTTCGTCCTCGGGCCACAGATCCTCATCACCGCAGTAGGGGCAGTAGTGCACGACGTTCATCGCAGCGATTCCTCCTGTGCGCGCTCCACCCAATCGGCGAAGGACTCGCCTCCGTCGCGTTCATCGCTGAAGTTCTGCAGGACCCGCTCCACATAGGCGGGCATCTCGTCCGCGGTCACCTTCAACGCCCGCAGCTTGCGTCCGAAACCGGCATCCGGCCCGAGCCGGCCACCGAGGTGGACCTGGAAGCCCTCGACCATCTCGCCATCGGCGTCGGGGACCAGCGATCCCTTGAAGCCGATGTCGGCGATCTGGAACCGCGCGCAGGAGTTGGGGCAGCCGTTGACGTGGATGCTGAGTTCGGTGCCTTCGAGTTTCTGGCCGAACTGGGTCTCGAGTGAGTCGACGAGCTCGGCGGTTCGGGCCTTCGTCTCCACGATGGCGAGCTTGCAGAACTCGATGCCGGTGCACGCCATCGCGCCGCGGCGGAACTCGCTGGGCCGCACCTGCAGGCCGAGTGCCTCCAGACCGTCGGCGAGCCCCTCTGGCTCGGCGACGTCGAGGATCACCAACTTCTGTTGGGCCGTCAACCGAAGGCGTTGTGTGCCGTGCTCGGCCATCAGGTCGGCGATCCCAGCCAGGATCGTCCCGGAGATCCGGCCGACCGTGGGTGCGGCGCCGACATAGAAGAGACCGTCGGTCTGGGCGGAGATGCCGACATGGTCGCGCCTGCCGGTGGGAGCCCCGGGCGCCGGGCCGTCGATCAGGGAGCGCCCGAGGTACTCCTGCTCGAGCACCTCCCGGAACTTCTCCGGCCCCCAGTCGGCCATGAGGAACTTCAGGCGGGCACGGTTGCGGAGGCGCCGGTAGCCGTAGTCCCGGTAGATCTTGATGATCGCTTCCCAGACATCGGGCACCTCGTCCAGCGGGACCCAGGCGCCGAGGCGCTGAGCGACCATCGGGTTGGTCGACAGACCGCCCCCCACCCAGACGTCGAATCCCGGGCCGCGCTCGGGGTGGACCACGCCCACGAAGGAAACGCAGTTGATCTCGTGAGCCACGTCCTGGCGGGGTGATCCCGAGACAGCACTCTTGAACTTGCGGGGGAGGTTGGAGTACTCGGGATCGCCCACGTAGCGGCGGACGATCTCCTCGATGGCTGGGGTGCCGTCGAGGATCTCGTCGGATGCGATGCCCGCCACCGGGGAGCCGAGCACGACGCGTGGGGTGTCGCCGCAGGCCTCGGTCGTCGAGAGGCCCACCGCCTCGAGCAGGCGCCAGATCTCAGGCATGTCCTCCACCCGGATCCAGTGCAGCTGGATGTTCTGACGATCGGTGATGTCGGCGGTGTCCCGTCCGAAGCGTGTGGAGATGTCGGCGATGGCGCGCACCTGGTCGAGGCTGAGCGTGCCCCCGTCGCTGCGGATGCGCAGCATGAAGTACTCGTCGTCGAGTTCCTCGGGCGGCAGGCTCGCGGTGCGGCCGCCATCGATACCGGGGCGGCGCTGGGTGTACAGACCCCACCAGCGCATCCGGCCCCGCAGATCCTCGGCGGGGATGGACGCGAAGCCCTCTTTGGCATAGATCTGTTCGATCCGGGCGCGGACGTTCAATCCGTCGTCCTCGGCCTTGAACTGCTCGTTGGGGTTCAGCGGGTCGCGCTGACCCAGTGCCCATTGCCCGGTCTCTTTGCTGCGGGTGGGTCGTTGGTTCATCGGTTCTCCAGGTGAGAGGAGACCGGCGTCAGGGGTTCCCAGGGCCTATGTCGGCGCTGGGAGTGCCCAGGCGCCGATCATCCGCGGGGTGCGAAGGATGTGGGCGGCTAGGCACAACAACACGAACACGCGCACATCATCCGCATGGAGCGGGAAGGCGTGATCGGCATGCAGGTAATGATGCACGACGTCCGACGGGTGCACAAGACCGGGGGTGTCCAGGCGTGTGTCCTGACCGGACGAGTGTCACGGAACCGTCGGTTCTCGGTCGCTGGAACGGGCCGCTTCGCGACACTCGCAGCCGGGAGACCGCACCTTCGTGACACTCGCGGCCACATGTGATGGTCCGGGGCCCGACAATGGCGTTTCCGGATAGTGATCACAGGTGGTGGAAGTCCCCGCTAGGCGTGCAATCGCCGTGTCCGAATCGGTAGGTTCCAGACACCACAACCAAGGGAGACACCATGGCGCACGGACCCCTTCCCGGAGCCGGAGACAGCGGCCCGGTGGTCGAGGAGAAGTATCACACCGGTCGCGTCCTGCGGATGGCCATCGTGGCCGCCCTTGGTGGCTTCCTCTTCGGTTTCGATTCCGCGGTCGTCAACGGCACGGTGGACGCGCTGAAGTCGAAGTTCGACATCGGCGATGCCATCGGGTTCGTGGTGGCGATCGCCCTGCTGGGGTCGGCGGTCGGCGCGTGGTTCGCAGGGTCGTTGGCCAACAAGTACGGGCGTCGCCGGGTCATGGTGATCGCAGCTGTGCTCTTCCTCATCGCTGCGGTTGGGCAGGCCTTCCCGCTCGGCGTCGCCGACCTGATGTTCTGGCGGTTCATCGGTGGTGCCGGCATCGGCATCGCATCGGTGATCGCACCGATGTACATCGCGGAGATCGCGCCCGCGCAGTTGCGCGGCCGGCTCGGCTCCCTGCAGCAACTCGCCATCGTCCTGGGTATCTTCACGACGGCCGTGACCAACTACTTGATCCTCAACGCCGCCAGTGCCGACGATCCCACGACCAGCGCGAACAACACCTGGCTCCTCGGGCTCGAGGCCTGGCAGTGGATGTTCCTCGTGATGCTTGTGCCGGCGCTGGTGTACGGACTGCTTGCGCTGACGATCCCTGAGTCCCCGCGCTACCTCGTGGAGATCGGCAAGGACGAGGAAGCCGCCGAGGTGCTCTCCCGGGTTCTGGATGGCGATCAGCACGCGAAGGTCGCGGAGATCAAGGCGTCGATGGCAGGTGATCACAAGCCGCGGTTCAGTGACCTCAAGGGTGCGGTGCTCGGGCTGAAGCCGATCGTCTGGATCGGCATCGGCCTGAGCGTCTTCCAGCAGTTCGTCGGGATCAACGTCATCTTCTACTACTCGAACAGCATCTGGGCGTCGGTCGGCTTCGACGAGTCACAGGCGTTCTTGATCACTCTGATCACGAACACCACGAACGTCGTGGTGACGCTGGTGGCGATATCCCTGGTGGACCGGATCGGCCGAAAGCCGCTGTTGATCATCGGTTCTCTGGGTATGGCGGTGACACTCGGAGTCATGGCATTCGTCTTCGGGACGGCCGAGACCTGTACGCAGGCCTTGGTGGATGCCGGGCAAGCTGGTTGCTCCGGCGCCGAGTCGATCGGCACTCCGTACCTGACGGGCATCGCCGGGCCGGTCGCCGTGGTCGCGGCCAACCTGTACGTCGTGTTCTTCGGTGTGTCATGGGGTCCGGTGGTCTGGGTCCTGCTCGGAGAGATGTTCCCGAACCGCATCCGGGCTGCCGCGTTGGCTGTCGCGGCGGCTGCTCAGTGGGTGGCGAACTTCATCGTCAGCGTCTCCTTCCCGGTGATGTCGTCCATCGGGCTCGGTTTCGCCTACGGCGTGTTCACAGCCTTCGCAGTCCTGTCCTTCTTCTTCGTGGTCAAGTTCATCCGCGAAACGAAGGGTGTGAGCCTCGAGGACATGCAGGAGGCATGACGGCACGCGAATGCGCCGAACGGGTTGCGATCACGTTTCGTGATCAGCCGTCGACCCGCTGTGATCGCGTCGGGTCGTGACCGCCGACTAGTCTGAACGCAGACGAGCGAAAGGTTCCGACCATGGCCAACGGAAACCCGTCACCGGGGTGGTACCAGGACCCGCGGGACCCCGCACAGGTGCGGTGGTGGGACGGGGGTGGCTGGACGCAGAACACGCAGCCGATGCCAGGTGCGGCGCAGCCGGAGGTCCCACAGACCCCCGCGGCCCCCGAGCCGTCCTTCGAGCAGCCGGCCGATCCTTGGGCAGCCGCGAGCCAGGCGCCTGTTCAGCAGCCTGAAGCCCCGGCGCAGCCTGAGCAGCAGTGGGGACAGACCCCGGCGCAGCCTGAGCAGCAGTGGGGACAGACCCCGGTACAGCCTGAGCAGCAGTGGGGACAGACCCCGGTACAGCCTGAGCAGCAGTGGGGACAGACCCCGGTACAGCCTGAGCAGCAGTGGGGACAGACCCCGGTACAGCCTGAGCAGCAGTGGGGACAGACCCCGGTACAGCCTGAGCAGCAGTGGGGAC
>CALFYG010000294.1 GCA_937952095.1 uncultured Micrococcales bacterium | reverse complement strand
ACGCGACGCCGGCGTAGCCCAGACCGATGTTGCCCAGGTTGGGGGCCTGTCCCTCCACCGCTGGCTGCCAGGGGGCCTGCTGGATGATCCAGTAGACGAGCACGAAGGTCGCCACCGCCTCGCTGACGGCGTTCCAGCCCAGCGAGCGCACGCCCGGCTTGGTGTAGAAGATGCTGCCGGTGGTGTGCAGTTCATCGTGGTCGTCGAACTGCTTCTTGTACACGATGTAGACGAGCAGTCCGCCGACGATCGCCCCGCTGAACTCGCCGAGGAAGTACCAGGGGACCGTCGACCAGGCCACATTCCCGGTGAGGGCGAGCGCGACGGTCACTGCTGGATTCAGGTGGGCGCCCGACTCCCATGCCACGCTGGCGCCCACGAAGACGGCCATACCCCAGCCGAAGGCGGTGAGCATCCAGTTCGCCGCCCCGAAGCCGAGGCTCTTCGGCAGGGCCCCCAGGGCGCCGATGCCGCACCCCACGAGGACGAGGATCGCGGTACCGATGAACTCATTGATGGTGATGGTCTGGAAGTTCTCGAGCATGGACACGGTCTAGCAGGATCGACGGCCGGATGTCAGTTGATGAGGTTGATGGCCCGGCTCACCGTCACGAGGATCGTGACGAGGGAGACCGACGACTGCACCGTGAACAGGAACTTCGCCCGGTGACTCAGGGGCATGGTGTCGGTGGGCGAGAACGCGATGATGTTGGTGTACGCGGTGAACAAGTAGTCGGGCAGCCGGGGGGTCCAGGCCATGCCGCTGGCCTGCTGGGGGAACTGGAAATCCCAGTTCGCGCCGTGGCCCTCGGCGCGCTGGAACGGCCCACCGCCGTCGACCCACCAGTACACGATGCCGAAGCTGAGCACGTTGATGATCAGGACCCCGAAGCCGGCGAACAGCAGTTCCCCGCCGCTGTCCTCGACCCCGCGAAGCATCGAGACCAGTAGTAGGGCCGCGTTGAGGACACTGGCCAGGACCAGGAATCCCAGGAAGGCCGTGATCCCGCGTCGGATCCAGTGCGACGCCAGGCCCGAGGCGCGCATGATGATCAGCGCCGCGGGTGCACCGATCACCTCGATGGCAGGTATCAGCCACTTGGCGCCGATGGTCACCTGGTCCGGCAGCAGCATCTGGATCGTGGCGATGGCCAGCACGACCACCGCCACTTGGTACGAGGTGCGGGCCTCCATCGCCGCCGCGGAGGGCACCCCGTCCACCGCGGGCTGCTCACTCATGCACCTCATCATTCCCGGCGGCCCGCAGCGTGGCGCGCCGAAGGTGTGGACGGGTTAGATGGCGGTGTGGCCGACGAGACACTGAACGCCCCGCCCGGTACCGCCATGCTCTACGCGCGGGCCGTGGCGGGTTCGCTGCTGCCCGGCATGGTGTGGGGCGGGGGCGATCGCATCCCGACGCGTCGTCTGCGCCTGTCGACGGTGCGGTTCACTACCGAAGAGGTGCATGCGTACCGCAGCGTCTGCGGGGGAGTGGGTCCGGATCTGCCCCCCGCCATGCTGCACCTCGCGGGGTTCCCCTTGGCCATGCAGTTGATGACGGCGCGGGACTTCCCCATGGGTTCTCTCGGGATGGTGCACATCGCCAACCGGATCGAGGTCCGCGGACCACTGCCCGCGCTGGGCACGTATGCGGTGAGCGTGCACGTGGGGGAGCCGCGGTCGCACCCTCGGGGCACCGAGTTCGACGTGATCACGACGGCCACCCTTGATGACTCTGAGGTCTGGCAGGAAGCGAGCACCTATCTGAGCCGGGGCGCGGAACTCCCGACGTCCGGGGAACCGGCCACGCGACGTGACTGGCCCGAGATCCCGATCGATACGCCCACCGAGGATCTGGAGATCCCCGCGGACATCGGCCGCCGCTACGCGTCGGTCTCCGGGGACCGCAACCCGATCCACATGCATCCGCTGGCCGCCCGACTGTTCGGCTTCCCCTCGTCCATCGCGCACGGGATGTGGACTCTCGCGCGGTGTCTGGCGCAGGTGGAGGATCGCCTCCCCGCGCGGTACGTGGTCGAAGCGGGCTTCTTCAAGCCGGTGTTGCTTCCCGCTCGCGCCGCGCTGGCGGTGGCGGACGCGCCGGAGGGCCCGACCGTGTGGCTGTCGTCGCGCGAGAATCTCAACGCGGTGGTGGTTGTGTCCGGGGCGTGAGAACCCGCGGGGTGCTCACGGTCGGTCGGCGTCAGTGTCCACGGTCGCGACCGCGATGCCGGCGGTCAGGCACGCCGCGAAGTAGAGCACCAGGACCTCGAGATACAACACGAGCAGCATCGCGATGGGTGCGGCGAACGCACCGTACTGGGGCTTGCCCACCGACCACGCGATGATGAATGACAGCAGGTACTTCAACACCTCGATCCCGACGGCGCCGATCAGGGCGCCGACCAGTCGGGGACGGCGGCCCGGTGTGACTCCGCCGAGGTGTCCGAGGATCAGCCACACGACCAGAGCGTTGAGTGCGATGGACACCACGGCGGTGAGCCCGAAGAGTGCGTAGGTCCAGAAGCCTCCTTGGAGACCGAGGAACTCCATGACCGGGTCGGCGAAGGTGCTGATGACCGTCGACGGGACGAATGACAGCCCGATCAATGGCACCAGCAGCAGCATCCATGCGAGCAGTCGTAGCCGTGCCACGACGAAGTTGCGGGGGTCCTTGGGCGTGGCGTAGATCAGATGCAAGGAGTTGCTCAGCGCGACCATCGCACCACTGCCGGAGAACAGCAGCACCAGCAGACCGATGATCGAGGTGGTCTGACCGACCTGCTGGAGTTGCTCCGGGGAGATCCCCTGGCCACCGATGAGTCCCGGGAAGGCGCGGTTCAGGCTGTCGGTGGCGGTCTGGGCGAGCCGCTCACCGCCGATGAGGGCGGTCAGCCCGAAGACGAACACGAGGATCGCGAACAGCGACAGGAACGCGTAGTAGGTCGTGCCGGCCGCCAACAGGGAGGTGTTCGTGTGGCTGTAGCGCAAGAAGGCCCGGAAGGCGCTGCCCGCCAGGACGCCCTTCCGGTCGACCTTCGCGAGGGTCGGGGCCAGATGCTTCGGCGGGGGATCGACGGGGTCCCCCGGGATGGGCTGGAGTCCTGTCGGTACCGGTTGGACCTGCGTGTCTGTAGCCACGACACCTCCGCTCGCCTGCTCGCACACCTTAGCCCCCGCCTACCCGCCGAACCTGGCGGAATGCGCCACACTGCGTGGTATGTCGCAGCGGACCGGTGGTCGTGGGGTCGTGGTGGTCATCGTGCTCATGCAGGTGCTGCAGGTGCTCTCACTGCTCGCATGGCTGTTCGCGATCCTCTTCGCGGGATCCGCGCTCAGTGAGGATCAGGCGAACGTGGGGACCTACCTCTTCGTGGGAGCGGTGTTCGGCTACCCGCTCTGGCTTCTGGGGATGGGCGTGACGACCTGGGTGCTGGTCCGCCGCGACGAGTCCGGGTGGGGCGCTTTCGTGGCTCTCATCGCCACACTGCCGGTCCTCTTCCTGCTGGGGGTCACCGTGTTCGCCGCATGAGTTGGTGATCCGTGGCCCGACTTCTCTCCCGGGGCCTCCTGACGTACCGTGAAGCGATGCGTGGTTCCGTTGTCCTGATCGCCGCCGCGGTGGTGTTGGCGGGCTGCGCCTCGCACGAGGGGGCCCATGGGGGGACCCCGCCGGCGGAGGCGACGGCACCGTCGGAAACACACTCGAGCGCCCACTCCGCCCCCACCACGGCGACGGCGGCTCTGGAGGCGGGCGCCGGGGAGCGGATCGTCACGGTCGCTGTGCCCACCGACTTCGCACCGCAGGCACCGGCCGGGGCGACCGACGAGTACCGCTGTTTCGTGGTGGATCCCGGCGTGGCCGAGGACGTCATGATCACCGGCACGGAGTTCCAGCCGGGCAACCCGGCCATCGTCCACCACTCGATCCTGTTCGCGGCCACCCCGGAGCAGGTTCCGGCGGCGGAGGAACTCGACGCGGCCGATCCTGAACCGGGTTACGAATGCTTCGGCGGAGCCATGCTGCCGGCCCGCGGCGGTGTGCTGGCCGGCCTCGACGAGTCCGACTGGATCACTGCCTGGGCTCCTGGCGGCGATGCGAACGAACTGCCCACCGGCTACGGCATGGAGCTCCCCGAAGGCGGCCGGATCGTGATCCAGATGCACTACAACCTGCGCAGCGAACAGGGCGTCGACAACACCGCGGTCAGGTTGCGGGTCTCCGACAAGAAGCTCAAACCCCTGCGGACCATGCTGCTGCCGGCGCCCGTGGAGTTGCCGTGCGCGCCGGGCGAGACCGGTCGTCTGTGCGATCGCACCGATGCCGTCGACGATGTGGTGAGCCGGTTCGGTGCGGACAGTGGGGCGACCATTGCCGGACTGCAGTTGTTGTGCGGCGGCGATCCGGATGATCCGCAGGCGTCGTCGGTGCAGACGTGCGACCGCCCTGTGGCCAAGGACGCGAAGGTCTTCGCCGTCGCGGGGCACATGCACTTGCTCGGCAGGGAGATCTCCGTGACTCTCAATCCGGGGACCCCGGGGGAGAAGACCCTGCTCGACATCGAGAACTGGGACTTCGACCAGCAGGGGGCGATCCCGCTCGACAAACCGGTGGACGTGGGGCCGGGGGACACCTTGCGCGTGAAGTGCCGCCACGACGCCACACTGCGCAGCCAGTTGCCCGCACTGCAGGGAACACCTGCGCGCTACGTGGTCTGGGGAGAAGGGACCACCGACGAGATGTGTCTGGCCATCCTTCTCAACGGGTGATCTGCGTAGCATCAGCCTCATGCGCATCAACACCTTCACCGACGACGCCCTCTCCGACCTCGACACGGTCGGCCTCAAGGAGGCCCTGGCCTCCGGTCGTGTGAGCGCGGCGGAGGTCCGGGAGGCCGCTATGGCCCGGGCTGAAGCGGCGGGTCGGCTCAATGCCGTGGTGACCTGGGTCGAAGAGCAGAACACACAGGATGGTCCGTTCGCCGGGATTCCCACCTTCCTCAAGGACAACGAGGATCTGCCCGGGTACCCCACCACGTTCGGCTCCCGCGCCGTGCCGCGTCGGGAGGCGGAGAACCCGACCCGACTCGTCGAGCACTGGCGCCGTCTCGGCTTCGACACCCTCGGCAAGACGGCACTTCCGGAGTTCGGTCTCACCGCCACCACCGAACCGCTCGATCACGGGCCCACCCGCAATCCATGGGGTCTGGACTACAGCGTGGGAGGTTCCTCGGGTGGCTCGGCGGCCATGGTGGCTGCCGGGGTCGTACCCATCGCGCACGCCAACGACGGCGGTGGATCGATCCGCATCCCGGCCTCGTGCTGCGGTCTGGTGGGTCTGAAGCCGTCGCGTGGTCGGCTCGTGGATCCCGAGGCGATGGACCAGATGCCGGTGAAGATCGTGACCCAGGGCGTCGTGACGCGCACCGTGAGGGACACCGTGCAGTTCTACCGCGAGATGGCGCGTATCCACCCTGCGGACCATCTGCCTCCGATCGGCCCGACCGGAGACCCCGGACGCCTGCGCATCGGTCTGTTGACCCAGGGAGTGGCGGGTCTACCCGTCGATCCGGAGGTGCAAGCCGCGGTGGAATCCGCAGCGCGGTTGTGCGAGGACCTCGGCCATGCCGTCGAGCCGATCGACAACCCGTTCCCGGACCAGATCGCGCAGGACTTCCTGCGCTACTGGGCGATGCTGGCCTTCTCCCTGCAGCGCTTCGGCAGTCAGGTCTACGGCAAGGAGTACCAGCCCAAGCAGCTCGAGCCCTTCACGATCCACCTGTCGAAGTTCTTCTCCTCCGTGGCCGTCGGCCTGCCCGGATCACTGCGTCGCCTGCGTCGCTTCGGCCCGGTCTACGACGAGGCCTTCGGGGAGTTCGACGTCATCCTGTCGCCTGTGCTGGGCACCCCACCGGTGAGGATCGGCTACATCGGTCCGGAGGTGGATCCGCGCGAACACCTGGTGCGGCTGCTGCGGTTCGCGTCCTTCACCGCCCTGCAGAACGTGTCCGGAGCGCCGGGTATCTCCATGCCGATGGCCATGTCCGCGCACGGGCTGCCGATCGGCATCCACGCCGCGGGGCGCTTCGGACAGGAACAGATGCTCCTCGATCTGGCGGCCGCCATCGAGCAGGCGCAGCCCTGGGCACGGATCGATCAGGTGACCTCGTCCAACGAGCGGACGCAGGAGGCGGGGCACGCGTAGATTTGGCAGCGCGAGGAGGCAGTGCGATGACGACTGTGTCGATGAGTGTCCAGGACGCCCTGTGGCTGACCATGGACCGCCCGAACAACCTGATGGTCGTGGACGGGTCGATGGTGTTGCGGGGGGTGCCGTCGATCGATGACGTCACCGCGGTCCTACAGGAGGCCGTGGAGCGGTTCCCAGTGCTCGGCCGTCGTGCCGTGCGTTCCGGCATGGGGTGGGCCTGGGAGGACGATCCGGACTTCGACCTGGCGCGTCACATCCACGAAGTGGAACTCGAGCCCGGCACGCAGATCGAGGAGTTGCAGCGGTTCATGGCCGAGCAGCGATCGCAGCCGCTGCCCAAGGACCGGCCACTCTGGACCGGGTTCCTGCTGAGCCCGCTCACCCTCCCGGACGGTTCGATCGGCTCCGCGTGGATGACCCGGTTCCACCACGCGATCGCCGATGGGGTCCGGCTCACCCAGGTCCTGTTGGGGCTGTGTGAGGCGGACGAGGCGAGTATCGGCGCCGTGGTGGCACGCAAGGGCGTGCAGGGTGGCGACTCCTCCAACCCCGCCGACGAGTTGACGCGGGTCGCGGCGCATGCCGCCGAAGAGGTGGCGCACGTGGTCGAGCACGGGGTCGGCGATGTCGCCCACGAGGCCGCCCACGTGGCGCGCAATCCACTGTCGGCGTTGGCGCACCTCCCGGGCAGGGCTCTCGGCGTGGCGAAGGCGGGGGTGCACGGGGTGGAGGAAGGCTTGTCACTGGTCCGGCACCCGGACCGGCTGCTCGACGCCCTCGAAGTGCTCGGGGCCGAACAGCACAGAAGCCTGAACGATCTGTCATCGGTCACCAAGATCACCTTCGCCGCCTCCGACGAGACGGTGTGGAGCGGCCAGCCGGGCACGGAGAAGGCGGTGGCGTGGTCCCAGCCGGTGTCGTTGGAGGAGATCAAGGACCTCGGCCGTCGCGCCGGTGCCACGGTGAACGACGTGCTCCTGGCGGCCATCTCCGGGGGATTGCAGCGGTTCCTGTCGGAACAGGGCGAATCCCTGCGCGAGGTCGCCTGGATGGTGCCGGTCAATCTGAAGCCCTTCGAGGACAACCTCCCGCCGGACCTCGGGAACTACTTCGCTCTGGTGTTCCTGCCGATGCCGCTCGACGAACCTGATCCGAAGGCGCGGCTCGAGCAGATGCACCAGCGCATGGCTCGCATCAAGAACAGTGACGAGGCGGTGCTGACATTCGGCCTGCAGCGAGTGGTGTCGATGTCGCCCGGCCAGATCGCCTTCTTCCTGACGAACTTCTTCGCCAACAAGGCTGTCGGGGTGCTGACCAACGTGCCGGGTCCGACCGGACTCCTGCGCTTCGCCGGTCACGAGGTGGAGCAGGTCGTCGGCTTCGCGCCCTGCAGTGGCAACCAGCCGATGACCGCGACCATCTTCAGCTACAACGGGGGAGTGACGATCGGCTTCGCCACCGACGCCGGGCTGCTGCCCAACCCGGAGGATCTGGTCGCGTACGTCATGGACGATCTGGACCGGATGCGCCTCGAACTCGACTGAGCGTCAGTGCGGTTCGTCCTCACCGCGCGCGAGGGCGTCGAGTTCGAGCATCCCGGTCACGTCGGGGTCGAGGCTGAGGATGCGGGCTTCGTCGGGTTTCTCGTGGAGGACACTCGCGACATAGTCCGCGACCGCCTCCTCGATGCCGACGTCTCTGCCCGCCGCCTCCGACATGTACCACCGGTGTTCGAGGACCTCGTGGAAGACCTGGGCGTCCTCGAGTTTGCCGCGCAGTTCCGCGGGGATCGCGCCGACTACGGGTTCGTAGACCTCGGCGAGCCACGAGTGGGCGGCCAGGACGTCCTCACGGGCGTTGGGTTCGGCTCGCCGCGGACGGATGGGGCTGGCCCCGGATGCCGCGTTCTTGGCCGCCGTGTACTGGTCGAGATCGTTGAGCAGCCGGCGCGCCTGATTCTCGCCGACGTCGAGTCCGACCAGACGCAGGAGGCGGCGGGAGTGGTAGCCGGGATCCACCACCTTCGGCTGGATGCGGACCACACCCTGTGGGGTTCGGCGCAGGTCCAGTTCGGCGACGTCGAAACCGAGGGTGTTGAGGCGCTGTACCCGGCGGGCGATGCGCCACCGTTCGGTCCCCGCCACGTGCTCGACGGCGGTCAGTTCGTCCCAGAGGCGGTCATAGCGCACGGGGATCTCGTCGGCGATGGCCACGGCGTCGAGGTCGGGTGAGAGCCGGCCTCCGGCCTGCAGATCCAACAGCCGCCGCAGCGATGCCACCAACCGGTCCCATGTCGTTCGTTCCGGAGCGAACAGCGGGGGACGCCACGCCTCCGCCGGCGCATGGAGCATATTCCGCCGTCCGGCTAAACGCTCCATGAGGTAAATCCTGACGCAAGCGGACTGAAGAAGGATCGCGGCACAGACCGTACAGACCGAAGCGACGTTGCGATAATTCTGAAT
>CALFYG010000293.1 GCA_937952095.1 uncultured Micrococcales bacterium | reverse complement strand
CTTCAGGCTGCGGGTGTGCAGCAGCAGATCCACCGACAGGATCCCGGCGTACACGGCAGGGCCGCTAGCGCGGCTTCTCCCGCATCTCGAAGGTCTCAATGATGTCCTCGACCTTGATGTCGTTGAACGACCCGAGTCCGATACCGCACTCGTACCCGTCCTTGACCTCCGTCGCGTCGTCCTTGAAGCGCTTGAGCGACTCGACGGTGAGGTTGTCGGCCACGACCACGCCGTCCCGGATGACCCGTGCCTTGGCATTGCGGCGGATGACCCCGGAACGCACCAGACATCCGGCGATGTTGCCGGCCTTGCTGGACCGGAAGATCTCGCGGATCTCGGCGCGGCCGAGTTCGGCCTCCTCGTAGATGGGCTTGAGCATGCCCTTGAGCGCCTGCTCGACCTCTTCGATGGCCGCGTAGATCACCGAGTGGTAGCGGATGTCCACACCCTCGCGCTCGGCGAGTTCGGCGACACGTTCCGCGGTCCGGACGTTGAACCCGATGATGATCGCGTTGTCTACGGTCGCCAGGTTCACGTCGTTCTGTGTGATCGCTCCCACGCCGCGGTGGATCACACGCAGGTCGACCTCGTCGCCCACGTCGAGCTTCAGCAGCGCATCCTCGAGCGCCTCGACCGAACCGGACACGTCACCCTTGATGATCAGGTTGAGGGTGCCGGTCTCGCCCTTCTCCAGACCCTGCAGGATGTCCTCGAGCGTGCGCCGGCCACGCCGTGCGGCGAGTTCGGCGTTGCGCTCCCGAGCCTGCCGGGTGTTGGCGATCTGGCGGGCGATGCGGTCCTCGGAGACGACCAGGAAGGTGTCACCGGCGTCAGGGACCGACGTCAGACCCAGCACCTGGACCGGCCGCGAGGGCAGTGCCTCATCCACCGGATCACCGTTCTCGTCGAGCATGGCCCGCACGCGGCCGTGGGCCTCACCCACGACGATGCTCTCGCCGGCCTTCAACGTGCCCCGCTGAACCAGGACGGTGGCCACGGGACCGCGACCCTTGTCCAGGTGCGCCTCGATGGCCACACCCTGAGCGTCCTGCTCGGGGTTGGCCCGCAGGTCCAGGGATGCATCCGCGGTGAGCACAACAGCCTCGAGCAACTCGTGGATGTTGATGCCGGCCTTGGCGGAGACATCCACGAACATGGTGTCGCCGCCGAAGTCCTCGGCCACCAAGCCGTACTCGGTGAGCTGCCCGCGGACCTTCTGCGGGTCGGCGCCCTCCTTGTCGATCTTGTTCACGGCGACCACGATCGGCACGTCCGCCGCCTGCGCGTGGTTGAGTGCCTCGATCGTCTGCGGCTTCACGCCGTCGTCGGCGGCAACCACGAGCACGGCGATGTCGGTGACCTTGGCACCACGGGCACGCATGGCGGTGAACGCCTCGTGACCGGGGGTGTCGATGAAGGTGATCGCCCGCTCATGACCGTCGATCTCGCTGCGGATCTGGTACGCGCCGATGTGCTGGGTGATACCGCCGGCCTCCCGCGCCACCTGGTTGGTGTTGCGGATCGCGTCGAGAAGCTTGGTCTTACCGTGGTCGACGTGACCCATGACGGTCACGACCGGCGGACGCTGTTCGAGCGCCGACTCGCCGCCCTCGTCCTCACCGAACTCGAGGTTGAAGCTCTCGAGCAGTTCGCGGTCTTCGTCCTCGGGCGACACGACCTCGACGTTGTAGTTCAACTCGCCGCCGAGCAGCATCAAGGTGTCGTCGGACAGCGACTGGGTGGCCGTAGCCATCTCGCCGAGTCCGATCAGCGCCTGGACCAGCGAACCGGGGTTCGCATCGATCTTCTCTGCGAAGTCTGTGAGAGTCGCCCCACGAGGAAGCCTGACCGTACGACCGTCGCCGCGCGGGATCCGCACACCACCGATCGTCGGGGCCTCCATGTTGTCGAACTCCTGGCGCTTCGCGCGCTTGCTCTTGCGCGACTTCTTGGCCCCGGGGCGACCGCGTCCGCCCGGACCACCGCCAGGACGACCGGGACCACCGCCGGGACGACCACCGAAGCCGCCGCCACCGCCGGGACCACCGGTTCCGGGACCGCCACCTGGACGACCACCGGGCGCACCACCGGGACGGCCGCGGCCGCCGGGAGCACCGGGGCGGCCACCCGGCCCACCGGGGCGGCCAGGGGCCTGCCGGGGACGAGGAGGCATCATGCCGGGGTTGGGACGGGGAGCACCCGGCACGCCGCCGCGGGCGGCCGGTGCCGAGGTGCCGAACGGGTTGTTGCCCGGACGCGGTGCCGGAGAACCGTAAGGGTTGTTGCCCGGACGCGGTGCCGGAGAACCGAACGGGTTGTTGCCCGGACGCGGACCCGGCTTCGGGGCGGGCTTGGGAGCAGGTGCAGGTGCCGGGGCGGCGGCCGGCTTGGGAGCCGGAGCAGGCGCAGGTGCGGGGGCCGGCGCAGCAGGTTGCGCTGCCGGGGCTGGAGCGGGAGCCGGGGCGGGTGTCGGCGCCTCGGCGGCTTTCTTGGCGGGTGCGGGCTTCGCAGCCTTCTTCGCCGCAGGCTCTGCCTTCTCCTTCGGCGGGGCGGTCTTCACCGAATCCCGCAGTCGGCGCACAACCGGCGCCTCAATCGTCGATGACGCGGACTTGACGAACTCGCCCATGTCCTGGAGCTGGGCGATGAGAGCCTTGCTCTCCACCCCCAACTCGCGCGCGAGTTCATAGACCCGGACCTTGGCCACTTCTCTCCTGTCTGGCCCGGGGTACTCCGGACCTAGTGTTGTGTCGGCGCTTTCATCGCAGACTGCTCATCGGGTTGTCATCCCGACGCTCCCAACGTTCGGTTCGGTCAGTTGCTCAAGAGCCCGTTCCAGATCACTGGGATCCAGCCCGCCCCCGATCCGCAGAGCCCTGCCGAACGCCTTGCGGGCGATGGCAGCCGTGACGCACTCCTGTGTGAGGTGTACGTAGGCACCGCGACCGGGACGTCTGCGCGTGGGATCCGGCACCAACCGGGCCTCGTCGCAGACCACCCTGAGCAGATCACCTTGAGGAACTCTTCGGCGGCAGCCAACGCACGTGCGCACCGGGGTACCGGAGACCATACGGTCTGACGCTGAAGGTTTCATCGCGGCGATCCGTATTCAGTCTAGCGTGCGGGGTCAAGTTCCCGACGGCGCCTTCGCCACGTGACCTCGATCACCGATGCACCACTCGAACCCGTGGCTCGTCTTGCGACGTTGTTGTCGCTGCCGGACGCGCCGTGCGACGTTGTTGTCGAAAAGCGGTAGCCAGGAGGGCAACAACGTCGCAAACGGGACCCAAGCCCGTCAACGACGTCGCAAACGGGGCGTCACTCAGCCGCCACGTCCGGGTGGATGTCGAGGCGCCACCCCGTGAGGCGCGCGGCCAGACGGGCGTTCTGTCCCTCTTTTCCGATCGCCAAGGACAACTGGTAGTCCGGCACCGTCACGCGGGCCGCCCGCGCACGCTCATCCACGACGTCGACACCCACCACCCGAGCCGGCGATAGTGCCGCCGCGATGAAGGCGGCCGGGTCCTCGTCGTAGTCGACGATGTCGATCTTCTCGCCCTGCAACTCCGAGGTCACGGCCCGCACCCGCTGACCCATGGGACCGATACACGCGCCCTTCGCGTTGACCTGCGGGGAGCGGGCGCGCACGGCGATCTTGGTCCGGTAGCCGGCCTCGCGGGCCAGGGCGGCGATCTCCACCACCCCATCGGCAACCTCCGGGGACTCCATGGCGAACAACCGCCGCACAAGATCCGGATGTGTCCGGGACAAGGTGACCGACGGCCCCTTTGCGCCTCGTCGCACCGACACGACGTAGCAGCGCAGCCGCTCCCCGTGCCCGTACGACTCCGTCGGCACCTGCTCAGCGGGCGGGATGACGCCCTCGACCGCACCGAGGTTGACGTAGACCAATCGAGGATCGTTGCCCTGCTGGATCACGCCGGACACAAGGTCGCCCTCCTTCGCGGCGAACTCCTCGAAGGTCACGTCGTCGCTGGCCTCACGCAGCCGCTGCATCAGCACCTGCTTGGCCACCGTGGCGGCGATCCGCCCGAAGTCCGCGGGGGTGTCGTCGTACTCCCCCACCTTCTCGCCGTCCTCGTCGAGTTCAGCGGCCCAGACCGTGACGTGCCCGGTCTTGCGGTCGAGTTCCACCCGCGCGAGTTGCTGATGTCCCTCGGTGTGGTGGTAGGCGGCCAGCAGGGCCTGTTCGATGCTGGTGACCACCGTCTGCAGGCTCAGGCCCTTGTCGACCACCACGGCTTTGAGCGCGGTCATGTCGATGTCCATCAGCCGGCCTCCTTCGGGAACTCGACCTGCACGACGGCCTTGGCCACCTCGGCGTAGTCCACAGCTCTCACCTGTCCGGCCACATCGATCCGGGCGCCCCCGTCGTCGCTGTCGGCGATGCGGCCCTCGAACGTCGCACCGTCGGTGGTGGTGATCTTGACCAACCGCCCCTGGTTGCGTCGCCAGTGCCGCGGCAGGGTCAGAGGCCGATGCACACCCGGCGAGGTGACCTCAAGGGTGTACGGCGCCTCCCCCATGACATCGGAGGCGTCGAGCGCTTCCGAGATGTCCCGGGAGAAGTCCGCGATGTCGTCCAACGAGACCCCACCATCGGTGTCGACGGCGATGACCACCACCGTCCTCTTGCCGGCGCGGCGAAGGTCCACGAATTCCACATCCGCCCCACGCGCAGTCACGATGGGGTCGACGAGCTCCGCGATCCGCTGCTCGCGTTCATCCGACATGTTCAGCCTCCCTGGTGCCCTCCCACACTACGCGCGCGTAGGCTGACAGATCATGACGGATCGGCGGCACGTGTTGCAGATGGGCGCGCTGGCAGCCGTCGCCCTCGCTGCCGCTCCGGCGTGCAGCGAGGATGCGGACGAACCGGATGCACCCCCACCCGTGCCCGATGCACAGCAGTCCGAGGAGATCGCTCTCATCGCCGCCTACGACGCGGCCATCGCAACCGCCGGACCTGCCCGCGCCGCCGAATACCAGAGGATCCGCGACGAGCATGCCGCTCACCTGCGGGCGCTGGGATGGGAAGCACCCCCTGCCACGACGCAGTCCCCCACCCCGCCAGCCTCCGTGCGCGCCCTGCGACGCGCCGAGATCGGCGCGGGCCGTAGCCACGCTGCTGCCGCTGTGCGCGAAACGGATCAGGAACGCGCGCAACTGCTCGCTCTCATCGCAGCCTCCGAATCCCAGCACGCCGCAGCACTGGGGACGCTGTGAGCGAGACCCTGGGCGCGGCGCTGGCCGGGGAGTACGCCGCCATCTATGCGTTGGGCCGGGCTGGTGGCAGGTTGCGAACCGGCCAGGACATCGCGCTGGCGCAGTTGAGCCGGCACCGCACCGACCGCGACCAGTTGCGTGCCTGGTTGATCGCGGACGGACAGCAGCCCGAACCACCCGCGCCCGCCTACCAGCTACCGGGGCCCGTCAACACGGACGCCCAGGCAAAGGCGCTTCTGGCCACGGTGCAGTTACGCCTGATCCCGGTGTTGGTCGCGTTACTGACGGACCAGACCGATGAGGCACGCCGGCGCTGGGCCGTGCGTGCGGTGCGGCGTGCCGCCACCTCCGCGCAGGGCTGGGGCGCCACCGGCCAGGCCTTCCCGTGGCCGGAAGGGCTCGCCCCGCCGGTGTGACCGGACCTTACTCTGGAACGGTGAAGCGCATCCTGATTGCGGTGCTGGTCGTGACCGCCCTTGCAGCCTGTAGCGAGGCGACGAACCCGGAGCCACCCGCGACCTCCGCCACCAGCGACAGTCCTGCGGTGTCACCGTCGACGCCGTCCGAGCCGACCGTCACCGGGGAGATCGCCCGGAACCTCGAGGCCCCCTGGAGCGTGGTGCCGCTGTCCGGCGGGCGGGCGTTGATCAGCGAGCGCGACACCGCGAAGATCCTGCTGCTGGACAACGGTCAGACTAGCGAGATCGGCAACCCCCCGGAGGTGCTGCCGGGTGGTGAAGGGGGCCTGCTGGGCCTGGCGGTGCAATCGCCGGATCCTGACACGGTGTACGCCTACTACACCGCAGCCACCGACAACCGCGTGGTCGCCTTCGATTTCGACGGCGAGCGGCTGAGCAACGAGCGCACGATTCTGGGGGGAATCCCCAAGGGCTTCATCCACAATGGGGGGCGCATCGCGTTCGGCCCGGACGGGTTCCTGTACGTGGCAACCGGTGAGACAGGCGAACCCGACCTCGCCCAGGACCGCAGCTCCTTGGCCGGCAAGATCCTGCGGATCACCCCCAAGGGCAACCCTGCGCCGGGCAACCCCGACCCGGCGTCGCCGGTGTACTCCTACGGCCACCGCAACGTCCAAGGCCTGGCCTGGGACGAGGCAGGCAGGTTGTGGGCCACCGAATTCGGCCAGGACGACGTCGACGAGTTGAACCTCATCGAACCGGGCGGCAACTACGGCTGGCCGCAGTGCGAAGGCCGCTGCGACATCCCCGGCACCACCAACCCGAAGGCCACGTGGTCACCGACGGCCACGTCCTCCCCGAGCGGCCTGGCGATCGTCAACGGGTCGGCCTGGGTCGCTGCGCTGCGTGGACAGGCGTTGTACGAAGTGCGCCTCGACGGTACCCGGGCAGCCGACCCGCAAGCGTGGTTCGACGGCGAGTACGGCCGTCTGCGCGACGTTGTGGAGGCTCCGAACGGACAGTTGTGGGTGGTCACGAACAACACCGACGGACGCGGACAGCCCACCAGCGGCGACGACCGGATCATTCAGGTCGAGGTGCCCTCGCTGGACTAGCGACCGCAGGCGGCCAGGATCGCGGGGATGGCGGCGGTGAGCTCGACCTCTTCGCGGTCACCTGAAGCACGGTCCTTGATCTCGATCATCCCGTCAACGAGCCGCTTGCCAACCACCACGATGGTGGGCACACCGAGCAACTCGGAGTCGTTGAACTTGACGCCGGGCGACACCTTCCGATCGTCATATAGCACCCGCAGACCCTCGTCCTCGAGCGCGATCGCCAACTCCTCGGCCTTCTCGAACACCGCGGCATCCTTGCCTGTGGCCACGATGTGCACGTCGGCTGGAGCGACCTCGCGGGGCCAGATGAGTCCCTTGTCGTCGTGGTGCTGCTCGGCGATCGCTGCCACGGCCCGGGACACTCCGATGCCATAGGAACCCATCGTCACCACCCTGGACTTGCCGTTCTCGTCGAGGACGGTCAAGTCGAGCGCCTCGGCGTACTTGCGGCCGAGCTGGAAGATGTGCCCGATCTCGATACCGCGCGCCGAATGCAGCGCACCGGATCCGTCGGGGGCCGGATCGCCGTCGCGGACCTCGGCGGCCTCGATGGTTCCGTCCGGAGTGAAGTCCCGCCCACAGACCAGATCGAAGACATGCTTGCCCTGCTCATTCGCCCCGGTGATCCATGCGGTGCCGCTGACGACCCGGGGATCCACGAGGTACGGGATCCCGCGGTCCTCCCCGAGCACCTGCGGCCCGATGTACCCCTTCACCAACTGCGGGTACGCGGCGAAATCGGCTTCTTCGAAGGGCGAGGGGACAGCCGGCGAGACCTGTGCTTCGAGGCGCTTCATGTCGACCTCCCGATCACCCGGCAGACCCACAACCAATGCGCTGGTCGTGCCGTCCGGGTGCTCAAGACGAAGCACCACGTTCTTCAACGTGTCGGCCGCGGTCCACGGACGGTCGGCGCGGGGGAACCGGGCGTTGGCCAGGTCCACCAGTGACTCGATCGTCGGGGTGTCCGGCGTGTCCTCAACGTGCGCGGCAGGCAACCCCTCGATCGGGACCTCGGCCGGCGGCACCGTCACGACCGCCTCGACGTTCGCCGCATATCCGCCATCGGAACGGACGAAGGTGTCTTCCCCGCTCTCACACGGTGCGAGGAACTCCTCGCTGGCAGACCCACCCATCGCGCCACTCATGGCCGAGACGATCACATAGTCGAGGCCTAGTCGATCGAAGGTCTTGATGTACGCATCCCGGTGCCGGTCGTAGGAGCGCTGCAGTCCCTCGTCATCGATGTCGAACGAGTAGGAGTCCTTCATGACGAACTCCCGCCCACGCAGGATCCCCGCCCGCGGCCGCGCCTCGTCGCGGTACTTCGTCTGGATCTGGTAGATCACCAGCGGCAGATCCTTGTACGAGGAGTACTCACCCTTCACCAGCAGCGTGAACATCTCTTCATGGGTCGGGCCGAGCAGATAGTCGGCACCCTTGCGGTCCTGCAAGCGCATCAACGTCTCGCCGTACTCGGTCCAGCGGCCGGTCGCCTCGTAGGGCTCGCGCGGGAGCAACGCCGGGAAGTGGACCTCCTGGAAGCCTGCGGCGTCCATCTCCTCGCGGACGATGCGTTCGACGTTGCGGTACACGAGATAACCCAACGGCAACCACGTGAACACGCCAGGGGCGACGCGACGCACCAGGCCGGCGCGGACCAGCAACTTGTGGCTCGGGACTTCGGCGTCAGCGGGGTCCTCGCGCAACGTGCGCAGGAACAGAGTGGACATTCTCAGCACTCGCCAAGCCTAGACAACCAGGGGAACCCGTGCGTCCGGCGCCCGTCGGCATCTACCGTGAGATGCATGCGGATCGCAGCACCTCTTGTCTCCAGCGCCCTTGCGTCAACTCTTCTCGTGCCTGCCCAGGCCGCACAGGCGGACTCCGACCTCGCCGCCACCGCGGCGGCGAAGAAGTCCAAGACGTCGGTCACCCTCAAAGTCGGTGCCACGAAGACCACCGTCGCGGACACCGTCTCGGCGAAGGTGACCGTGACACCGGCGGGCAAGCGCACCGTCCGGATCCAGACCCGGTCGAAGACGAACACCTGGGAGACGGTCAAGAAGGCAAAGACGAACTCGTCGGGCAAACTCTCGACCTCGTTCACCACATACAAGAGCGGCGACTGGAAGGTCCGCGCCGTGGTCGCCGAGACGAAGAAGCGCGCCGCGGCGACGAGTTCCTCGAAGTCGCTCAAGGCAAGTTACCCCGCCTTCGGTGACCCCCCGGAGGAGAAGCTCGACCCGATCAAGCCGGGTTCGCTGAGTGTGAAGAAGACATCCACCGCAACCACCGGCGAGTTCCGTGTCAGCGTCGGCAAGAACGGCGTGACCGTGACCGACGGTGCCGGCAGGACCGCCTGGGAAAGCGCCCCGAACAAGGCCTTCCTGGCCGCCACCCGCAGCACGCTGCGGTGGTTCCAGCGCTCCACTGCCGGCGCCTATTGGGCCCAGATCAAGCGCGGCGCGGAACTCGTGGATCAGACCGTCTCATCGGTCGCGAAGTCCGGCGACGCCGTGCGGATCAAAGGCACAGTCAAGGGGAACGGCAAGAAGGCCTACTACACCTTGACGATGCAGGCAGTTCAACGCACGCCGGATGTCGCGGTCCTGCAGATGGATGTGAGCTTCAACGACAAGAAGTCGGATGTCTCCGTCAACAGCATCCAGCTCACCTCCGGCCGTGGCTCGGACAAGGCCGTGCACGGCTTCGGCAACCAGTACCAAGGCTTCGACCTGTCCGGCCAGGTGCTTCCGATCCTCGTGCAGGAGCAAGGTGTGACCCGTGGCCAGATGCCCGCAGCCGGGGCTGTGGACCAGGCGACATGGGGCGCCGGGAACCTGAAGACGACCTACGGCGGCTGGCCCACCTACGTCACGGAGCAGAACCGTTCCTTCGCACTCGCGGACACCAGGACCAGCGGGGCCTTCTCCATCGCGGACACGAGGCGGGCCAAGCAGATCTCACTGGAGTCCTTCGCGGACACGATGCGGGCCGAGGTGATCGCCCGAGGCACTCCCAAGGACCTTCTGGCTGCACGCGGGGCCGGGGTCTCCCGCCCGCCGCTGTCCACCTCGGTGCAAAAGGGCGCAGTCCTGGGACTGCAGGGCGGCACGGACAAAGTGCGGCAGGTGGTGGCCGAGATGCAGGCGGCCGGCACGAAGGTGGATGCGGTCTGGCTGCAGGACTGGGTGGGCAAACGCGTCACGAGCTTCGGCCAGCAGCTGTGGTGGACCTGGCAACTGAACACCGCCTGGTACCCGGGGTGGGATCAGATGGTGGCCGACTTCAAAGCCCAGGACATCGACGTGCTCACCTACGTCAACCCGTTCGTCATCAACCAGGACGAGGTCGACGGGGTGCCGATCCGCAACCTGTACAAGGAGGCCGAGGAGAAGGGCTTCCTGGTCAAGAACCAGGTGGGCGACACCTATGTGGTGGAAACCATCGGGTTCCCGACGGCATTGGTCGATCTGACGAATCCGGCGGCCCGTGACTGGTTCGCGGATGTCATCGCCGAGCAGGTGATCGGGGTCGGCGCGACCGGGTTCATGGCGGACTTCGCCGAGTACACACCGTTCGACAGCGTGCTAAACACCGGCAGCGCTGGCAAGCAGCACAACCGTTGGCCGCAACTGTGGGCGGACACGGTGAAGGAGGCGTGCAAACGCGGTGGCGTGCCGGACTGCGTGGCCTTCTTCCGGTCCAGCTACTTGGGCTCGCCGAAGAGCGTGCCCTTGATGTGGGCCGGTGACCAGATGGTCAACTACGCGATCGAAGACGGCATGGCCAACGCTGTGCAGGGGATGCTGGCAGGCGGGGTGTCGGGTGCTCCCCTGTGGCACAGCGACATCGGCGGGTACACCAGCATCAATGCCGCCGTCACGAACTTCATCCGGCCCCCGGACCTCAACGCCAGGTGGGCCGAGATGCAAGCGTTCGGCGTGGTGATGCGGACCCATGAGACGAACCGGCCGAGCATGAACCAGCAGGTCTACGACACCCCCACGACCCGCGCCCAGTTCGCCCGCGCGTCGCAGATCTACGCGGCGCTGTACGACTACCGCAGAACAGTGATCGACGAGGCGGTGGCGACCGGGATCCCTGCGATGCGGCACGGCTGGCTCGTGCACCCCGGCACGAAGGCGGCGGAGAAGGACTTGCAGTTCTTCCTCGGCGACCACCTGTTGATGGCGCCGGTCCTGAAGGAGAACGCCACCTCGGTGTCGGTGACCTTCCCGCCGGGAACGTGGAAGCACGTTCTCACAGGGGCCGTGTACCAGGGCGACACAAGCGTGACTGTTGACGCGCCCATCGGCACCCCGGCGGCGTTCGTAGAGGTCGGCGACCCGGTGGGCGACCAGATCGTGTCGGCCCTGCAGGGCGCCGGACTCACCTCCGGCTGAGAAGGTCGTGCGTCTCCTGATGATGTGAAGATCTGGTCACTGGATCAACAGATCTTGACACGTTGACGGCTGAGTCGCGGTTCAGGTTCTCAGAACAAGACCGTGGCGAACTCCCCCACCTGCTCGAAGCCGACCTTGCGGTACGACGCCAAGGCAGGCTGGTTGAAATCGTTCACGTACAGGCTGACCACCGGTGCATGACGCAGCCGCGTCAACTCGACAACCGCTGCCATGCAGGGTTCACTCACGTGGCGACCACGGTGTTCGGGGTCGACCCAGACCCCCTGGATCTGCGCGACATCCTGGGCCACCACTCCCACCTCGGCCTTGAACAGGACCTGGTCGTCCTCGATCACCACCAGCGCCCGCCCCTGCTGGATGAGGGTGGCCACGCGCCGACGGTAGGCAGCGCCACCGTCGGGCACCAGCGGACTGATCCCCAACTCCTCGGTGAACATGGCCACGCACGCCGGGAAAAGGACGTCGATGTCGTCCATCACGGCGGCGCGCAATCGGGGATCCGGCGCGACCCGCGGCTGTCCGTTCATCGCAAGCATCGGCTGATGCGGCCGGACATCCCGGCTGTCCCCCCACGCCGGGCGAACGGCCTCGTAGAAGTCCAACACCGACCGGGCCGGACCGACGATCGACGAGCAGCGACGGGGGGTGAGGCGTGCGCGGCTGGCCAACGCAGCCACCGCCTTGTCATCGGCATTGATGGGCACCACGTTGGCCCCTAAGTAGAGAGCTGCCTCGAGTTCCTCGTCCGGGAACCATCCCCACACCTCGGCCCCGAGTGCCGCACCCACCCCGATGATCGCCGTACGCTCCAGCACCATCGCGTAGGCAACGGGATCTGTCAGCAACAACTGACGTAGTTGCGGAGCCTCCCGCCCCGACAGTAGGCGGACCGAGCCGGTCACCCGACCGAGACGCTCGGCTCGCCGGCGGCCTCCATGGACTCGGCGAGCCGCATGGCCTCCTCGATCAAGGTCTCGACGATGGCGGCCTCGGGGACGGTCTTGATGACCTCACCCTTGACGAAGATCTGTCCCTTGCCGTTGCCGCTGGCCACTCCGAGGTCTGCCTCCCGGGCCTCCCCAGGACCGTTGACGACGCAGCCCATCACGGCGACCCGCAGCGGCACCTCGAGCCCCTGCAGGCCGGCGGTCACCTGCTCCGCAAGCGTGTACACGTCGACCTGTGCGCGTCCACAGCTGGGACACGACACGATCTCGAGCCCGCGCTGGCGCAGGTTCAACGACTCGAGTATCTGCAGGCCGACCTTGACCTCCTCCACCGGCGGCGCGGACAGCGAGACGCGGATCGTGTCCCCGATCCCCTCGCTGAGCAGAGCCCCGAATGCCACGGCGGACTTGATGGTGCCTTGGAACGCGGGGCCGGCTTCCGTCACGCCGAGATGCAACGGGTAGTCGCAGGCCGCGGCCAGTTGCCGGTAGGCCTGCACCATGACGACCGGGTCGTGGTGCTTCACGGAGATCTTGATGTCCCGGAAGTCGTGCTCCTCGAACAGGGACGCCTCCCACAAGGCACTCTCTGCCAGAGCCTCCGGCGTGGCCTTGCCGTACTTCTCGAGCAGGCGCTTGTCCAGCGAGCCGGCGTTGACACCGATGCGGATCGGGATCCCCGCGTCCTTGGCAGCTTTCGCGATCTCCCCGACCCGGTCGTCGAAAGCCTTGATATTGCCAGGGTTCACACGGACACCGGCGCAGCCGGCGTCGATGGCGGCGAAGACGTACTTGGGTTGGAAGTGGATGTCGGCGATGACTGGGATGTCTGCCTTCTTCGCGATCAGCGGCAGCGCCTCGGCGTCATCCTGACTCGGTACCGCGACGCGGACCACCTGGCAGCCGGCCGTGGTCAACTCGGCGATCTGCTGGAGCGTGGCGTTGACGTCGGCGGTCACGGTGGTCGTCATCGACTGCACGCTGATCGGGGCGTCCCCACCCACCTCGACAGGGTGGTGCGGGTGTCGCAGCGTGATCTTGCGTGTGTGCCTGCGTTCAGCCAGAACCGGCGGCGGCCCGGCAGGCATGCCCAACGAAACGGTCATGACTCAAGTATCCCTCATGCCCCGGGCGGCGCGACCGGCGTGGAGGTCACCGGCTCAGCCGAGCCGGATGGGTTTGACGATGTCGGCCCACAAGATGATGACGCTCATCACGATCAACACCATCGCCACCGTGTAGGCCACCGGCAACATCCGCGCGACATCGACAGGGCCGGGATCGGGCCGGCCCTGCCAGCGGGCGACCTTGCGCCTGGCGCCCTCGTACAGGGCACCGGCCACATGGCCGCCGTCCAGCGGCAGGATCGGCAGCAGGTTGAACAGGAACAAGAACAGGTTCAGCGACGCCACGATGGCCAGGAACTGGGCCACACGCCAACTCGGCGGGGCGTCCGCGGCCGCCACCTCACCGCTGAGGCGCGACACGCCCACCACACCGACCGGGCCTTCCGGATCACGGGCCGCGTCCGTGAACGCCGCCTGCGTGAGACCGACCATCTTCGCGGGGAAGGAGACCAAGGCCTGCGCCGACCGGATCGAGATGTCCCACATCTGTCCCGGCACGGCGGTGACCGGCATGGGCTGCAACTCCACCACCGGTGACACCCCGAGGAAACCGCGCTGTCCGGACTCTCCGAGCAGAGTGCCATCGACAGCTGTGAGCGGCACATCCACGGTGGTCTGCTGCCCGTCGCGGACGATCGTCACCTCGTGGTCACCGGGCGCGGAGGCCCGGATCGCCTGGCTGAGTTCCGGCCACTGCGACACCGGTGCCGCATCCCAGGCAACGATCTGGTCGCCCGGCTGCAGACCAGCAGCGGCCGCTCCGGTCGGCTGACCCGTTCCGCCGGCACACGTCCCTTCGGGATCCTGCGCGGACGGCACACAAGCGGTCACGGTGTTCACCGTGGTCGTGGGTGTCGGAGTCCCGAAACCGGCGAACACGATCGTGAACAGGACGACCGCCAGCACCAGGTTCATGAACGGTCCACCGAGCATGACCACGAGCTTCTGCCGCACAGGCAGCGCGTAGAACGTGCGCTTCTCGTCCCCCGGCTCCACGATCTCCGCCGCGGATTCGGCGCGAGCTTGTTCGATCAGGGTGCCGAGACGGCCGGTGCTGTTGGCCTTGATCTGGCCATCCGGGCCAGGCGGGAACATCCCGATCATGCGGATGTACCCACCGAGGAGGAAACCCTTCACGCCGTATTCGGTGTCACCCTTCTTCTTCGACCAGAGAGTGGGGCCGAAGCCGATCATGTACTGAGTGACCTTCACGCCGAACTTCTTGGCCGGAACCATGTGGCCGAGTTCGTGCAGGGCGATCGAGATCACCAGCGCGATGACCAGCGCAATGATCCCGACCAGGGTCATGAATCCTCCTCCATCACGGTGACTGCGTGTCGCCGTGCCCAGGCGTCTGCTTCCAAGACGTCTTCCAGTGTCACCCGGTTCCCCTGGTGCGCGCCAGACGGGGCGGCCGCCAATACCCGTTCGACCGTTTCGCTGATAGCGATGAAGCCGATCCGCCCCTTACGGAACGCGTCCACTGCCTCTTCGTTGGCGGCGTTGAGAACCGCCGGCGCCACACCCCCGGCCCGGGCGGCCCGGGCGGCGAGGCGGACCGCAGGGAAGGCGTCGTCGTCCAGTGGGAAGAACTCCCAGATCGCCGCTCGCGTCCAGTCGCATCCCGGTGCCGCGTCGGGAACCCGGTCGGGCCACGCCATCCCCAAGGCGATCGGAAGTCGCATGTCGGGTGGGCTTGCCTGCGCGATGGTGCTGCCGTCGACGAACTCGACCATGGAATGCACGACCGATTGCGGATGGACGACCACGTCGATCCGCTCGAGGGGCACGTCGAACAGCAGGTGGGCCTCGATGAGTTCGAGACCCTTGTTCATCAACGAGGCCGAGTTGATCGTGACCACGGGCCCCATGTCCCAGGTCGGATGGGCCAGGGCCTCCTGCACGGTGACTCCCGCCAGTTCCTCGCGTGTCCGTCCGCGGAAAGGCCCCCCGCTGGCCGTGAGGATCAGTCTGCGCACCTCGTCACGGCGGCCACCGCGCAGGCACTGCGCGAGGGCGGAGTGTTCGCTGTCCACGGGCACGATCTGGCCAGGTGCCGCCGCCGAGGTGACCACCTCCCCTCCGATGATCAGCGACTCCTTGTTGGCCAGGGCCAGCACGCTGCCGGCTTCGAGCGCGGCCAGCGTCGGGCGCAGTCCCACTGCTCCGGTGATGCCGTTGAGGACCGTGTGGGCCGGAAGGCCGGCCACCTCGGTGGCCGCATCCGGACCCGCATGCACTGTCGCGCCCAGACCGGTGAGCGCGTCGGCGGCCGAATCGTCGGCGATGGCGACGTGCGGCACGGCGAACTGCTGGACCTGTGAACGCAGCAGTCCCGGATCCGAACCGCCGGCGGCAAGACCGACGACCCGGAACCGATCGGGGTTGCGCGCCACGACGTCGAGGGCCTGAGTGCCGATCGATCCGGTGCTGCCGAGGATGACGATGTCGCGCATCTACGCCTCCGTCGCCGCCAACTGGCCGCAGGCGCCATCGATCTCGCGGCCACGGGTGTCCCGCACCGTGACCGCCACACCCTTCGCACGCAGGTGCTCGACGAAGGACTCCTCCTGCTCACGGGTGGACGCCGTCCAGATGCTGCCGGGCGTGGGATTGAGCGGGATCACGTTGACGTGTGCGAGGCGCCCGCGCAGCAGATCCCCCAGCAGGTCGGCGCGCCAATCCTGGTCGTTGATGTCCTTGATCAGCGCGTACTCGATGCTGATCCGTCGACGCGTGCGATTCGTGTACTCCCACACGGCGTCGAGTACCTCTGCGACGTCCCACCGGGTGTTGATGGGCACGAGCGTGTTGCGCAGTTCATCGTCCGGCGCATGCAACGACAGTGCCAGCGTGATCGGAAGGTCCTCCGCCGCGAGCTTGCGGATCTGCGGTACCAGCCCGACCGTCGAGACCGTGATCCCGCGCGCACTCATGCCGAAGCCCTCCGGGGGATCGGCGATCATCCGGCGCACAGCGGCGATCACGGCGTTGTAGTTCGCGAGGGGTTCGCCCATCCCCATGAACACGATGTTGGACAGTCGGCCGGGACGGCCCAGCACACCGCTCTGCGCGTCACGCGCGGCGACCCGGACCTGTTCGAGGATCTCGGCGGTGCTCAGGTTGCGCTGCAGACCGCCCTGGCCGGTGGCGCAGAACGGGCACGCCATCCCACAGCCGGCCTGCGAGGACAGGCACAACGTGATCCGCTTCGGGTACCGCATCAGGACCGACTCGACCAACGACCCGTCATGCAGGCGCCACAGTGTCTTGCGGGTCGCGTCCCCATCACAGGTCAGGACCTTCGCGGCAGTGAGCAATGTGGGCAGCAGCGGCGCCAGGCGCTGCCGATCCGCCTCGCCGAGATCGGTGCATTCCTCGACCGAGTCGACGTGCCGCACCA
>CALFYG010000292.1 GCA_937952095.1 uncultured Micrococcales bacterium | reverse complement strand
TCGCCGTCGCCGTCGCCGTAGCCGTAGCCGGAGCCGGAGCCGTAGCCGTCGCCGTCGCCGTAGCCGTCGCCGAAGCCGACAACCGAGTAGGCGTCCTCCAAGACGGTCACAGGTGCTTCTTCCATGCCTCGCCGTCGGCGTCCAGGGTCAACACGACCGCTCCCCTGTGGGCACGCACAGTGCCCGCCGGGTCCAACTCCGTAGACGACGTTGGACCGTCAATCAGCTCGCCCAGCCCACGGGTGGTACCCCACAGACGGATCACAGATGCGTTTGAGACGGTAACCTCGTCACCGTCCTCGGCGTAGCGGCCGACAACCACCCAGCCGCGCTGGAGCACCACGATTCGTACCTCAGATGAGAGGTTCTTGTTGACTGGCGTGTAGTCAACTCCGTCAATGGAGATTACGTTTGGAGTAGTAGTCATTCGTCTACCCTTTCTTTGTTTGGTGGATAACTTTTACTTGAGGAGCAGTGCCCCCAGCCCGGACTGCAAGTGCGCCGAGGGTGACGGATCCGTTCGCCGTTCACGGCCGACCACGGCCCGAACGGCGGCGTCCTTGGCTTCCAGCAGCTTGCGGAGCGCCACCTCCGTCTCCGGGTCCCCGTCCGTCTCCGCCGCTATCACCTCGGCCAGTTCGGCGAACGGGCGGGACACGTCGGCCAGGTGATCCGGCAGATGGTCGAAGGTGAAGAACTGGAGGATCGGGTACTCGCCCATGGCTAGAACGGCTCGTCGCTGAACTCGCGCTGGACGGGGGCCTCACGCTCGACCTTCGCCACCTGGGCGGTCGCCCACTGCAGGGACGGTCCGACGTCGTCGGCGACGATCGCCACCTTGGACCGCTTGTCGCCCTGCGGCGTCTCCCACCGCTGCTGTTCCAAGCGTCCGAGCACCATGACCCGCTGGCCCTTGGTGACGGACTCGGCGACGTTCTCGGCGAGCTGGCCCCACACGGTGACGTCGAACCAGGATGAGTCCTTGTCCTTGCCAGCGTAGACAGCAAGGCTGAACTTGGCGAGGGCGGTGCCCGAGTTGGTGAACCTCAGTTCGGGGTCATCGCCGACGTTACCGACGACCGTCAGGGTGTTCGACTGCATCTGGTGCCTCTTCCTTGTCGTTGGGCGGTTCGGTGAACCGTCGCATGTTGTATTGCATGTAGACCTCGACGGCGTGATCGACGGCCAGGTCGCCGATCCGACGACCGAGGGCGACCCCGGTGAACTTGGCCTCCCACTTGAGTACCGCCAGGGCGTCGTCATCGACCCAGACCTTGACCTGGGTCCTGCCGTTTCTGGACGACCCCACGTTAGCACCTCCCCGTGACAGTCCGACGCTTTCAGAGCCGGAACCCGGACGCCGAATGGATCGCCGGACCCCGGGGGCGCATGAGCCGGTCCCGTAGGTCGGGGGCGTGATAGGTGACCGCCGTGCCGTCACCGAACAGCCCGTTGCGGACCAGCCAGACCAGGGCGTCCACCCGGTCCGGGGACGGCCCGATGCCCGGCACCCACGATGTCATCTGCACTTCCATCCGGCCGCCCCGCAGGCCGAGCAAGTGGGCGACCTTGCCGTCCCGGTAGGCGGCGATCACCGGGATCGCCCGAGCCTCTTTCGACTCGGTCGCCCGCACCTTGACGACATGCGGCCGGTCCATGCCGATCGCATCGGCGGCGTTGCCGATCGCACTGAACACCAACGCCCCACCCTGATTGTCCTCGCACACGACACGCGAGCAGCCGTGCCGGTGGTATTCGCGGACCACCAGCTTCGCCCAGTCGTCGGGGTGGAAGTGCCCCGAGAAGTCGCGTTCAACCGTGATCCGCCCGTTGGTGAGGGAACCCATGACGATGCCGCACTCGTCGTGGTTCTTGCCTTCGGCGGAGACGGAAGGGTCGACCCCGATGATCCGCACGTCGGCGGTGTCGTCCGGGTCGTCGGTGTCGATATGGGCGATGTCGCGAAACGACCAGAGGGCGCCGGGGATCTCCAGGGCGTCCCACGACCCTTCTTCCAGGCGGAGCCGTTCCACCTCGGGTAGTTCAGCGAGCGCCTTGCGGTACTCGTCGGCGTCGATCCCGGGGTTGTCGGTCAGCATCGACTGCAGGAACGGCCGCCGGTCCGGGTTGTCCTTGCTGATGAACCGGTCGAACACCCAACTGTTACCGGAAACCCACACGGCCCCGTTCTGTCGGAGGATGAAGTTGTGGGTGTCCCGCACCCCGATGCAGAACACCTCACCGTCGAAGGGTTCGCGCGTCACGTCCGACCGGCGCTTGGTCGTCGTCGCCACGTCGTAGACGTGGTTGCCCGTGAGTAGTTCTGTGCCGCCGGACTTCACTCGCTTGATGTTGACGCTCAGCTCCGGGTATCGGATCACGACGGGGCGACCCCGGATGGAGCTGGGACCGGTCCTGTCGCGTTCCTTCTGCTGAACGATGTACCCACACTTCAGGGCGACCTCGGCGAAGTCATCGGCAAGCTGGGGGCTCGTCGTCCAATAGGTCCCACTCCGAGTTGAGTCGCCGCGCCAATGGCCGTCGCCCACCATCATCGCGTCGAGAAGGGCCTGAAGCTCATCCCTGCTCGCCGACTTGACCCAGGTCGGCATCCGACGGGTCGCCGAGTCTCGCCCGCATTCCGAGCGGAACAGTTGCCACCAGTTTGGCGAGTAGATGACCACGTCCTTCTCGCTCCACGTCACCCGCTCGAAACCGCACCGCTCCAACATTGCGGCCAGGGCGGCACGACCATGCGGCTTCACTTGGGAGATGGATATGGCCTTGTCCCGGTCGATCAGGGAGCCTTCGGCCAGGAACCAGCCGAGAAGTTCGCAGAACTCCCGGCCGGGCAGTTCGTCCACATAGTGCTTGGTGGACGGCCGCGAACGTGTCCGTCGGATATCGGGTGGTCGGACGACACCCAACGACACACCCGACCACTCCACGGAACGCAGGACGGTGGCTTGACCCGGAAGGTCATCGAACTGGACCAGCGAGAACTTGGAGCGAACGCCCGTGCGAGTGTTGAGGCCCGGCCGAACGCCACCCAGCTTCGCCACCCTGTGGTTGGGGGTCATCTCCATGTGCATTCCGCGTGCCCGCACATGAACCATGTCGCCGGACCAGGGAGCGGCATGGACCTGATCCACGATGGATTCGACCAGCCGCCCGTCGGGGTCGACGCTGTAGACGGCGTCGCCGATGTTCACGTCTTGGATGGGCACCCATCCGTGCTCGACGGTCAACACGTCCCCGTGGGGGACACACGAGCCCACTCCGCCCGGGTTGCTTGCTCCCCTTACGCGCAAGGGCACGTCGGCCAGGGTGAGCCCGTCGGGGGCGGCGCCGTACAGGCGCTCGGCTTCCACCGGGTCCTTCACGCCGCGCCGCAACCGGGAGAACATGTAGAGGTACTGCTCCTCCCACGGGAACTCGGTTGTCTCGTCAAAGCCGATGAACTGCACCTGACTCGACTTGTACCGGTAGTGGGAGTTGACGCGGTTCATGTATCCGAACTGCAGCGTCGCCCCGGACGGGAAGGTCCACCGGTGCTTGTTGCCGTCCCAGTGGGCGTGAGGGTCCAGCCAGTCGTGGGACACGTCGATCAGGCCGTCCTGCAGTTTCAGGTCGGTGATGGTGCGGCGGAAGATCATCGCGTTGTAGCCCGGAACGTCCGCGAACTGCAGGGCACCCATGAGCAGGCAGATGCTGTTGTGGGTGACGAGATGCGTGCGGCCGACCCGGTACAGACCCCGGTCGTTGTCGACCTGGATGCACTGCATCGGTTCGGGGTCGACTTCCACGATGGACCGTATCTGGCGGTACTCCGACGGCCACGGGCGGTCCCCCGGAACAGGCCCGCCTGCCGGTATCGACACGGGATCACGTTCGGATCGGAGCAGAGCCGCCAGTTCCGATGTCGTCACCGTCCGGGTATGTGCCCACGCATCAGCGGACCGTCCCCGGCCCTTACGGTCGGCCCCGGTCGCCACGTTCCACTGGTGACGTTCCCCGGCGACGATCCGCTCGCCGTCGACCATGACGACCTCGAAGGTCCGTTCAGTGAGAACCTCCGACTTCCACACAACGGTGGTCGGCTTGCCGTCGTGGTCGAACACCCGGTCCCCGACCTGTACGGCGCCCATCGTGGACCACCCGTCAGGCGTCCCGATCAGCGTGTCGAGCGCGACCATCTTCCCGCCTCCTCCTCCGCCGCCGAAGAGGGCCTCGCGACCCGTCCATGCGAGGAAGGCGAACTGCTTCGGACTGGGCGGGAACGGGTTGTACCTGAGCCTCAGCGTGCCGTCACGGTTGAGGCAGGGCCAACCGGCTTCGATCGCCATCGTCCTCCACCACTTCAGCGTCCACGATGTCGGCCTGGCCCAAGTCGCCGAGGGCGGCCATGAGCTTGCCGTAGAACTCGCCGGTCATCTCGGGGTGATGACCTTCGACGGTGATCGCACCCGAGTGCTTCACCTCACCCTTGACTTCACGCCGCTCGATGTCGAGCCCGAGCATCTTCGCCCGCCGGGCCGACAGGGCGACGAACCGGTCGACGGCCCACAGGTTGCCGGACAGACACTGCTGCCAGATAGCCGACTGGACCTTGTCGATCCGAGCCAGTTCCAGTTCCAGCCATTCGTCCTGCGCCCGTTCGCTCGTCTCACGGCGAGCCTCGGCCGCCTTCAGTAGATCGACCGACACGGTCTTGGACAGGTTCAGACCGACGACCGGCGGCTTGCCTTTCGCATGGTTCAGCCAGCCGTACCCGCCGATCACGGCGCGGCCCTCGACGTTGACCTCCGGGTCGGCGTGCAGGCGCATCCCGATCTCTTCGCACGACAGCCCGGCCAGGCGGAGCTGCGTCGCCTTGATGCGCCGTTCGGTGATCAGCTCGCGGCGGGGGACCAGGGTCTTGCGTCTCCGCGCCTTCGGGAACGGCGGGGCGTCCGGGGGGAGCGGGGGGACGAGATCAGACGGGATCGGATTCACCATCGGCGATGACCCTCCCTTCGATCAGTGCTGTCACGAACGACCCCTGCTCGGCGACGTTCCACCCGTCGTACAGGGCTTGCAGTCTGCCGACGTCGTCCCCGCTGCAGTTCACCTTGGTTTCGCCCCATTCGGCGTAGCCCCATGCGAAGTGCTGGTCGGTGACGTCGTCGTCGGTGTCCGGTGATGCAGACCCGGCACCGGCACGTTCCGTCGTCCCGATCAGGTCGCCGACCACCCCTTCCAGGGTCGGGGTGAGGGACAGGTCGATGTCGGAGATCAGGTCGGAGAGGATCGCCGTGTCCACGATCGCCAGATTGGTGGTGGCGTCGAACGTGGCGAGGATCAGGGCTTCTTCCTCATCGGACAGGTCGACGTACTTGACCGGCACGCTGTCCTGTTCGGCCGAGATCGCTGCGGCGACCCGGAGGTGGCCGTCGACCACGAACCCGGTCCGCCGGTTGACGATCACGTCGGACACCCATCCGACGGTGGCGAGCGATTCGACCACCGCCTTCTCCTGGGTGCGGGGATGCATCCGGGCGTTCAGCGGGTTCGCCAGCAGGTCGGCGGGGTCGACCTCGCCGGTGCCGACGATCCGATTCTTCCAGTTGACGTGCTCCCCACGGCTGAAGGCCGGGGATTCAGATTCGCCGTTATACGGCGACTGGGCTTGACGCTTCACCGGGGACACAACTGCCCCCTCCACGCCCGATCACGGCCCGTCCGGCCGCGAGGATGTTCACCCCGGCATTCACATCGGCGTGTGCATGGTGGCCGCAGGCCCGGCAGGCGAACGTTTGGTTCTCGCGGTTCGCCTCCTCGGTGTGCCCACAGGCCGCACAACGGCGCGACGTGTTGCGGGGATCCACTGCCACCACGACCACCGGGGAGGTGGCCGCGGTGGCCTTCTGTTCGATGCGAGTACGCAACTCCGCCCAGCCGACCGAGGCGATGCCCCAACAGGTGCGACCATCCTGCTCGCTCGACCCCACGGATGAACCCGGGGGCTTGTGCTCGCGTCTCGGTCATCCCACCAAAGTAGCAGGCAGGTCGTCACACTTGGAGGGGCGGTAGGACTCGACCTCGACCGCCACCCGGTCCCATTCGGGCCAGACCCGCACCGGGTGCTCACCGAGAGCGGCGGCCCACCGGTCGGCTTCGTAGATGTCGACGTAGCCGCGGCGGAGACGGCGGTAGACGGTGGTGTGGGAGATGCCGACGCGGCGGGCGAACGACTCGGTGGACGAGCACCACCCGCCGCCGATGCAGGCACAGTCGGAGCGTCGGTGCTCGGGGAGCCGTGACGTCCACAGGTCGAGGATCGGCCCGATGGGGACGGATCGTGATTCCAGC
The DNA here is from genome assembly GCA_937952095.1 of uncultured Micrococcales bacterium. Lineage (GTDB taxonomy): Bacteria > Actinomycetota > Actinomycetes > S36-B12 > UBA10799 > JADKAV01. The sequence goes on along the minus strand of CALFYG010000292.1, from coordinate 10,022 downwards.
ACCGGCGGCCGCCCGAGTGTCACAGCCGCAGGCTAACAGCAGATGGGGCGGAAACGGGACTCGTTCCCGAGCGCGACCCTGCCCGGCCACCGAAGCAGCCGGGCAGGGTGTCGGAATCCGACAGTCCGTCAGTTGGCGAGGATCAGGCCACCGGTGGTGGCCTGCACCCCCAGGTCCAGATCCAGAGCCCGCGACACCAGCGTGAACCGCTTGACATCGTTCGACGTCTGCAGCCCGGAGAAGTGCCGGTCGAGGATCACCTGGCCCCGCTGCGACACCCCCGAGTCCTTGACCCGGCGGAACCCCTTCACCTGCTGGTCGTAGGTCGAGAAGGTCTGGAACGCCCCCCACAGGGTGCCAGCAAACCCGACCCTGTCGTCGTGGAACGCCAGGTCGAGGATCTTGTCACGGCGCTTCTCGGCCAGGGTGATCTCCCGGGCGTTGACGACCTTGCCGTCCTTGACCTTGGCCGACGGGATGGGGGTGCAGACCTCCAACGCCCGACGGTACGCCTCCGACGAGACGGTCACCGACGTCAGTCGGTCGATCGCCCGGGCCACCTTGGGGGCGAGCCCGAGGTACTGGCGGATCGCCGCCTGCAGTTGGGGGAGCCGGTCGTGGATGTTCGTCGTGTGGCGCAGGGCGCCGAAGGACGTCCCGGCGAGCCATCCGGCGTCGATGGTGTTCAAACACTCGGGCCGGATGCCGGTGGCGTAGGGCTTGAGGCTGCCGCCCCCGTCGTTGGAGTTGACGAGCGCCAGGTACGTCTCGATCGACTGGCCGGACTCGGAACGTGCCGTCGCCAGTTCCTCGCCGAAGTCGACGCTGACGAACGTGGTGGCCCCGTGGCGCAGGGCGCCGATGGACGCCACGCCGTAGTCGGCGCCGTCGAGCGCATAGGCGAGCAGGTCGCGCTGCTCGGCGTTCTGCACGACGGTGTAGGTGTCGGATCCGACGCCGAGGATCCGGCCGGTGTCGGAGCGGCGCAAGCCGAAGTAGGGCGACTCGTTGAACGTCTCGCCGTCGATCAAGCGGGTCTTGTTGATCTCCCAGGGGAGGTAGCGGTCGAAGGCGGTGCGGACGTCGATGCGCTCGTCGGACACCACGTTGACGCCGGGGACGTCGAAGCTGTTCCACCAGGCCGCACGGCCGCGGGTGAACACTTCGTCGGTGAACTCATCTTCCAGGCTGAGTCTGCTCATGGGTCTTGCCCTTCCGTTGGTTGGCGCCCCAGTGGGCGCTTGTCTTGGTGACCTGAACTGTAGCACACCCTCGTCGGTTACTGTCAAGCCCTTTTCTTTCTCCGCGGCCGGGACCATCGCAGCAACCACTCAGAACCCACAGGGACCGCTCTCCCGGGCGCCAGCCCCCACCGGCACCCGGGGAGCGGAAAGGCCGCCGCTCGTCGCTCAGGCGGGCTCAGGCGGCGAGTCGACGGGCTCAGACAAGAGGGACCGGGCGTGGTCCAGCACACGCTGCACGTCCTCATCCGGGGTCGCCGACGACAGGTCGACGCCCTCTTGCAGCGCCCAGGCCCGGACGTCGTCGTAGAGCCCCCGACGCTGCAGCTCACCCTTGAGCCCAACCAGTTCGTTCAACGGGGTCGGGGCCGAGCGGACGTCGTCGTGGTGGTACACGCTCGGGTCGCCGTCCCCGTCGTCGTCGTCGTCGCCGTCGGCCACGGCGAACACTTGCAGCACGGCGTACTTGAGGGAGGCAGTCATCGCCTTGTTCAACGCCTTGTCGGCCGAGTCCTTGCCTTCCGACACGGTGACGGCCTCGAACGAGTCGCCGTCGGCGCCCCACACGGTCCATGTGGTTTCCAGGGTGACGTGCCGGTGCCGGGTCGACCGGTTGCCCTGGGTCGTCTCCCACCGCTGGTCGTCCACGACCCGGTGATCGGGGACGAGATGTACGCCATGCTCGGCCAGCAGTGGGCGGAGCACCCGCATCACGTCCTCGATCCCCCGGTACTTGAACTTCATGCCGGGGGCGGACAGTTCGGAGTCCTTGCCGATGGCGGGCAGGTCGGCAATGACCCGGAGCACACGGGCGTGGACGGTGGCTTGATCCTTGGTTGCAGTCATGTCGTCACGGTAGCACCGGGGGCTGACAGAGGGAGCGGAGGATGTCGTCCCAGGTCATGGACCCGGTGTCGAGCAGGGCGGCGAGCTTCGCCCGTGCCCGCGGGCTGAACCCGCCCCACACCCCCCACACCTCGGGCGCCCGTAGGGCATGGGCGAGGCAGTCAGCCCGGACGGGACACGTCGGGCAGACGGACGCCCAGCCCAGGTCGTCGTAGCGACCCTCCTTGGTCGCCAGGAAGAAGTCGCCGGGCCGCATCCCCCGGCAGGCGGCCGCTTCCCGCCACCACGTCCCCGGCGGCGGAACATCAGAAGCCATGGACGCGCTCCCCGTCGCCGTGGCGCAACACGGGGATCACCACGCCCATCAGGTCGCCGGGCCGCCACACATGCACACGGGTGCGGTCGCCGTCGGTCGCCGTCGCCAACGCCGACAGCGTGTCCCGTTGCAGTGGGGTGAGCCGACCCCGTTCGGCCTTCAGTTCGGCGAAGATGAGCCCGTGGTCGGGATGGACGAGAGTCAGGTCGGGCCATCCGGCGATGCCGCGGTCCCCGACGAGTCGCGCCCCGACCTGCCGTCGCGAGTCGGCGACGTGAAAGACGAGCCACCCGCACCGGCGGGCGAGGGCCGTGACCTGCCGTTGCCATTCGGCCTCGGAGCCCCCCGCCGCCAAGGCTCAATCCACCTCGTCGTCGTAGTCCAGTTCGATCACCGCCATGTCGACCGGGTCGAACCGCCACAGGCCTGGCAGTTCGTCCACCAGGAAAGAAGCGATGACGTCGCGGGCAGCGGTGGCTTTCTCTCGGTCGCCGACGACGAGGCCGAGACTGTGGGTCGGGCCGTCGAAATCGACGGAGATCGACACCCTGATGTTCCAAGCCCGGATGTTGTCCCGGTCCGGGGCGGCGAACACGGTGACGATGGTTGAAGCGTCGAGGAGGGACGGCCCGGATCCGGCGGTTTCGAGGAAGCAGCGCACGGGGTCAGACGCTAACGGCTGCGACGGTCCAGTCGGCGGTCCCTCCCAGCTCGGCGATGGCGACGGCCCGAGCGGTGGCCTCGTCCACGAACGCCCGGCAGCGGTCCCCGCTGACAAGCAGGCATTGCCCGTCGGCGTCGACCACCGTCCACGCTTCGATCGGCTGGCGGCGCGCCATCGCCCGTCCCGCCGCTGCTGCCGCACACGGTCCGCACCACGCCATCCTCAGCGCCTCACGACCTTCAACCGACGGCCGGTGACGGACTCGCCGTAACGGATGTCCTCAGACCGCAGGGTGGACCCGCCCCGGGCGTCCATGCTGCGGTAGGCCGCCGTGATGATCTCGGGGGCGGCGTCGTCCTCGGGCACCACCGTTGCCCGGGCCATCTCAGAACACGCTCCGATGCGAGGCTGCCATCGTCCGCAGGATATCCACTTGCGTGGTCAGTGTGGTGATAGTCGACCGGTTGACCCGCAGGTCCGACTCGGCGAGCACCATCGCCAAGTGACTGTCCTCGCAGGCGTCGAGAGCCGTGGCTTTGGCCGCTTCGACAGCCAGGCCCCGGTCCCGTGCCCTGAGCATCTGACGGGCAAGGGCCGTTTCGTGCGCCACTTTGGTTTCAGCCGCCCGGGTAGCAAGTGCTCGCTGTTCAGCCTGCAAAGTGGACAGGGCGTCGAACGCTGCTTCCAGTCTTTCGTCGATGTCTTGGATTCGCATACCCGCACGGTAGCCGACGGGGGTGACACCCCCTACCTGGCGTCGGGACCCTCGGTCGGGTTCCGCACCTTGCGTGGTGGGCCACCCGGGGTGCCCGGCTCCCGCAAGGAAACGGTCCCGAAGGCGAGAGACTTGAGAGCCTCCCGGTCGATGAGCTTGCCGTCGTCGTCGAACATGCGACCCATGCCCCGGAGGCTACTCGGCCCGGTCCAGGGTCCACGCCTTTGCCCGACCCGTCGGGGTCAGCACGTGGACCCGTCCTTCGCGACCCGACCGGGTCGGACGGGTGACAGGTCGACCGTCGTCGCCGAGCAGGTAGGTGACGTACCCACCGAGGTGCAGTTCCCGCAGCCGCGCCCCCACCTGGTTCGGGTTGCCGTAGGTGACTTCGGCGATCTCATCAGCGGTGCGGCCGTTGGCCGACCAGTGGACCGCCAACAGCACCCGCGCCCGTTCCGACCCTCGCTTCACTTCGCCCGCCGCCCGGGACGTGTCCGGGTGGTTGCGACCGGTGGTGCCGGGGGCGTCGAAGTCGCCGAGCGGCCGGGCGCAGCACGGGCAGACGGTGTCGGCCACCGCCAACCGACGCCGCACCTCGTCGGCCACTACCGGCTCGGCGACCCGGTCGAGCAGGTCGAGGAGCGGGACGGCGGCCAGCGGTGAGGGGTCCGGGGTGATGTCGTCCAACGACAGTTGCTCGCTCAAGCTGCCACCACTCGGGCGTCGTGGTGGTCGAGCAGGACATCGACGGCCGCCCAGGCGTCGGCGACGAGGGCGGCGACCGCCCCGTCCGGCGTCGTGGCGGCGAACAGGGAGTCGAGTGTCGGGTGGGTCAGGACCCGCACCCAGCCGACGACAGCGCCGTCGACCCGAGCCTCCCAGTTGTTGGCGCTCGTCTCTTTCAGCTCGACCAGGTATCCGTCCATCGTGGGGCCTTTCAGGGTTGGGTTTGGTTGGGGGGGGTCAGCCGTGGAGCCGAGCCCAGCACACGGGGCCGACGCCCCGGGCGACGGACTCTTCATCCTCCAGCGGCCGAGAGCAGATGCCGCATGAGCCGACGAGGCGACCGTAGGCGGCGAAGGCGCCGTCGCGGTCGGCGACGATGCGAGCCAAGACGTCGACGGCGTCGCCGTCGTAGGACTGGCCGGGACGCTGAGCGCCGTACCGTCGGCCTGAGCCGTAGGCGGCGCCGTCGGCGACGAACACCCACCCGGCCCACTTGCCGTCGACCGGGGCGGAGATCCGCAGCTTGAGCCGGGATCCTTCGGCCGGGTCGGCGACCCACACGTCGGTGCGTTGGGTTCCGGCGTCAGACACCAGGCCGTCGAACAGGGGGCGGAGATCGAGTCCGTCGGCCGGTGCTTCGGTCGCGACGACGGCTTCGACGAACAGGTCGGACCCGGACTGGGTGCCGACGCAGGACCCGAGGGTGGCCTCACGTTCTTCGCCGGACGAGCGGCGGACGGTAACCGTGTCGCCGGGACGGGCGGATCCGACGGGGACGGCGAGCACCCATTCGTCGTTGCGCTTCCGCCAGCGGGCGACGACGGCGCCGTCAACAGCCTCGACGCCGACGGCGTAGTAGGACTGGCCGCCGGTCGTGCCGAGGAAGGGGCCGACGAGCTTGTCGGCGGTGTCGCCGTTGGCCTTGGTGACGGTGACGGTGTCGCCCTCGGTGAGAGTGCGGGTGGTGCGGAGCGCCCACTGTTCGCCCCACTTGCCCCACCGCACGGCGCCCTTGGCCTGTCGGCCGGTCCCGGTTCCGGTGGGGGCGGGGTCGTCCTCCCGGGTGGGGATGATGTCGACCGAGGCGTACCGTGCCCACAGGGGGCCGGTCAGTTCCTCGGGGTGGCGTTCGGCGAGCCAGGCAGCGACGCACGCCTCGCAGCGGAACTCGGGGAGGCAGACGGGGTCCGAGCAGGTCGGCCGGTCGAGGGTGGCGGTTGCTTCCATGACCCCCACTGTATCACAGGGGGGTGACAGTCACAACGGGTCGCTCAGTCCTCGGGGACGGGAGCAGGGCCGATCGGCGTGTCGTCCGCCGAGCCGAACCCGAAGGCCGGGAAGAGGTTGCGGATCCCGAGGGGTCGCCAGAACCCCGTGTAGGAGCCTGCCGCGATCGCCACCCCGAGGAGCTGGTCGCGGATCAGGTCGGCATCCCACGCGCCGGTCGTGGTCCATGCCGCCAGCACGGTGACGATCGCCGTGACGACGAACAGGGCCAGGGCCTTGAGGGCGGCGCCGGCCGTCGACTTGGTGATGATGCCTGCCACGATGGCCGAGCAGACGTACAGGGCGAGCTGCCAGTTGGTCATGGGCCAACCCTACCTTCCGGTGGTGTCAGGGGATCTCTTTGAGCGGGATCTCGCCCCAGTCGCGGCGGAGCCTCTTGCGCGCCCACCACTTGGAGCGGAACCCCTGCTCGGACGCGTCGACCACTCGGTTGTTCCCGGCGATGATCCGGTACCGCCACTTGCGTTGCGGGTCCCGGTACAGCTCGGCTCGGCGCATCGGTCGACCTCCACTGCTGGCCATGGCCCCAGGGTACCGAGAAGGGATGCCGCTTGACGGCCGTTTCCGCGGGGTGTATTGTTCTTTGTGCTAACCAACCAACGAAAGGAACCACCCCCATGGCCGAATGGGTCAGAAAGGACGACGACCGCCACGTCCTGGTCGCAAGCGCCGAGCGGTGGCCCGGGATTGTCGCCCGGATGCCCGACGACTTCATCGCCGACCATCCCCACCAGCAGTACGTCGCTCACGCCGAACTACCCGGCGGTCAGCCCTCATGCACTCTCCACCCGTCCCTGGCAGCGGCCAAGGCTCACGTCGAGGAGGTGACCGCCGAACCCACCACCCGCATGGCTCAGTGTTCATGCGGGAAGGTCGAGCCGTCCAGCCGACGCCTCGCCTTCCTCGTCGACCGCGGACCGGGCAGCCGGGCCGCCGCCGAAACGTGCGCCCACTGCCACTACACCGCCGCCGCCCACGAACGGGTCGACCGCCGCAACACCATGGTGTGCGACCACTTCGAGGCGCACGGCCCATTCGACTACGACGCGTACTACTGCGGCTGCCGAGGCTGGGACTGACCGATGGGGCTCGCATCCACACTCCGCCGGGGCGACGTCCTCACGTCCCCCGACGGGGACGCCGTCATCCTCACCGGCCCGCACCGCTCCAACCGGGCGCCCGGCAAGGTCAACTTCCTGATCCGCCGACTCTCCGACGAGATGTGCTTCACGCTCACCGTCGCCGACACAGACCAACTGGACCCCGGGTACGTCACCGTCGACCTGCTCGACGGCGAGGTCGAGGTCCGCATCCCCTGATGGGCCGCCCGCCGATAGGACCAGTCATAGAGGTGAGGTTTCCCTCGCATCTGGTCACCGCCCTCGACGTGATCGCCGAACGAGACGGCATCTCGCGAGCGGCGGTGATCCGGGCGGCCTGCGAACGCTACGCCGATCAGAGCGTGGCTTTGCCCGCAAACACGAACGTCAGATCCCACCGGGCGATCACCTGACGTTCGAACAGGGCCTGCACCTGGTTGGCACGGGGACGGTCCGACGACCGGTCAGACACGGGGCCGAGCCCGACCTGCACGGGGCCGGTGACGTAGATGAACACCTCGCCCGACGAGGCGGCTGCTCCCTGTGGCCCCCAGTTGCCAGCGTTGCCGGGGTAGCCGGGACCGGGGACGACGATGGTGCCGTCGGCCATGACGAGCCGGTTGCCGACCCGGGTGACCACGTCGAGCAAGGAGGCTGCAGCGGATTCCAGCGCCCGGTACGGGACGTGGACGACAGCACGGCCGCCCTTGGTGGCGTCCTGGTAGTTGGCGACGAGATCGGCGATGGTGCGGCGCACCGATGCCGTACCTGACACCAGTGTGGCGGTCGCCTGCAACGACTGGGGATGGTCGGCGCCGGTCCACACCTCGCGGCCCACCAGCCATGCCTGCTTGTCCTCCAGGGCAGCGCGTCCCTCGTCGGCGAACTCGTCGGCGTCGACCCGCCCATCGCACCCGTGGACGACCCCGATCGTGAACGTGTCGACCACCGGGAGGGTCGGGTCCGTGGGGGCGGCCCATGAGAAGGTGGTGCAGTCGTTCGGCTGCGATTCGGCGGTGAGGTCGACAGTGGACCGCCACGTCAGGCCGGTGCGCCACCGGTTGTATCCGGCCACGTCGGCGGGCAGCGGGTCGGCCGACGTGAGCAGGGAGACTTCGGTCGTGCCCTGTCGCACGGGCGGGGACGGCAGGTGGTTCGCCATGCTTGCAATGGTAGGCCCCGGCTGGGCCAACCTTCAGGGCTGGACCACCTCGAAATCGGAGAGCCGCAGCCCCATCCCCTGCCAGTTCTTGGCGAGGCGGGGATCCTGGGCGACAGCGATCGACGGTGACCCGGCCGTGTCACCAAGGGTCATGCCGTACCGGTTGAGCCCTTCGGCGACCGTCCGTTCGGGTGTGCCGGGGGCGAACCACTCGACGGCGGTGCGGGGCAGACGGAGCCGGTCCCCGGCCCGGAGCGGGTGATCGAGGTGCGTGCCGTCCGAACCGCGGGCGTAGCCGACCGGGGCGCCCTTGGCGTAGGCGGGGAGGGCGAAGAACATCGCGTGGTGGATCGCACCGCGGGCCAGTTCATCGGCCCGGATGAAGTGCGGCATGTGGGGGATCCCGGCGGCGACAACGCCTTTCGGCTGGCCCGGAGCGTCCCACGGCTTGGCAAGATCCCAGCAGGAGAGCCCGGGGCCTGAGCCGTTGTAGCCGACCGTCCAGTCGGCCTGACCCCACGTCTTGATGCGGGAAGCGAAGTTGTCGAGCAGGATCATCTCCCACAGGCGTTTGCCCGTCACGTCGAGCAGGTAGGCGTGCTGGTCCCACGCCCGGCCCGGGTCGCCTTCGCGCCGCACCGTCGGTGGCAACGGGACGCGTTCGATCGGGAACGTCGGGCGGAACCACGACCACGTGATCGACCTGGCCAGGTCCCACACGGGGGTACGGGGCGTGGTCGCGTCGATCGACTGGTACGGGAACCCGGTGGTCGACCCCTCGTACACGGTGGTCGGCATGTGCAGGTTGATCGGCAGGTTGACGTCGGCCCGGGCGAGCTGCTGGGTGCGGAGTCGGTCGACGCTGCGGCCGTCGATGCGTTGGGTCCACGGGGCGTCAGCCCACGGCTCGGCGTACAGGTCAGGGCACGGCTCAGGCTTCCACGTGGCCGGGGCCGGGTAGCCGACAGCGTCGAGAACGGTGCGGGGCATCAGGGTCACCTCCTCAGCCGGGAGAACATGGCCCACGGCATCGGCACCGGCCGAACCTTGCCGTTTGCCAGCACGGGCCTGGCCACCAGTCCGCTCATGACGAACCATTCGGGTTCGCCGGGTGCGAGGGTGCGGGCCTCGACCCCGTCGGTGATCCACCAGATGTCGGGGTTGATCGTCGCGGGATTGTCTGGAACGTGGACGATCTGCATGGGCTTGTCTCCTGTCGGCTCGGCGGTGGGGACGGGTAGTAGTGACGGCGTGCCGGGTGGGACGGGCACCGGTCGCTGCTGGAGGTGTGACGCTGCGAGGGCAGCGACCATCCAGTCGACCTGAGCGGGCGTGCCCAGCACCTCGAAGTGCATGGGATCCGCGTAGGACCAGCCGCCGCCCCAGGACCATCCCCACTGGCTAAACAGTGAGATGAGCCAGGCGGGAGGCACGCGCTTGCGCTGCCCTTGCGGGTACCGCTGAGCGTCGATGTCGACGGCGAGCCCCCAGGAATGATTGCTCGGCGTGCGGGTACCGCGGATCGGCCGGTTGGAGTAGCCCCAGTCGTCGTCGACGTCGCCCGGCCCGTGGTCGAACAGGTAGCCGCGGCGCTCGGCCTCGCCGACGATGTAGGCGAGGAGCGGCGCGACCCTGCGATGCACTTCCCAGCGGGCGCCGCTGATCGGTGCCCGCACCCACGTCATGTCGGCTTGCCGGTTGGTCGGCCAGCCTCGCCCCCAGCCTCGGGCCGATGCGTCGCTCATCCCTCGACGTCCCGTCGGAGGATGACGATCTGCTGGCGCAGCTCGGCGACCTCGGTGCGCACCGCTGCCAGCTCGGTGCGGCAGTCGTGCTCGGAGGCGCGGAACGTCTCGGCCCACTCGCGGGCCTCGCGGAGCATCTCGGTCGTGGCGTCGGACTGCTTCGCCCGTTGGGTGCCGACGAAGCCGAGGACGGCGACGACGACCGCGGTGACGGCGCCCC
>CALFYG010000291.1 GCA_937952095.1 uncultured Micrococcales bacterium | reverse complement strand
TGGGAGAAGGTCGGCGGCCCGTGAGCACAGCCACGGCGAAGCCAGCGGGCAGGCGGCGACTGGCGATTCCGGCCCAGCACGGCGCGTGGGCCTTTCTCGCCGTGCCGCTTCTGCTCGGGTTCCTGATCGCCGGATGGTCGCTTCCCACGGCGCTCTTCGCCGCGGCCTGGGTCCTGGCGTACCCGGCGAGCTACTACCTCGGCCGCGCTGTCGTCATCCGCTGGCGCCGTGGCACGTGGTCACGATTGGCTAAGAGGGAACTGACCGACGCGGTGCCGTGGTCCGTGCTGGCCACGATCCCTGCGGTCGCACTCGTCGTGCTGCGGCCGTGGTTGGTATGGGTCGGGGCGGTGCTGGTCGCACTGTGGGCTGTCAGCGTCTGGCTCACCCGCACCGGGCATGAGCGCGGCGCGAGCAACGACCTGTTGCTGGTGACCCAGGCGGCCATTGCCATACCCCTGATGTGGGGGATCGCCACTGACACACCCACCCTCGGGGTCGGCGACGCAGCCGCCACTGACGCGTGGCTGGCCGCGCTCATCTGCCTGGTGTTCTTCACGGGTTCGGTGCTGCACGTGAAGTCTCTGATCCGGGAGGCGGACGATCGCCGTTGGGCCATCGCGTCCCGGGTCTTCCACGTGGCTGCACTGGGGATGGGCCTCATTTCGCCGTGGCTGCTCCTGCCCTTCGGCGTCGCCGCCGTGCGCGCCTTCGCCGTCCCGCAGGGAAGCAGACCGGCGGTCATCGGTGCGGTCGAGATCGTCGTCTCGGTACTCGTCGTGGTGGGTACGGCGCTCGCCCTGGCCTGAGCGACGGGCAGAGCCCCCCGCCGCCTCAGGCGAGTAGGGGTGGTGCGCGGTCCTCGGCCGGAGTGATGGTGGGGATGCCGCGGTTCACGGTCACCGTGTAGTGACCGTGGTGGAGGTCGTGATGGCAGCGGTTGCAGAGCAGCACCAGATTTGACAGGTCGGTTGTGCCACCGTGGCGCCAGTGGTGGATGTGGTGGGCCTGGCAGTATCTGGGTGCGCGTCCACAGCGGATGCAGCCGCGGTCTCTGGCGATCAGGGCCCGCCATTGGTGGTGGTTGGCAGTGCGTTTGCCGCGGGCCAGCCCCAGCGGGACGAACACGCCTTTGCGGCGGGTGCCGAGGATGACCGACACGATCGCGGTGCAGGTCAGCAGGTCCAGCATCCGCGTTCCCAACGCGGAGTCGTCCTCCAGCACAGCCCCGTCGGCGGACAGGTCCTCCAGATCGACCAGGACACTGACGTGGGAGATCCCCAGCGGGGTGGTGTTGGCCTGCCCCGCGGCCACCAGGTCGGTCAACGCATCGGCGCGGCGCTGCTTCGCCGTCCTGGTGTCTTCGCGGCCGGTGCGGCCCATCAACCCGGCCAAGGCATCCCGTAGCGCGGCCCCGGCGACCGGGTCGAGGTAACCGTCGATGCGGAACATCCCGTTCAGCGTTTCCGACAGTGACAGGCAGCGTTTGGCGTGCAGGTCCTCGGCGCGGTCGTCACGGGCCTGGGGGCGGCACTGGTCGGCCAACAGTCTCAGCAACCGGCGCAGCTCGTTGGGTTCGACGGTCTGCGCGATCGTCACCACATGGGATTCGACAGCGGCGAAACCGGTGATCCGCGGGGCTTCGGCGCAGATCACCGCGACGTGCGCCCCGGAGATGTGCCCGGCGGCGAACGAGGCAGCCACCCCAGGCAGATGCTGCAGCGCGTTGCCCCGCGCGACCGTGGCCGAACCCACCGCCGGATTGGCCCCTGTAGCGACGGCGACCAGCATCCCGGTGGATCCGGCACCCAGGACCCGGGAATCCTTGTGCTCATCCGCGGCGCCGGCGATCGCGGTGATCCGGGCCTCGATCCGGTTACGCAACGCGGCCAGCGCGGCCAACTCTCCGGCTCGGGACTCCGCGTACATCACCTCCGGGTCCGGCAGAGCGTCGATCAGCCGGTTGACCTCATCCAACTCGGCAGGGTGTTCGGTGGGGAGTTCTGAGGCCAGCGCACACCGGCGCTGCACCTGCCGAGACACCTCGAACACCGCCACCCGACCACCCCGATCCCGATACGCCATTCTAGAACAGGCGTACGACGAACACCAGTACCAATCACCCGCTGGGGATAGTCGAATCCGAGGAACGAAGGTGGTCGACGCTGAGCGTCTCGTACTCCATGCCGTTGCCGGGCTTGGCGGCGTGACAGGTCGCCGGTGTCCCCAATGGGACCTCCCGCTCGCGGAAGCGGATACGCACGTCCGGGTGGCTGAGGTCGACTTCAGTGACTGCGTCGCCGAGAGCACGGACATGCACGGGCCGCAAGGCATCCAGAGCGTCGTTGCCGAACCCGGCCTGCCGCACAAGTGCCTGGGCGGCCTGGACATGACGGCTGTAGGAACTGCGCCCCCGTAGGTGCTCCGGGAGTACGAGGTCCTGCTCATAGGCCTTGAGAGTGACCGCCGCCACCTCGGGATCGAGTCGTCCGTAGCAGAGGCCGTGCGGCAGCAGTACTGCCGTCGCGGCAAAGCGGTCGCCGCCGAGGTGGGAACACTCCCAGACCCGCCCTGGCCACAGAAGGTCCAACGCAGCCGCTACGGGCCTGCCGCGCAATGCGCAACACACGTCGTGCTTGCTGTGACAGCAGACCAGCGCAACGGGCTTGCCCTCCCCTGGATCGACCTCCCACGGGTGACGCACGAGCTCGTTCAGGTAGTCGGCGACGTGCCATCGGATGCCCTCGCGTCCGGGCCGCACATCGGCGATCGCCCACTGGAAGGGACCGGGGGTGCGGGGATGGCGGGCGGGCCGGCGGATGAGGCTGATCCTGGCGCCGAGCGCGTGGGCCCGGTCGGCCACCTCCCTGGCCGCGTCGGGTTCGAACACGTCGAGTGCGCGGCGTGGCCAAGGACCCTCCCGTTCGATGAGCAGCCAGCGCCTGGCGGGAGGAGCAGTGGCGATCATGCTGTCCTCACGCTGCCGGGACGCCCAGGAGCAGCGGAACGGTTCAGTCATCCTCGGTGAGGACGACGACGCCCTCCCGCATCAGCCGTGCGACCAGTCCGACGGGGTCCTCACCGGGGAGGTCCCCTACCCGCTGAGGCTTCCCAGGCAGTAGCAGCTCCACTGCCGGGATCTGCGCGAGGGTCACGTCCACCCTGTGAGTATCCCCCACGCGAAGAACCTGTTGGTCGAGCCATGCGACGAGGTGGCGCCGCAGGCGGACGCGAGAATCCGCGGTGAGCCGCGCGGCGGCCTGCACAGTGGCCAAGGGAGCCACAGGTTCGGGTCGCTGCGCAGCCGCACGGCGTGCCAGCATCCGTTCGGCTACCGTCGCCGGGTCGAGAGC
>CALFYG010000290.1 GCA_937952095.1 uncultured Micrococcales bacterium | reverse complement strand
CTGCTCGACAAGCCCTACGTCTGGGGTTCGATCTTCCGCTTCGAGGGTCAGGCCTCGGTCTTCTGGGAGTCGCACGGCCCGCAGTACCGCGACCTGTACCCCGAGCCGCCGCCGCCGGGAATGGTGCCCTCGTGCGCCGAGGGTGGCGTGCTCGGTGTGCTGTGCGCATCCATCGGTTCGATCATGGGCACCGAGGCCGTCAAGTTGATCACAGGTGTCGGGGACCCGTTGCTCGGCCGACTGATGGTCTACGACGCTCTGGACATGAGCTACCGGACCGTCAAGATCCGTAAGCACCCCGAGACCATCGAGGTCACCGGGCTGATCGACTACGACTACTTCTGCGGGACCGTCTCGGACGAGGCGGCAGAGGCCGCGAAGGACTCCACGATCAGCGTGAAGGACCTGCAGCTGATGCTCGAGCAGCGTGATCGCGGGGAGCGCGACTTCGTGCTGATCGACGTGCGTGAGCCCAATGAGTGGGACATCGTGAACATCCCTGGGGCCACCTTGATCCCCAAGGGTGAGTTCCTGTCCGGCGAGGCTCTCGCAGACCTGCCGCAGGACAAGCAGGTCGTCCTGCACTGCAAGGTGGGTGGGCGTTCGGCCGAGGTGCTGGCGCTGGTCAAGGCCGCTGGTTTCTCCGACGCGGTACATGTCGGCGGTGGCGTGGTGGCGTGGGTCAACCAGGTCGAGCCGGACAAGCCGAACTACTGAAGTCGCCGGTCGCCCTGCTAGAGCAGTTCGTTCTTCTGCAGGGAGTTGAAGGCGAACCACCCCGGGATGGTCGGCAACCAGAAGGTCATCAGCCGGAAGAGCAGCACCGACGACACGGCGATGCCACCGGGGATCCCGGCGGCGGTCAGACCCGCCGACAGGGCGGCTTCCACCGCACCCAGACCACCGGGGGTGGGTGCGGCCTGACCGATCGTGGCACCGGCCAGGTAGACGACTGCGATCGCGGCCAGCGGAGCGGAGCCGCCGAACGCCCACACGCTGGCGATCAGACAGGCGATGTAGCCGAGGTTGAGCAGCAGGATGCCGGCGATGCCCAGGCCCAGTTTGCGTGGCTGCTGCAGCAGTGTCAGAAGACGCGGTCCCACCTGCTGGAAGATCGGGCGGATGCGACGGGTGATCCACTTGCGCGTCCAGGGCAGCAGGAGCAGGAACACCGCGGCTGCCAGGCCACCCAGCAACACGAAGATCGCCCAGGAGGGCGGGCTGAATTCGCTCTCCTGCCGGGTTCCGGCGATGACACCGAATCCGAGCAGCATGAGTATGTGCACGACGAAAGCCATCACCTGCGACACACCCACGCTCGCCGCGCCGAGTGCTGGGTGGACCCCCGCGCGCTGCAGGTAACGCAGGTTGACCGCCACGGCGCCCAGCGTCGGTGGTGAGATCAGGGTCGCGAACGACGCGGCCAACTGCGCCTGGAACGTTCGGAAGAAGTGCAGACGTTCGGGGACGAAGCCTTCAAGCGCCATGGCCGCTGCGATGTAGGTCAGGCCCGACAGTACGAGTGCGACCAGTGCCCAACCCCAGTTCGCGTCGGTCAGCAAGGTGGCCAGGTTCACCTGAGCCAACTGCGTCAGCAGGATGTAGCCGGCGACGGTGCCCGCGACCACGGTCAGCAGCATCCGGGGGCGAAGGCGCTCGAGCTCGACCTGTTCCGGGTTGGGGTTGGGGGACATCTCGAGCAGTAGATCCCGCAGTTGGACCAGGAGGTCCTTGCGCTTGCGGATGGCCCGCCGGGTCTCGCTCGACAAGGCGATGGGCTGCAGCACGCCGAGGGCCTTGGCCAGTCGCAATGGTCCGAGCACCCGCTGACCCGACGCCACGGCCCGGTCCGGATCGGTGAGCATGGACAAGGTGCACAGCAATTCCGCGAGGTCAACACGTTGGGCGACGTCGCTGGCCGCGACCGCGCCCTCTTCCGGGTGCAGCAGCCAGACCTTGCCGTTGTCGTCGCGCAGCAAGTGGCTGGCCGTCAACGAACGGTGCGTGATGCCGCGGTCGTGCAGGGACCGCACAGCCCGCCACGCATTGTCGAGATCGGTGTCGGACAGGTCCGATCCGATCTGCTCGAAGCTGCGTCCGTCGATGCGGGGGAAGGCCAGCAGCGCCGCGTCCTCATCGACTTGTACGGCAGCGAGCAGTTCCGGGGTCGGGGCGCCGGCCGCTTGACTCGCGTACGCCTGTAACGCCGTGCGTTCGAGGCGTCGGCGCATGCTCAACCGCGAGGGCGCGCTGTCATCGCGTACGCGCAGGGTGCGCCAGATGTTGGCGGCCACCCCGGCACCTTCGAGATCCCGGTCGATGACCAGGACGTTGAGGGTCTCCCCGGCCCGGGTGGTGGCGACGTAGCGGCGGCCGGCGCTGAACTCACGGTGGGCCCTCAGCACGGTCACCGGATAGCCCACCTCCTCCAACGCCGTGGCCACGGCCAGCCCGCTCGGCCGCGTGGTCGGCGTGCCGAGGATGTAGCGCATCGACAGCCCGACGACCCAGCCCAACAGGATGGACAGTGCCAGCGCAGTGGCGGTGATCCCACCGGTGACGATGTTGGCCAGAACGATCGCGGCCACGACCACGATCGAGATCGGTCCGAATCGCGGTCGTTCGACCAGGCGGGCGATCGTCACGAACGCCACCAGGCCGGCAAGGATCGCGTTGAGCGGAGGCAACTGCCCTGGGGTCTCCTGCCCGGTGAGGGTGAGCAGCAGTCTCGGGTTGGGGTACCTGGTGATGATCCACGCGATCGCCGAGGTCAGGATGACGGCCACCACGAGGCCGGCGAGGGCTTCGGCGAGCATCCGGCCCCGGCGCCGGATCATCAGGTCGAAAGCCGCTGCGATCGGAAGCGCCAGCACGCCGAGCAGGCCGATGAGATTGGCGGCCACCACGATGATCGACGGGATCCGGTCGGACGCCTTCGTCAGGTCACTTTCGAGTCCGGCCGCGGCGGCAGAGGCGAAGTAGGAGATCGCGAGGATGACCGCTGCCAGTGCGAAGGCCGAGAGCAGGCGCAGCAGGTCGATCGGCCGGCGCAGGCGACGCGGGATGACGTCGGCCTCGATGACCACGGTCTCGAGGTCGGCATCGCGCGAGGGCGGGGGCAGTGGGGCCGCCGGCGGGGGCAGTCGGGGGGCGTCGTGGCTGGTCACGGCCGGTGGGACCAGGTCGTCACCGGGGATGGTCGCCGAGTCCTCCTCGATGGCCGGAGCGGGTTCCGGGGCTGGGGGCGGGGCGAAAGCCGTGGTGGCGTCCACCGGGGTCTGTGGCAGCGGCGATCCCCCGAGCCGCACCGTGGGCTGGTCCGCCTCACGTGGCGCCTCGGGACCCGGGTCCGACACGTCGGACGCCGGCGCGCGGGACTCGCCGTTGGTCACCCTTGCATGGTGTCAGATGAATGGTGATGTGCCCGGCGGCCGTGCAGGGTTTGCGGGTTGTCTGTCCCACCCGTGTGGTGTGCTGGTGGCATGGCCCAGGGGATCGGACTCAACTGGCCGCAACCGCAGACCTCGGCGTTCGAGCCCGATGCTGCGCAGCGCGCGGTCATCGAGCATGAGCATGGGCACCTGCGCGTGCTGGCCGGTCCGGGGACGGGCAAGACCAGTGTGATCGTCGCGGCCGTGCAGCACCGCATCCAGCGCGGACAGCCGGTCGGTTCGATGCTCGTTCTCACCTACGGGCGGATGGCCGCCCGTGAACTGCGGGACCGACTGACGTCCGGGGACGGTCCGGTGCCGGTCGCCACCACGTTCCACGCCCTTGCCCATCGCCTCCTGCAGCAGGAGGACCCCGCGATCCGCCTGATGGGGGCCCCGGAACAGGAGACGGTCCTGCGCGAGATCCTGCGCAGGTCCTCGCACGTTCCGGCCGCGCTCGAACAGGCCCGGAACAGCCGCGGGCTGACCGAGGAGATGCGGTCGTTCATCAGTGCCGCGCAGTCCCAGGGGGTTCCGCCCGGCGCTGTGGCTGATGACCATCCGTTGCTCGCTGGGGCCGCGGGCGTCTACGGCGAGTACCTCGACATCCTCGGGTTGTCCGGCACCGTCGACTACGCGGAGATGATCAACCGGGCCACCGACCTGTTGCGCCGGAACCCCCCGGCCTCGGTGCGTGCGTTGCGCACGATCTTCGTCGACGAGTACCAGGACACCGATCCGGCGCAGGTCGCGCTGCTGCAGCAGCTGGCCGCGCACGGTGCACAGGTGATCGCCGTGGGAGATCCGGACCAGTCCATCTACGGATTCCGCGGCGCCGATGCCCAAGGCATCCTCGACTTCGAGCGGGTCTTCGCGCTGCCCGCCTGCACCACCATCGCCTTGCAGACCACGCGGCGTTTCGGGCCGGCCATCGCTGAGGTCGCGCGTCGGGTCGTGCCGCGCAACGCCCTGAACGGCATCGATGCCCAATCGGTTCAGGCGCACCGATCGCCGGAGCCACACGGGGATGATCGCGGTGCGGTGGCGGTGCGCGTGTATGAATCCGACGCCGCGCAGGCCGACCACCTCGCGGATCTCCTGCGCCGCGTCCATGCGGGCTCATCCGAGGTGTTTCCCGGCCTGCAACTGCAGTGGTCGCAGATGGCGGTACTCGTGCGTTCCGGGCGCCGCGATCTGCCGGTGCTGCAGCGTGCCCTGCTGGCCGCAGGGATCCCGGTGGAGGTCGCACGCGACGACATCCCGCTGGCCATGACGCCGGCGGTGCGTCCGCTGCTCGAGGTTCTGCGGGTGGCAGGTGACGTCGACGGGGGTCTGACCGCGCCGCGCGCTGTGGCGCTGCTCGGCTCGCCACTCATCGGGATGGACGCGCGGCGGATCGCGCGTCTGGGTCGCCATCTGCGCCGGCAGGCGGCAGGGCAGGAGGCGCCCGGATCCTCGCACGAGCTGATCGCCGAGAGTCTGCGGGATCCCGAGTTGGTCGCCGGGGCCGATCCCGAGATCGCCCAACCCGTGCTCACGCTCGCACAGATCCTGGACCGCGCCCGTGAGGCGGTGGCCGACCGTAGATCCACCGTGTGGATCCTCGATCAGGTGTGGCGTGCCACCGACTGGCCGCGGCGGTTGCGCCGCGACGCACTCGGAGGCGGCCGGCATGCACGCGAGGCCAACCAGGCGCTCGATGCGGTGATGGAACTGTTCGACCAGGCCGAGCAGATGGACCGCGCGTTCGAGTCCGTGCGTTCCGTGGCGCAGTTCCTCGAGCAACTCGACCAGCAGGTCATCCCGGCGGCCCCCGACCTGCAGAAGGGGTGGAACCGGCAGGCGGTCCGCTTGGTCACCGCCCACCGTGCCAAGGGCAGCCAGTGGCCGCTCGTGGTGGTGGCCGGGGTGCAGGAGGGGCTCTGGCCGGATCTTAGGGCCCGTGGCCGGCTGCTGACCGGGCAGCCGGACCCAGGATGGCGCGAGCAACAAGCGCTGGAGGAGCGACGGCTGTTCTTCGTGGCGTGCACCCGGGCCAGCCGTGCGTTGTTGGTCACTGCAGTGAACGGCAGCGCCGATGAAGGTCCGACCGCCTCGCCGTACGTCAGCCTGGCCGCCGGTGACAGCGAGGTCGTGACAGTACCCGGGAGGCCCCGGCGCCCCCTTACGCCCACCGGCGTGGTCGCCGGGCTGCGGCAGATCCTCGACGATCCCAACACCTCTGCGGCGATGCGCCAGGCGGTGTGGCAACGCCTGCTCGATCTGGCGACGGTGCGAGACAGCCGGGATCTTCCGATCTTCGGCTGGGCCGACCCCCAGACCTGGTGGGGGCACCGCAGCTGGACCGACAACCGCACCCCGTGGTTCCAGCCCGACCAGCCCCTACCCGTGTCGGCCTCTGGCATCGAGAGCTACGTGCAGTGTCCGCGCAGATGGTTCCTGGAGAAGCGCGTGCGGGCATCGGGAGCCGCCTCGACCAGCCTCGCGTTCGGCAACCTGCTGCATCTGTGTGCACAAGCGATCGCCGGTGGGGACCTCGTGCCGGACGAGGCGGCCGTGGGTGACGTGCTGGACACGGTATGGCATGCCATGGGCTACGAGCAGGGATGGCAGGCCTCGTACGAGCGCGACCAGGCCCAGCAGGCCACGCGCCGCCTGCTGGACTGGATGGCGAGCCTGTCCGGCGATTTCGTCGGAGCGGAGGTCTCTTTCGACGCCGACGTGACGCTGCCATCGGGTGAGGCCCTCCAGGTGCGCGGGAAGGCCGACCGCGTTGACAAACACGGTGAGCAGATCGTCATCACCGATTTCAAGACCGGCAAGAACGCGCCGACGAAGGCGGAGGTGGCCGAGCACATCCAGCTGGGGCTGTACAGGTGGATCGGCGACCTGGGGGAGTTGGGCGTCGATGGCACGGCCGTGGCCCAATTGCTGTACCTGCGCCAGGACCCGCCGCGCACCCAGAGTGAGCCTGGCGCTCGCCTGATGCGCCAGGATGACGCCGACCTCTCATGGCTCACCCCGGTGCTGGAGGCGGCGGTCGCCGGGTTGCGGGCGGAACTGGCGGTGGCGCGGCCCGGTCCCGGCTGCCGCATGTGTGCGGTGGCGGACTCCTGTCCGGCTGATCCGCGCGGGGCCGAGGTGCGGCCATGACCCGCGAGCAGCTGGCCCGGATCCTCGGGTTCGCGCCCAGTGACGAGCAGTGGTCGGCGATCTCGGCGCCGATGAACGCCCCCCTGCTGGTCCTCGCCGGGGCCGGATCGGGCAAGACCACAGTGATGGCTGCCCGGGTCGTCTGGCTGGTGGGTTCGGGTCAGGTGGCCGCCGACGAGGTGCTGGGGCTGACATTCACGAACAAGGCCGCCGGTGAGCTCGGAACGCGTGTCCGGGCGCTACTCGGCGCGTTGGCTGAGCCCGGGGGAGCCGATCCGACGATCCAGACCTACCACGCATTCGCGATCGACCTGTTGTCCCAGTGGGGTTTGCTGATCGGAGCCGAGCCCTCGTCGGCGTTGCTCACACCGACGGACCTCGCTGCGCGCACCTATCGCACCGTGGCCGCCAGTGACGTCGGCTGTGAGGCCTTGGGGACTGCTGTGGTCAAGACCGTCAGTGACCGGGTGGCCGCCCTGGACGACGAGTTGTCCGAGCACCTGGTGAGCCCGGAGCAACTGCGGGACCACGACCGTCGGCTCATCGAGGCGTTGTCGTCGCAGACCACCGCAGCCGCTCGGGAGGCGCGGACGGCCGCCGAGCGGCGGCTGATCGCGTCGCGGGTGGTAGAGGAGGTCCGGGCGGATCGCGCGGCGGACGCGGTGGTGAGTTTCGCCGATCTCATGCGGTACGCGGTGGCGGCCAGTACGG
>CALFYG010000289.1 GCA_937952095.1 uncultured Micrococcales bacterium | reverse complement strand
GTCGTGGGTTCTTGTTCACGCCCCAGAAGAAGGCTTTTTTGCCCTGCGGCGTCATGGGGACTGAGGGAACGACGAAATTCTCTGACCCGTAGGCAATCGCGGTCGGGGATTTCAGGACGACGTCGCTGGCGAAGACTATGTTGTGATCGCGGCGGCCGCCGGCGAAGCCGTAGGTCTTGAAGCCCATGCTCTCGAGGGCGACGTTCCCGGCGAGGACCATCAAATCGGCCCACGACAGCCGGTTCCCGTGCTTCTGCTTCACCGGCCAGAGGAGCCGCCGCGCCTTGTCGAGGTTGGTGTTGTCGGGCCAGCTGTTCAGCGGCGCGAACCGCTGGTCACCGTTGCCTGCGCCACCGCGGCCGTCGCTGATGCGGTAGGTCCCCGCGCTGTGCCACGCCATACGGATGAACAGAGGGCCGTAGTGTCCGTAGTCCGCCGGCCACCAGTCCTGCGAGGTGGTCATGACCTCCAGGATGTCCTGCTTGACGGCGGCAAGATCGAGGGTTTTGAACTCGGCGGAGTAGTCGAAGGACTCGCCCATGGGATCCAGCATGGGGGAGTTCTGGGTGAGGACCGACAGGTCGAGGGATTCCGGCCACCAGTCCCGGTTGGAGATGGGACGGTGGTGGACGACCGGGCACTGACCGGTGCTTGCAACATCTTCAGACAACGTGTTCCTCCTGTGGTTGGTGTGGCGGTCAAACGGGTTGTGTCGTGCAGGCGGGGCAGGTGCCCCAGTAGATGACTTCGGCTTCGTCGAGGGTGAATCCGTGGTCGTCGGCGGGGTGCAGGCAGGGCATCTCGCCCACAGCGCAGTCGATGTCGACGAGCCGCTCACAGGAGCGGCAGATGAGGTGGTGGTGGTTGTCCCCGACGCGGCCCTCGTAGCGGGCGGGGGAGCCGGCGGGTTGGATGCGCCGGATGATCCCCTTGTCGACGAGGACACCGAGCGCGTCGTACACGGACTGCCGGGAGATGGTGCCGAGTTCGCTGCGAACGGCCTCGGTCACACCGTCGGCGGTGATGTGCGGGGTGTCGCTGACGGCACGGAAGACCGCGAGCCGCTGTGCGGTGACCTGCAAGCCGCTGCCGCGCAGCACGCTCCCGAAGTCCTGACGCATGACGCGACCCTAACCCGAGATGTGGACATTGTCCAGAATTGGACATAGTCCACAATGATCAAGATTTCGCAGTAGATGCCGAAACACTGTCTATGGACACCCACTTCGGGCAGGCCATGCGGGGTGGCGTGCGTGTACCTGAACAGCGGGCGGCGGTGACGGACAGATTCGACCCTTTCCGCGACCAGAGTCTCCAACTGGTCATGAACCATGCCCCGGTGGCCATGAACCTGGCCAGTCCGGAGGGTGAGCTGCTGCGCGTGAACCCGGCGATGTGCGCGTTCCTGGGCCGCGATGAAGACACGCTGCTGCGCACGAAGTGGCAGGCTCTCACACACCCCCACGATCTCGGCGTGGACATGTCTCTGGTGTCCGACATCCTCGCCGGGGCGCGGGACTCCTACCGCCTCTCGAAGCGCTTCGTCCGGCCCGATGGGCACGTCGTATGGGGGGATCTCTCGGTGGCAGGTGTGCGCGATGACGACGGCCGGGTCATCTACTTGATCGCGCAGATCGTGGACATCACCGAACTGGTGCGCAATCGGGAGGAACTTGCCGACTCCCGTGAGCACTACCGCATGCTGGCCGAGTTCACCTCGGACGTGGTACTGCAGGTGGACGGGTCCGGTGTGATCGAGTGGGCGTCCCCGTCCGTGGCGGCGACGTTCGGTTGGGACCGCGGCGAAGCGGTCGGGCACACCATCGGCGACTTCGTGTCGCAGGACGACCAGGCGGTAATCGGCGCGGCGCTCGATCGCAGCGCAGAGGAGGGTACGGACGCGACCGGGAAGTTCCGGGTGCGCCGGCGCGATGGGCAGTGGCTGTGGGTGCATGCCACCGCGAGTTCGGTGTGGGATTCCACGGGACGGCTCGTGCGCGTCGTGCGCCTTCGCGATGTGGATGCCGAGGTGCGGACTCAGATAGAACTTCAGAACAGTGAGGAGCGGTTCCGGGCGGCGATGCGGGCGACACCGATCGGGATGGCGCTGATCACCCGTGGTGGCACATTCCTGCAGGTCAACGGTGCGCTGTGCGCGATGCTGCGCCGCGACGAGGAGGCGTTGATTGGAACCAGCATCACGTCTTTGACGCATGAGGGGGATCGTTCGGTCGATCTGGAGATGTGGAATCTCCTACACAGCGGAAGCGCCGAGTCGGTGACCAGGGACAAGCGCCTCGTGGATGCTGACGGAGCCACCGTGTGGGTGCAGAACGCCCTCGCCGCGGTCAAGGACGAGACTGGCCAGGACACGAGTTTCGTCGCGCAGTTCCTGGATGTCACGCAGACGCGTTCGGCGCAGGAGTCGCTGGCCGTGCTCGCCCACAAGGACTCCCTGACGAACCTGTGGAATCGTCGCGCTGTGCTCGAACAGATGCAGGAGGGCCTGGCCAGGAGCCCGCGGCGCGGCACATCCCGGGCGGTCCTGTACTGCGACCTCGACGACTTCAAGCCGATCAATGACCGCTATGGCCATGCCATGGGCGATGCGTTGCTGGTGGAGGTCGCTCGGCGCATCGAGTGCTGCGCGCCTGACGACGCCGTCGTGGGCAGGATCGGCGGAGACGAGTTCCTGGTCTTCCTGCAGTCCTGCTCTGGCGTGGAAGCCGCCACCGCGGTCGCGCAGTGCGTGCTCGACGCGGTCAAGCGGCCGATATCCATCGATGGTGTCCAGTTGTGCATCACCCTGAGCGCCGGAGTCGGCCTCGCGGCCCCGGGTGATGACGCTGACGCAGTCATCGCGAAGGCTGATCAGGCGCTGTATTCGGCGAAAGGCACTGGCCGCGACCGCGTCGTGGCGTGAGAACCGGGAGGGGTCATGTGTACGGATCTGCGCTTGACGAGACTTGAGCAACTGCACGTCTCCGGCCGCACGCTGGACTTCGCCTACGAGGTCGAGTCCATGGTTGAGGTGGTGCCCCGAGGCCAGCAATGGACGGCGACCGCAGGTCCCGGTGCGGAACCCCTGGCATGGAGCAATCACTTGGGGTTCGTGGCGCTCAACTTCTTCGGCCTCGAGGACTACTTCGCCGACGGCTTGAACGAGGCGGGGTTGTCGGTGGCCACGCTGTGGCTGTCCGAGACCCGCCTGCCGGTGTCGCCACCTGAAGGTTCGGCCCCCGCGATGGACTTCATCAACCTGGCTGGCTGGCTTCTGGGGACGTGCTCAACGGTGGAGGACGTGAAGGCCGCCCTGGCGTCGGTTCGGATCTGGGATGCGCCAGTGGGGATGCTGTGGCCCGAAGGTCGCGCCATGCCGGAGGCTCTGAAGCCGTTGACCAACTGGTCGGCAACGGAGCATCTGAGCATTCATGACGCACACGGCAACGACCTCGTCGTCGAGTTCGTCGAGGACACCATGCACGTCTACGACAACCACGCGGGGGTCCTGACGAATTCCCCGGTCTTCCCCTGGCACATGACCAACCTGCGCAACTACATAGGCCTCACGAACGTCGAGGACAAGCCGTACAACCTGTTGGGTATGCCGGTCGTGGCCACGGGGAACGGTACCGGGTTGCTGGGCATGCCAGGCGATGTCACGCCCCCTTCGCGTTTCGTGAGGGCCACCGTCATGACCCAGACCGTCAAACAGGCCAAGGACGCCAGGGATGCCGTCAATCAGGCGTTCCATTCCCTGGATCTGGTGAGCGTGCCCAGGTACCTCGCGGCCTCCGGGGACTACACCCAGTGGTATGTCGTGCGCGACCACGATCGCAAGGTGCTGTACGTGCGGACCTACGACGGATGGGGGACCGACGTCCACGATCTGGCGGCGCTCGGTGTGGCCGACGACGGCCCGCGGCGGGTACTACCGATGCCGGCCTAACCAGCGTTCGGGATCGCAGAGAGGACCAGCGACTGGTAGACGCGCATCGCGTCCGGGATCTTGTCCGCGCCGCCGTCGAGCTGCTGCAGGCCGACAAGGATCGCGAGCCCGATGCTGGCCAGCAGATCGGCCTGATCGTCTGCCACCCCCGAGTCGCGCAGGAGGCTCACCAGTTGGCCACGCCGTGCTGCATCCACGCGCTGCTGGACCGCGCGCACCTGCTCGTTCGACAGGCTCCACGCCCGGATGGCCGCTTCGGCCGCGTGCTGGTACATCGATGCGAGATCGCGGGCGATCTCGATGCGTGCCAGCTGTGAGCCCGCGGAGGCGGCCTGTCGCATCTGCCTGGCCTGGTCCCCCTCCCACTGCCCCAGAAGTGCGCCAACGAATTCGTCCCAGTTGGCGAAATGGTGGTAGAAGGACCCCGTCGAGACGCCGACGTGGCGGCACAGCTCGTGGATAGTCAGGCCCTTGTGTCCGGATTCGCCGAGGATCTCGAACGCAGAGGCGACGAAGTCGCGCCGGGTGCGGGTCGATGGGGCTGCGCCGAGTCGGGGCTGTGCCATGTCCTGACCCTAAGCGGGCGGTCGAGCGACGGACGTGTCTGCCCTGACCACGGCGCCCAGGATTGCCAGCGCCCGCTTCGCCGCGTCGGCCTCCTGTAACCGGCACATCCTGGTGAGACGCTCGACGTGACTGGCGAGTTCGGACACTTCCTGGTTGACGATGGCGATGTGCTGCCGATCGGACAGCGCGGCCCTGGGTGCTTCGGAGGCGCCGAGCCCACCGGCTGACCCGGCGATGGGGGAGTC
>CALFYG010000288.1 GCA_937952095.1 uncultured Micrococcales bacterium | reverse complement strand
ACACTACGCAGCGGCCAGTACATGTCCGTCGTCATCTGTGTCTGCGACTCGATGTCCGCAAGACCCTCAGCAGTGGCCCACGTCTCGTAGCCGGGAACGCACACTTGGACAGCCGCGCCGGGCACGTCGTTGCGCGCCATGGTCTTGGTGAGTTGTGCCTCGAGCGCTTGGGTGGTCTCCGCAGGCAGTGCCACCAGGGAGGCCGACGAACTGGAATCCGCGGGTTCAGCCTGGTCCGACGAACACCCCGTGAGCAGGATCCCCGCGCCGACGATGCCCACAACCAAACTCTTGACCATTCAGCAACCCTAGTGCTGCTGGCGTCAGAAGGCGCCCACGTCGAGCACACGGACCACGGCCGTGCCCGCTTCGTCGCTGGCCGCGAGGTCGACTTCGGCCTCGATGCGCCAGTCGTGGTCCCCTTCCGGATCGTCGAACACCTGCCGCACGACCCACCGCCCTGGCTCGTGCTCGATGTGCAGCAGCGCCGGTCCCCTCGCCGCCGCACCCGTGCCCACCTCGTCGTGTTCGGCGTAGTAGCCGGCCATGGCCTCCTCCCAGCGCTGCGCCTCCCAGACGGCGTCGAGCTCGGCCAACTCCTGCCACTTCCGCAAGGCGGCCAACTCCACGCGCCGGAACATCGCGTTGCGGACCAAGACCCGGAATGCCCGCACGTTGGCGGTGACCGGCGGCGGTCCGGCGTCGACCACACCGGGATCGAGCTCGTCGGCGGCGGGGTTCACCAACTGTTCCCATTCGTCGAGCAGGCTGGAGTCCACCTGGCGCACGAGTTCCCCGAGCCACTCGGTGAGATCGGCGAGTTCCTCCGTGCGGGTCTCCTCCGGCACTGTTCGTCGCAGCGCCTTGTACGCATCGGCCAGGTAACGCAGGACGAGTCCCTCGGAGGACGCCAGCTTGTAGTAGCCCACGAACTCGGTGAACGTCATGGCCATCTCGTACATCTCGCGCGCGACGGACTTCGGCTTGAGTTCGTACTCCGTGACCCAGGGATGCCCCTCGGCGTAGATGTCGTAGGCACGGTCGAGCAGATCGGCCAGCGGCCGCGGCCACGTGACCTCTTCGACGAGTTCGACCCGCTCCTCGTACTCGATGCCCTCGGCCTTCATCGCGGCGACCGCCTCGCCCCGCGCTCGGGACTGCTGGGCGTACAGCACCTGACGTGGGTCCTCCAGCGTCGCCTCGAGCACGGACAGCACGTCCACGGCGAAGGTCTCTGACTCCCGGTCGAGCAGTTCGATGGCAGCCAGCGCAAACGTGGACAGCGGCTGGTTGAGCGCGAAGTCATCCTGCAAATCGTCCACGACGCGCAGCTCGGACGTGAGCACACCCGCTGCGATGAGCGAGGCCTTGATCGCGGCCGTGCGCTCGACCATGGCGGCCTTGGCGTCGGCGTCTTCGTCGTTGTCGGTCAGCAGATGCTCAAGAGCCTCTTCGACATCACCGTCGCGGTGGGCGACGTTGAAGACCATGGCGTGACTGACATCGAAACGCGACGGCAGAGGTTCCGGCTCGGCAACCACCAGCCGCTCGAACGTGCTGCGGCCCCAGTTGGGGATCCCTTCCGGCGCCTTCTTGCGCACGATCCTGCGCAGCTTCTTGGGGTCGTCCCCGGCGCGGGCGAGAAGCTTCTCGTTCTCGATCTCGTGTTCCGGCGCCTGCACGACGACATACCCGATCGCGTCGAAGCCGGGCCGGCCGGCACGACCGGCGATCTGATGGAACTCCCGGGCACGCAGCACCCGCATCCGCCTGCCGTCGAACTTCACCAGCGACGTGATCAGCACCGTGCGGATCGGGACGTTGATCCCCACCCCGAGCGTGTCCGTCCCACAGATGACCTTCAGCAACCCGGCCCGGGTGAGCTGCTCCACCAGCCGTCGGTACCGCGGCAGCATCCCCGCATGGTGGACGCCGATGCCGTGCCGCACCAGCCGACTGAGCGTCCGGCCGAAACCGGCCCGGAACCGGAACCCACCGAGTGCTTCGGCGATCTCACGCTTCTCTTCGCGGGTGCAGACGTTCAGGCTCATCAGCGACTGGGCGCGCTCGAGAGCACCGGCTTGCGTCGGATGGACGATGTAGACCGGCGCGCGGTCGTGGTTCAGCAGCACCTCGACCGTCTGGTGGATCGGGGTGGTCACGTACTCGAACTCCAGCGGCACGGGCCGTTCCCCGCCAGCCACCGTGGCTGCCGGACGGCCAGTGCGCCGTGTCAGATCCTCGGCGATCCGGGTGGTGTCCCCGAGAGTGGCGGACATGAGAAGGAACTGTGCATTCGTGAGTTCGATCAGCGGCACCTGCCATGCCCAGCCGCGATCGCGATCGCCGTAGTAGTGGAACTCATCCATGCAGACCAGTCCGACATCCGCGTCAGGACCTTCCCGCAGAGCCTGGTTGGCCAGGACCTCGGCAGTCGCGCAGATCACGGGAGCCTCCGGATTGACCGCGGCGTCCCCGGTGAGCATGCCGACACGTTCCGGGCCGAGCAGGTCGCAGAGGTCGAAGAACTTCTCGGAGACCAGGGCCTTGATGGGTGCGGTGTAGAAGGTGCGCCGTCCCTGGGCCAGGGCGAAGAACATCGCGCCCACAGCAACCAGGCTCTTCCCAGAGCCGGTAGGGGTCGCCAGGATCACGTGCGAGCCGGAGGCCAGTTCCAGAAGTGCGTCTTCTTGTGCCGGGTACAGCGGCCTGCCGTCTTCAGCCGCCCAGGCCGCGAACTGTTCGAGCAACTCCTCCGGCTCACCGTGGGCCGGGAGCAGCGCACCCAGGTCACTCACGGGTGCCGAAGGAGGCTGACAGTCGCGCGAAGCCCTCGTCGAGGCTGACGGCCGGTCGCCACTGCAGGACCTCTTGCGACTGACGCAGGTCGAACCAGTGAGCAGTGCCGAGCTGGCCGGCGAGGAAGCGGGTCATGGGCGGGTCGTCCTGGCGGCCGGACACCTTCCACACCGTCTCTGCCACTGCACCAGCCGCCCACGCCGCAGCGCGGGGAACGGAGCGATCGGGGGGACGCTCACCCGCGGCTTCGCAGATCCGGGCGACCATCTCCTCGACCGTGCGCGGCTCGCCGTTCGAGACGATGAACGCCCGCCCATGTCCTGCCTGCGCCCGGTCGGCTGCGGCGATCACAGCATCAGCCGCGTTGTCCAGATATGTGGTGTCGATCAGTGGCCGACCACCGGCGACCAGCGCAAGTCTGCCCTGCCGCGCCCGCTCCACGATGCGCCCGACCAACTGTGTGTCGCCGGGACCCCACACGAGGTGTGGCCGAACGGCGATAGTAGTGATTCCGCTGCCGTCAGCCGCGAGGACTTCCTTCTCCGCCAGCGCCTTGGACTTGGAGTACTCCCCCTTCGCGTGACGAGGATCCGCGGGCTCCGCAGCCTGTCCGGCCAGTGCGGCACCTGTGTGCGCGACGGACGGCGATGAGACGAAGACGAATCGCTGCACGCCAGCACTCTTGGCCGCCGCCAGCATGACCCGCGTTCCAACGACATTGGTCTCGAAGAACTGCTTGCGGGTTCCCACGACTCCGACCCGCGCTGCGAGGTGAATGACCGTATCGACACCGGCTACTGCGCCGGTGGCCACGGTCTCGTCGACGACATCCCCAAGGTGCTGTTCGAGACCGAGCTCTTCAGCGACGGCGGACGGCCTGCGCTGCATCACGCGCACTGTGTCGCCGCGCTGGACGAGTTGCCGGACCACCTGCGCGCCCAGCAGGCTGCTGGAACCGGTGAGCAGGACCTTCATGGCTTCCCCACCCGGCCCCCGCCGAGAACGCGTTGCGCCCAGGTACCCACCCGGATCCGGTCGATTTTGGAGTTGTGGCGGATGTCCACGGGAAGCGCGGACACCGTGAGCACTGCGGGGACCTCGCCGATCTGCTCGCGAAGCAACTCACGGACCACATCGCGCAGGCCGTCCGGAGCCAGCCCGGTACGTGCGGACTCGGTCTCTGCCACGATGACAACCTGCTGTGCCCCGCGCGGTCCGATCCCGACCGCAGCTGCGCGATGGACCGCCGGGATGGACTCGACGCGCCGCTCGAGTCCCACCGGTGTCACCG
>CALFYG010000287.1 GCA_937952095.1 uncultured Micrococcales bacterium | reverse complement strand
CAAGCACGGAATGTCAACCGCCAGCGGCAACCCCACCCCAACACGTGACCATCACACCCGAACGGAGAACCATGGCGTTCTACACGTACAACCAGAACAACAGCGGCGGGGGCAACTGGGACTTCGATCCTGACGCCGGGATCAGCGCCTTCGTCATTGTCGAAGCAAACACGCCGGCCGACGCCGACCACAAGGCCGAATCAATCGGCCTGTACTTCGACGGGTGTGACTCGGGTCGTGATTGCGACTGCTGCGGTGACCGCTGGTACCGGGCGTGGAGCGACGGCGACGCCATCCCGACGGTGTGGCCGACTCGGATGACCACGTTCGCCCACTACTTCCCAGACGATCCGCAGGTGTTCGTGCATTACGCAGACGGCACGGTCCGCTCTGCCATGACGCCGGCCGGGTAACGGTCGGTCATGCTCACCACCCGAGATGCCGCCGCAGCCCTCAACGTGTCCCGCAACACCATCCTCCGCATGATCGCCCGAGGCGACCTCCCCGGCGCCGTCAAGCTCGGCGGCCCCGGCGTCGGCCGCAAAGAATGGCGCATCCCACAAGCAGACATCGACAACTACCTAGGAGAACACCCCGCTCATGGCTGAAATCGGAGATCGTGTGTTTGCGATCAGCTTCGCCGACGAACTCACCGTCTATCTATTCGGGATCGGCACCTACGGCGGCCGAGATACCCCGCCCGCATTCGCCGAACTTGGCTTGCGCAACCCGCGCATCAACCTCGACGGCAGCGGCACCGTATGGGGCTACCAATGTTGGTGGGGGCCGATCGAAGAGTTGGAAGGCATCGTCAACGGACGGCAGGTGGTTACGGTGCCGCTGCCGCCCGATGCCGGGTGACGGCACGATCAACCGCATCGCCATCGAAGCAGCCAAGTGAAAGCCGTCGGGCACCACCGGCTTCCAGGCCGCATCGCCATTGACGCTCTCGACTACTGAACCACCCACCTTCTAACCCACCCGCAGGCGGACATGAACCCCACCATCACCACCCTCGCAGCACTCACCCTCACCACCCTCACCCTCGCCGTCGGCGGCACCGCAGCAGCCGACACCGCGACCTGTGTTGTCACCCTCCAGCCCTGGGACGGCAAGACCTACCAGGCCGCCTACATCGACGCTGACGGCGGCATGCACGTCCTCGAGCACCGCCAGAACGGCGCCGCCAAGCCGGCCACCGACTACGAGATCCCCGCCGATTTCGACACCGTCCTGTGGGCCACCAAACGAGGCGTGATCGACGGCCCGAGCTCGTTCTACGACCACCTCCACAACGGCGGCGGCTGCACGTTCGACACCCCGTACGGCGGCATCCCCGGCAAACAAGACAGCGTGGTCATCCGAGTCGGCCACACGCCCACGACCACCAGCACCACCGTGGCACCCACCACCACCGCGCCTGCGCCGACCACGAGCACGGCGCCGACGACCTCCACGACCGTCACTTCCCTCCCTCCGGTGACGGTCACGAGGGTGACCGAGCTGCCCCCGGCGACACTCCCCCCGGTGCCGCCAGGGCAGCCGGCCACATCACTCCCCGACGGCCTCGATCTAGTCGGGTTGATCCCCAGCCCCACCCCGTACACCGCCGTACCGACACTCCCCGAAACCGGGGCCGGCACCCGGTCGCTGGTCATGTTCGGCGCGCTCACCACCCTCGCCGGGCTGCTGGCCTTGGCGTTCACTCCCGTCCGCAAGGCCATGCGCCAGCATGTCGCAACCCACCAGCACGAAAGGAAGTTCGACGCATCATGAACGTCGACATCCGCATCCCCGGACTCAAAATCAGGCGGGGCAGGACAACGGTTGGGACCGTCACCTGGGCCGTCGACCACGTCGGGTCTGGCGCGATGGTCGCTTGGTTCCAAGACCCGGAGACAGCGTTCAAAGCTGCCACAGAAATCGCCGACCTTGCTGACTGGACCAGCCCGGCGGCTGACCTCCAACGGCAACCCGATCTCGCCCGAGAGGTGTGGGCTGTGATCTTCGCCAATGGCGGCAGCGGCAAGGCAGAGTTTGGGACTTACCGGCCATGACGTGGCATCCGTTGGTGGCGGCGATCGGGTGCTGCCTGCTCATCTGGCAAGAGCGCTACCGGTGAAACCGCCGTGTGACGGGCTCACCGAGCTCTACTTCCCCGACTACGGCGAACGACCCGAAGCCATGCAAGAACGCCTCGCCCTCTGCCGCAAGATCTGCCAGACCTGCCCGCTCATCCTCGCCTGCTCCATCAAAGCCCACCGCGACAGGGAGTGGGGGATCTGGGCGGGGCGGATGCACTGGGGCGCCGATCGCACACCCAACGAACAACGAACCTGGCTATGCGACGAGAGGACATCCGATGATCGAGTTCCGTGTGCTCGGCAAGCCCGCCCCACAGGGCAGCAAAACCCGCATGCCGAACGGCGCGATCGTCGAAGGTAAGAGCACCAAGGGCCGCCAGGAACACAAGGCATGGCGCACCGCAGTGGCCGAAACAGCGCACGCCAACCGCCACGACACCCCGCTCGACGGGCCGCTGCTGGTCCGTATCGAGCTGCGCATGCCACGCCCCAAGGCACGCAAGACCGCCCTCTACTGCGACCGGCGGCCCGACGTCGACAAGATCGCACGCACATGCCTCGACGCCCTGACGGACTCGGGGATCATCGCCGACGACAACCGGGTGGTCGAGCTCACCGTCGTGAAGATGTACGCCGATCCTGCCGACCCGTGGACCGGGGCGGACATCAGGATCATGCAGTTGACCCAGCTCGGGGGTGCGGCATGAGCCCCGTCGAGGTGAAGCCCTACGGCGGTGTGCGCCGGCCGTCAGCGGTGTTCCTGCTGCCCATCGAGGCGACTCACCAGGACATGTACTACTTCAACAAGCGGCTCCGAGAGGTACTCCCGAACGTCGACTTCGCCATCACAACGGAGGACGTCAAGGTGATCGTCCTCGACGAGATCAACAACAAGGAGGCCAACACGGAGCGCTGATCCAGCACAACCCAACCAGCACGGCACGAGCCCCCGGGGTTCGCCCCGGGGGCTCAACCAACGTCAACAAAGGGACTGCACCCCATGGACATGATCGCCCACGACACCAACAGCACCAGCGTCGAACCCGCCCCGCAACGGCGCGCAGGACGCCCCCGCAAGAACGAACAGCACGACCCGACCCGCACCCTTACCATCGACGACACCGCCCTCGAAGCACTCGACCGTTTCGACGAGCTCAACCGATGGGGGTACGGCCCGACCACCGCCGAGGTCATCGAGCAGGCCAGCAAGGCGGCGTGCGACTTCATCATGGCCCGGTTCGACGGCGCCATGACCCGACCCAAGAAGCTGGAGAACGAAGCATGAGCACGCCCTACGCCGATGTCATCGCCCGTGCCGTGTTCGACTTCACGGACAGCGTCGACACCCTGAGCGATGCCGACTGCAGGTTCATCCTGCACACCCTCGGGCGGCTGGTTCGCATCAACCCCGAGGACCCGTCCGCACTGGCGGACCTCGTTGGGATCGTCATGGACCTGGCGGCACAGCTATGAGGACCCTGTACGGCGCGCTCGCTGCCCTTGTCATCATCGCCGCCATGCTCACTGTCTGCGCCGTCGCCATCGACGGCCCGTCAGCGGCAGGCGACCACGTCACCCGGCACAACACCCTGCGGCTCGAGCTCGCGGACTGACATCACGAAACGGCCCCGGCACGGCGACTGCACCGCCGGCCGGGGCCTAACCCGCCCCCTGAACACGCCAGGAGACGAGCTGTGCGCAACCCTACGCTCACCACACGCACACCCCAAGCGATCCTCTACATCACCGTTCTGGCGGCTCTCGTCGGGCTTCCGTTGAGCGGCAATCGAGGCCTCCACGCACTCTGCTGGGCGGTCATCGCCGTCATCTTGGCCGGCGTGGCGAGCAACCTTCACGACCGTTTGAGCGCTCGTTTCAAACCCTGGAAGGTGTACCTGCTGCTCGACAAACACGCCGACGTGATCTACGTCGGGAGCACCAACCACTGCGCCAGACGGTTCGAGGAACACCTCGAAGACGACAGCCTGCCGTGGAAACGGCAGGTGTGTTTCATGGCGTGTGCGCGCTGCTGTTGGACCGAGAAGCAGGCTCGGAGGATCGAGGAACGCAGGATTAAAGCGCTCTCGTTGGGGGTCGAGAAGAACAAGGTGAAGGTCCTTCACAACGAGATTCACGCACGACCAGCGGACAACATCGCAGCGCGGACGTGGCGCCTGCTGTGGCTCTACGTGTACCGGCTTGAGGGTGTGATCTACCCCGACATCCGCTGGCTCGGTAGCACTTCCGTCGACCGCGCAACACCGGCCTGGGCGCCGCCCGCCGCTGGGCCGGACGACGATACCTCCGGACCCTCCGAGCCCGAGCCAACCTTCGACCGGGTAGAGGCCACCTACGAACGCCGGCCGGCAGACCGCCCAGACACAGACCAGCGAGCGCATGTCCCCCTGCTAGCCCTGTCCCCTGTCCCCATGTCCCCTTGTCCCCCACCAACCACCCCCTACGGGGGTGGCCCCAGGGACAGGGGACAAAGGGGACAAACCCAGGCCGCAGAGGGGACAACCCTCGCCGCTCGCATCAGAGCAGCCCACCAGCGGCACACCACCGCCACCAACCCGAAGACCGCCCCGACCGCCGAGCCTGGGCTGACCGCCGCCCAGGCCGACGCCAAACGCCGGTGGGATGAGCGTGAGAAGAAGCGGCGGCAACGAGCCAAGCAAGCCGGCCAGAGCTACACCAAGCAACCCTGGCCGGGAGATCTCCCCTCCTGACACCTCCACCACACTCCCAGGTTTCGGGGGCCATTCCCGGCGCCGGGGAGGAGGAGTCAAGAGGAGGAGGGGCAGGCGGGTTCGGTCAGAGCCCAGCCCCGGTTGTCAGAGGCCAGCCATGCCGACCAAACCCGAAGGCCGGTGGCAGACCCAGCAGCCACGGGCAGGGCCAACCGAACCCGCCCCGCCACCCTCACAAGAGCGCAAGTCAGCGCAACGGAGGAGAGGACACCAACATGAGCACGAACATCACGCATGCCATCTTCGGAGGCGAGCACGACAACCACTCGGTTGTCATCGGGATCGAGAGCAGTGACTGCGTCACCGTGATCGCCCGAGGGTTCGGGTTCTTCCCGGCGTCCGTGAAGGCAACCGTCCCCCTGACCGAGTGGGGCACACCGAAGACGTGGGAGGCAGAGATGGCCACCCAGAACCGTCTTGCCCGGCGTGCACGCAACGACAAGGCGTGGCAGGTAGCCCTCGAATACCTCGAAGCCAACCGGTACGCCGTCAAGGACTTCATCGCCTACCGCATGAACCGAGACGCACACGGGCTACCCACGGAAGGGCAGACCGAGACGGTTGACGCAGCACGGGCCATCGGCACCGACTGCGGCTGACAACGCAGGTGGAGGCGGCGTGGTCGAATGGCCCGACCCGCCGCCAACACCACCAGACCACGACAACGAAGGGACCTCACCCCCATGCCAGCCATCGCCTACAGCCCCGGCCTACTCGCCGACAGCCAGCGAGTCGTCCTCCACGGGCTCTACCTCCTCGAGCTGCGCAGCCAGCCGGCCGCCACCCCCGCCGAGCTGGCCGACATCATCAACGCCGACTACAACGACGCAGGCGGCCACGGCATCGCCATCAACACCCCCGACACCCGCAAAGCACTACCCGCACTCGTCGAGTACGGGCTAGCCGGCGAACACCGCGGCCGCTACCAGATCACCAACGGCGGCGCAGAGTTCTACGAACGGCTCGGCGGGTTCCGATGAACATCGCCCAAGACCTGTCCATGCACCTGCTCTGGCAGCGATGCCAAGGCCCGGCGTTCTGGGCGCTATGGGCCATCGTCCGAGAAGGACCCATGACCGCCACCCAGCTCGTCGACTGGGCCAACCACCCCGACGTCCACGAATACGAAGCCCCGCTCATCGACCGCACCAACGTCAACGAAGCCACCCGACGCGCCGTCTCCTGCGGCGTGCTCACCGACCAGGCCGGCAGCTACCACGCCACCGCCCTAGGCCACCGGTACATCAAATGGATGAACGAGCAATGGCACAACTGATCGACCGGTTCCCCTGGCCCCTACGGATCGTCCCCGAAATCCTGTGGTGGCTCGCGGTCGCCCTCAAGGACATCGCCGTGCACATCTCGCTCAACGTCGCCGAGCTCGGCTGGTGGTGGGTCGTCGGCTACTGGCTGCTCGTCCTCGCCCTGTTCGACCTAGGCGGCTGGGGATGGGAAGCCAGCAACAAAGCGCTCCGAGGCAACGACATCCTCGAGGTGCGCTACGCCGGCTGGCTCGGCGGGTTCACCGCGTTCGTGTTGCGCGCCGTCGTCAGGGGTCGCACCTGGCCGCCGACCGTCGCCGTGTACATCGGCTGGCCCGGCTGCGCCGCCCTCCTCGCCGTCGGCATCCTGTGGCGCTGGCTGTTCATCGTCCCGCCCGCTATCGCCGCCCAGCGGATGTGGGCGCAGCGGCAGGCCAGGCTCATGGCTGAACGGCGCGCCGTACGATGACCCTCATGCTGCCCATCGTCATCGCCGTCGTTGTCGCTGCGGTTGCGCTCGGGTTGTGGGTGGCCGAGACGTACGCCCGGGCGCAGCGCCCGCCGGCGAGCCGTCCCCATGTGGACCGCAACACGGAGATGTGGGCGCAGGAGGTCCGCCGACGGCTACCCGAGGCGTTCGACGCTCTGCAGGTGACCAAGGCCGGGTACCTGCAGCAAGGCAAGCGGCCCCGCCCGAAGTTCGTCGGAGCCGGCAAGCCCGCGCCGGTCGGGGTGGGCTGGCAGTGGACGTTGACGCTGCCCGGCTCGAGCTTGGCGACCGACTGGGACTCGACTCGTCTGGTGGCGGCGATCAACGACGCGTCCGAGCTCGGCACGATCGCCGAGATGCACGCCCCGATCCCAGGTCGGGCGCAGTTGACGATCTGGCGGCGTGACCCGTTGGACATGGTGCAGCCGGTGCCGTGGCGGCCGGGTGAGCAGCCGTTGTGCTGCAAGCCGGGGCAGGTGTGCATGGGGCCGCAGCGCAACGGGCAGCACGTGCACTTCGACGCGTACGGCGAGAACGGCGCGTACGCCTCGAAGTTCGTCGGGCGTCGCGGGTCAGGCAAGTCGGAGGCGATGCGCTTGTGGCTGGCCCAGGTGCTGGCATGGGACCACGTCGATCCGATCATCATTGACCTCGTGCGCGCCGGCGTCGACTACGGCGTGTTCGAGCCGCTGTTGCGCACGGAGATCATCACCAACCCCGACGTCGCTCTCGCCGCTGTGCAGGCGGCCCGGGCGGAGGCGAAGGACAGGGCGGAGGTGTTCAAGGCGCGGGGGCTCAAGAAGTTGACGGCGCCGACGGCGGAGATGCCGATGATCCCGATCGTTATCGACGAGGTGCAGTCGATCAGCGACAGCAAGAAGACCGCGTTCGAGTTCCGGAAGTTGATGCAGGAGACGAGGCCGTGGCTGATCGCCCCGTGTGTGGCGACGCAGCACGACATCAGCGAGAACCTTGACCGGACGACGTCGTTGCAGATCACGAACACGTGGTGCGGGCGGATGGGTGATGCCAACGCCGGCTACGTCGCGCTTGCCCGCACCGACTACCCGGGTCGAGCGCCGCACGAGCTGCACGGGCCGGGGGCAGCGGTGTGCGACACGGATCACCCCGAGCTGTACGAGATCCGTGGCTGGTGGGCGTCGGACGATTGGCACGCTGAGCATGTGAGGGCGTTGGCCCGGACGCGGGTGGCTTAGCAGATTTCTCGGATTCCTCCCGGTGGGCCATTGCAATTTGCATGGCTGGGTGTACATTGCAATTCGTTGGTCGATGTGCGACCGACGGGCACAGCCGGAAACGGCGAGGTCCCGAGCCGCTAGCGACGACTCGGGACCTCGGATGAACACCCACGACAGCGAGGTTCAGAGATGCAGACTACCCCGACCATTCGGGTGCTGACCACCACGGCGCCCGACGTCGACTGGGTGCAGTACGCCCAGAGCAACGGCGTCGAGATCGTCACCGGCGACGAGGCCATCAACGCATGCGCCGCCGAGCAGGACGAGGCGGTCGAACAGTGAACCCGAACGACGCCGAAACCATCCACCGCTACCGCAAGGTCCTCGCCCAGGTCGGCGAACAGCACGGCTACCACGTCACCATGCCCCACGCCGGCAAGGACTGGATCTGGCTCGAGCTCTACCACCCGCAGCGGCAGCTCCGCATCGCCATCGAGTGGGCCGACGACCTGCCCACCGGATGCCAGCTCCACGCCACCCGCAAGGCCGACAACCTCGGCACGATCAACGTGCGCAGCAAGCGCACCCTGCGGGCGGCGATCACCGAGCCGGCATGGTTCGACGCCGCCTACAACCTGCGTGACGCCGGCGCCGAGGCGGCGTGATGGAACGCACGCAGTTCATGGACATCTTCGAGGCCGCCATGAACGAGGCCGGCCACCGGGTCTGGTGGGCGGACGCTACTCCCGGCGACGAGAAGTGGGACGACGACGGCGCGTCGCTCGAGACCACCTACCGAGCGATGGCGCTCGCTTGTTCGGTCACGGGCGAGTGGTTCAACCCCTCGTTTGACGACTGGGTTATCGGGGTCTGCAACTGTCAACCCGAGGTGGCGTGATGCGCGCCGCGTACGACACCCCCGAGTGCAACCGCAGCCGCTACGTGCA
>CALFYG010000286.1 GCA_937952095.1 uncultured Micrococcales bacterium | reverse complement strand
ATGCCGGAGGTCCGCATCAGCACGACGGTTCCGTCGAAGGGCTCGTCGCCGGCGAGCAGGTTGACGTCTACTACCACTTCGGGCTCTCCAGCGCCGATCCGGTGATCGAGGATCTACGCGATGTGCGAGCCATCGTGATGGCCGGCTCGGGACGCCGCATCGACGAGTTCGCTCGCATCTGGAGCGGTATGAACGGTGACGCGCCCATCATCGCCCTGCCGAAGGAGGAGCGGTTCGTCACCCGGTACAGCGCCGGGGTGCTCTTCGCCTCCCACGGGATGGGCATGCCGAGTGCGAGTATCGCCGTGCAAGAACTGATGCGCCTGGTCTACTTCCTCAAACGTGGCGATCTCGATGCGATGGCCGAGGTCTTCTGGGCCCGGGTGGGCACCTCAGGAGGCGTGGGACTTCCCGGTGGGACCATCGTGGTGACCACTGAGGGCCTGATGGCCGACCTACGGCCCTACCGGGTCCTCAACGGCGGCATGGGCGAGTACTGGTTCGATTCGACCTTCCCCCGTGATGTCGCCGAAGACATTGTGAACGCCAACACCGACGGCCTCGAGGTTGTACTCGGCAAGACGGTCGCCGGCAATGAGTTCTTCCTCGAACAGTTCCGGCTCGACGGCGCAGTGTGCATGGAGACGCCGGAAACCAAGATGGCCTGGCTTGAGTGGATCCACGACAACGGGGTGCGGAACATCGAAATGGAGGGGGCCATGCTCGCCGGCTACCTCAACCACTGGGGCTTCCCGCGTTTCGCGATGATCTGCTGCACGCTTCTCGACCGCCTACAGGGCGATCAGGTGACCGCGACCCCCGAACAACTGGGCACCTACAGCGACGACTCGGGCCGCGCACTGTTCAGTTACTTGGCTGCGACCCTCCAGCCGTCAGGACCTCGCTGAGCGCTTCGCGCCCCCACCGCCACAACAGACGCTGTAGCCGGTGTTGCACAGCCGCTCGAACTCCTCCTGCCGCCGTTGTTCAGCGCGGGTGGGTTTGGGGTCTGCAGGCTTGTCGCTCACCGGGGGGCGGCGTCCACCGTGACCACCTGCGGCTTCTGCGCTGCCCGCAGAATGGTCGCCGCGATGAGGCCGAGAATGGCCGCGTCGTCGGCGATGCCGAGGGGTCCGGCGATGATCTCAGGAATGAAGTCGAACGGGGAGACGACGTAAAGCAGTCCGGCGATGATGAGGCCGAGCTGCGTCTTCGTGAGGCGTGTCATGGCTCTATTGTGAAAGAGGATTTGCTATTTGACAAGCCTCGATGCCTTCTAGTTCACAATCTCGCAGAAGCCATAGCGATTGCCGCGGTCCCACGCAGCCTGTCCTGGCACGTACCAGGTCCGCAGCGTCCATCCCTTCTTGCGCAGACGGCTGCAGGCCTTCTGGGTCTTGCTCAGCATGCGGTTGGTACCGGGGTAGGCCTGCGTGTACGACGCGGGGATCCACACCTGGTGTGTGAGCCGGACGGCGTCCGTCTTCGCGCA
The DNA here is from genome assembly GCA_937952095.1 of uncultured Micrococcales bacterium. GTDB lineage: Bacteria > Actinomycetota > Actinomycetes > S36-B12 > UBA10799 > JADKAV01. Next base: position 1,981 of record CALFYG010000286.1, on the reverse strand, counting down.
CTTCATGCCACCCCATCCCCGCGGGTTGAGGCACACGTAGGGCTTGAGCCCCTTACCGCGCACCGAGCCGGTCCGCGTCTGCGCGGCACTGAGCTTCTGGTTACGGCTCTGACCCAGACAGGCCGCCCAGCGCTCCCCTGCTGCCCACTGCGCCGGTGTCGGCAGTTGGATGTTCAACCGGGCCGAGCGCGGCATCACATAGCTGCTCTTCGGGTACTTGGTCTTCGTTGCGGACCACACGTAGTTGACCGCCACCGTCTGGCAGGAGCGGAAAGCCCACCCCTTCATGGCTGCGGACCCGTATCCGGTCGCGGCGATGTCAGCGGGCAGGGTCACTGTCCCGAGCACCTCCCCGTTGTGCGCGGTCAGACAGTCGGACGTGGTGGCGTTGAAGGCTGTGGTCACCCATTGCGTGCTGTCATAGGTCAGGCACGATCCGGTCACCGGGGGTGCGGCGTGGGCGGGTGTGGCGGACACCGCACCCGCCAGGACCAGCCCGGCTGCCAGTGCGAACCTCATTGGTACTCCTCCGGATTGATGAAGATCTCATCGACGATGTCGGCGGTGCGAGCGCGTCCACACAGCAGGTCGTAGTCCCGCTTGGTGTCCCACCACTGAGCGAGCAGGACCGGTCCACCCTGAACCGAACTGACCTTGCACATCCGGCGGGCGTCGGAGTAGTCGGTGTTCGACCAGGGGTGCCCACCGGCGGTGCGCCACTCGGGCAGTCCGTATCGCGCAGAGCCGATGATGTCACGCCAGGGGGTAGGCGAGGTGTAGAAGCCCACGTCCAGTCCTGCGTCCCGGTACCCCTTGAGAACGCCATCGAGCACGGCCTTGTTGTTCTTCCGGTTCGAGGTCCAGGGCGCCACCGGGTACGGCTCCACATCCACCCAGATGAAGGTCGAGTCCAAGCCCACCCGCTGCATGGTGGCGAGGTTGAACTGCGCCTGCGCGTAGCCGGTGTTGCGCAGACGATCGCGGCGCGTCGTCGCCGACCAGGGTCCGTCCTCACCGTAGGTCGCGATCTGGGACCGCTTGGGGTAGGTCGTCATGGCGTAGGTGCCGATGTGCAGCCCGCGCTTCTTGAGGATCCTCACCTGTCGCGCGATGCACGGGTTCGGGTAGAACCCCGGACCATTGGTCAGCCCGATGATCGCGAACTGCGCGTGCTTCTTCGGCATGGGCAGCCCCAGGGTGCGTCGCGAGGGGATACCCATACCCTTCGGGCAGTTCGGCCACGAGACGTCTGCACCCTTGCGCGGGATGTCGTCGACGGCGTTCGCGGGCCCCGCAGCCGGGGCCACCAGGGCACCGGCCATCACGACCAGCGCCATCAACCACTTCACAGAAAAACCTCCGGCGTCTTTCCATCACGGTAACTCACGGCTGAGATGCGGGTGGGCGGCCGCTACCTTGGCCCCATGTTCGGCGGAATCGAAACCGGTGGCACAAAGACGGTCTGTGCGGTGGGGATCGACGGCGCCGTCGAGCATCGGACCCAGTTCCCCACCGGCGACGACCCGGTGGCGCTGGCCGACCGATGTGCGCAGTTCTTCGCGCACAGATCCGTGCGTGCCATCGGGATCGGAACGTTCGGGCCGTGTGACCCGGATCCGGGGTCCCCGCATTACGGTCACATCCTCGCCACCCCGAAACCCGGATGGTCCGATGTGGATCTGCTCGGGCTGCTGGCGCCCCGCCTTCGCACCCCGCTGGCCATGACCACTGACGTCACCGCGGCCGCGCTCGGCGAGCAGCGCTATGGCGCCGGGCGCGGGATGTCCAATCTGGTGTACCTCACGATCGGCACCGGTGTGGGTGGCGCTATATTGATTGATGGAAAACCTTACCAGGGTGCAATGAATAAAGCAGGCCATATTGGCCACATGGTCATCAACGACCAGGGTGAATGTGATGTAACGGGAATGCCCGGAAGCCTGGAAGAATGCATTGGTAATTACACGCTTTCAAAACGAAG
>CALFYG010000285.1 GCA_937952095.1 uncultured Micrococcales bacterium | reverse complement strand
GCAGTGATCGCAGGTCTGACCTACAACTTCTTGCCGTTCATGACGCTGCCGATCTACGCCAGCCTGGAGAGGGTCGACCCGCGCCTGGTCGAGGCCTCGGGGGACCTGTATGCCAAGCCCTTCACCGGCTTCCGCAAGGTCACCTGGCCGTTGTCCATGCCGGGTGTCGTGGCGGGAACGCTGTTGACGTTCATCCCGGCGGCCGGTGACTACGTCAACGCTGCGCTCCTGGGCCGGCCGTCGAACACGATGATCGGTAACCGCATCGAGTACACGTTCCTGAGCGTGAACGACTATCCGACAGCCGCCGTGCTCTCGTTCATCCTGATGGCCTGCATCCTCGCAATGGTGCTGGTCTATATCCGCCGCGTGGGAACGGAGGACCTGGTATGAGCCAGACGACTGCTGCCCCGAAGGCCCCCCTGACCCACCGGATCCGCACCTGGCTGGGCGACAACGCGCTACGCATCTACGCGGTGATCGCGTTCGTCTACTTGCTGCTGCCGGTGGCTTACACGTTCGCGTTCTCGTTCAACGACGCCGGCCGCACGAACATCGTCTGGAACAGCTTCACCTTCGACAACTGGCTGAACCCGTGTGGTGCACCAGAGGTGTGCCCGTCAGTGGTGAACTCGTTGTGGGTGGGCCTGATCGTGACCATAGTGTCGACCATCCTCGGCACATTGATCGCGTTCTCGCTGGTGCGGTACCGCTTCCGGGGCCGTGCCACCACCAACCTGCTGATCTTCCTGCCGATGGCCACACCGGAGGTCGTCCTCGGTTCGTCGCTGCTCGCGCTGTTCCTGAACCTCTTCGTGCCGCTGGGCGCCACGACCGTGATCCTGGCGCACATCATGTTCTGCATCAGCTTCGTGGTGGTGACTGTGAAGGCACGGTTGGCCAGCCTGGATCCGCGGCTCGAGCAAGCCGCCATGGACCTGTACGCGAGCGAGCGTCAGGCGTTCCGCCGGATCACCCTGCCACTGGTCGCCCCGGGTATCGCCGCGGCGGCACTGCTTGCGTTCTCACTGTCGTTCGACGACTTCATCATCACGAACTTCAACTCGGGACAGTTCACGACCTTCCCGAAGTTCGTATACGTCTCGGCGACACGCGGCATCCCGCCGCAGGCGAACGTGATCGCGTCGGCGATGTTCTTCATCGCACTGGCCATCGTCCTGATCTCCCAGTACGCAGGTCGGCGGCGCAGGGAAGCCTGATGCCCTTCGCCGAGACTGCCGGGGAGCGGGCCCGAGCCGCACTCACGGACGCGGTGCACGCCCCGTACTGGCTGGAGCAGCCGGGCCGACCGGCACCGCGCCAGCCGCTTGAGGGCCACGCGACCGCCGACCTCGTCGTCGTGGGTGCCGGCCTGTCCGGTCTGTGGACGGCGGTGCGCGCGAAACAGCGGCGTCCCGATCTCGACGTTGTCCTGCTCGAAGGAGGGCGGATCGCGAACGCCGCATCGGGGCGCAACGGCGGTTTCGTGGCCGCCTCGATCACCCACGGACACCTCAACGGCATCGAGCGGTGGCCTGACGAGTTCTCGACGCTGAACGCGATGGGTGTGGCCAACCTGCGCGGTATCGAGCAGACCATCGACGAGTTCGGGATCGACTGCGGGTACCACCGTTCCGGGGAACTGCAGGTCGTCACCGAGCCCTACCAACTCGAGCATGCCCACGACCATGTGCGCACGGCCCAGGAATACGGCGTTGACGTCACCTTCTGGGACACCGAGCGCACGCAGGCCGAGGTCCACTCCCCCACGTACCTCGGCGCCGTCCACGATCCTGAGGTCGGCATCGTCGATCCTGCGCGTCTGGCATGGGGCCTGGCTCGAGCCGCGGAGCAACTCGGTGTGCGGATCCACGAGAACTCCGGCGTGGAGGCCCTCCAGCCCTCCGGCGCCGGGATGACCGTGCGCACCTTCGGGGGCCGCGTGGAGACCCTCAAGGTCGCGCTCACCACGGCAGCCCACGCGCCCCTGCTCAAGCGACTGAACCTGTTCGTCGTGCCGGTGTTCGACCACGTCGTGATGACCGCGCCGCTGCCTGCCGACATCCGGGCCGCCATCGGATGGCACCAGCGCCAGGGCATCGGCGATTCAGGCAACCAGTTCCACTACTACCGGCTCACCGACGACGACCGGATCCTTTTCGGCGGCTACGACGCGGTGTATGCCGCGGGGGAACGTCCCGGGTCGCACCTCGAACGCGATGACGAACTCACGGCCCGCTTGGTCCAGCATCTGCACGACACCTTCCCGCAGGTGGCGGAGGTCCAGATCGAGTACGCCTGGGCCGGTGCGATCGACACCTGCTCACGGTTCAGTGCCTTCTGGGGCTCGGCCTACTCCGGACGCGTCGGCTACGTCATCGGCTTCACCGGCCTCGGCGTGGGCGCCTCGCGATTCGGAGCCGACACTCTGCTTGACGGACTTTTCAAGGAGAACACGGATCGGACGGCGCTGAAGATGGTGCGCAGCAAGCCCCTTCCGTTCCCGCCGGAGCCTGCGAGACAATTGGTCATCGACATGACCCGCCGCTCGCTGGCCAAAGCCGATGAACGCAGCGGTGAGCGTGACCTCTGGTTGCGCACACTGGACCGACTCGGTCTCGGGTTCGACAGTTAGACAGGCGGCCACAACGGCCGGACAACACAGGAGAGATAACAATGGCAACGACCGAACGCATCACGCATTGGATCGACGGTCGCCTCTGGGACGGCACCGCGCAGCGCCACGGTGACGTCTACGACCCCGCTACCGGCGAGATCACCAAGACGGTCGACTTCGCGACCGGTGAGGACATGGACGCGGCCGTGGCTGCCGCGAAGGCCGCCTCCGAGACTTGGGGCCGCTCCACCCTGACCAAGCGCATGGAGGTCCTCTTCAAGTTCCGCGAATTGCTCAACGCGAACAAGGAGGAGATCGCCGCCATCATCACCGGCGAGCACGGCAAGGTCCTGGCTGACGCCCTCGGTGAGGTGAGCCGTGGTCAAGAGGTCGTCGAGTTCGCGTGTGGTAACGCGCACCTGCTGAAGGGCTCCTATTCCGAGCAGGTCTCCACCGGCGTGGACGTCTACAGCCTGCGTCAGCCGCTCGGCGTGGTGGGGATCATCTCCCCCTTCAACTTCCCCGCCATGGTGCCGATGTGGTTCTTCCCGATCGCCATCGCTGCCGGCAACACCGTGGTGCTCAAGCCCAGCGAGAAGGACCCGAGTGCCGCGATGTACATCGCCGACCTGTGGAAGCAGGCTGGGCTGCCGGATGGCGTCTTCAACGTGGTGCACGGTGACAAGGTGGCCGTCGACGCGCTCCTGACCCACCCCGATGTCGCGTCGATCTCCTTCGTCGGGTCCACCCCGATCGCGCAGTACGTGTACGAGACCGGCACTGCGCACGGCAAGCGGGTGCAAGCCCTCGGCGGCGCCAAGAACCACATGCTGGTGCTGCCGGACGCGGACCTGGAACTGACGGCCGACTCTGCGATCAATGCCGGTTTCGGTTCGGCCGGCGAGCGGTGCATGGCGATCTCCGTCCTGGTGGCGGTCGAGCCGATCGCGGACGACCTGATCAAGGCCATCGAGACCCGCATGGCTGGCCTGCGCACCGGCGACGGCCGGCGCGGCTGTGACATGGGCCCGCTGGTGACGAAGGTCCACCGCGACAAGGTCGCAGGTTACGTGGACGCCGGGGTGGCCGAAGGCGCAACGCTCGTCGTGGACGGTCGGCAGGTGCAGCCGGACGGTGAGCCCGGTGGATTCTGGCTCGGCCCGACGCTGTTCGACAACGTGACCACGGACATGAGTATCTACACCGACGAGATCTTCGGCCCAGTGCTGTCGGTGGTCCGGGTCGCGTCCTACGAAGAGGGCATGGAACTCATCAACTCCCACCCGTACGGCAACGGGACTGCCATCTTCACCTGCGACGGTGGGGCCGCGCGCAAGTTCCAGAACGAGGTGCAGGTCGGCATGATCGGCATCAACGTCCCGATCCCGGTGCCTATGGCCTACTACTCGTTCGGCGGCTGGAAGGCCTCGCTGTTCGGCGACACCCACGCCCACGGTGTCGAGGGGTTCCACTTCTTCACCCGCGGCAAGGTCGTGACGAGCCGGTGGCCCGACCCGGCGCACGGTGGCATCAACCTCGGCTTCCCGACCAACGCCTGAGTCGGAGTCACACGACTCTCGATTGCGACGCTGTTGCGCACTCCAAGGCCCGATTGTTGCGTTGTTGCTGGTTTCCTCGCTGCGGATCCAGCAACAACGCGACACTCGGCATCACCAAGGCGCAACAACGTCGCAATCGCCACCGAGCCCACGATCCTGACCCCCGTAGTCTGGATCAATGGGTAGGGAGTTGAGCCGTCGCCGAATGCTCGGCGCGATGGCAGCGTCCGCGGTCCTGGCCGGATGTGGCACGCGG
>CALFYG010000284.1 GCA_937952095.1 uncultured Micrococcales bacterium | reverse complement strand
CGGGACATGGTGGTGCGCACGCGACAACTGAACATCGCGGGGATGCCGCGCATCCAGATGAGCACGATCCACGAGTTCTTCGCCGCGGCGCGGGAGTCCGTGCCGGAGCCTCCGGTGTGGTCGGGGGAGCTGTACCTCGAGTACCACCGCGGCACGCTCACCAGTCAGAGCCGGATCAAGCAGCTGCACCGGCGCGCGGAGGTCGTGCTGCGCGAAGCGGAGATCTGGGCCACGACCGCAGCCCTTCGGCAGGGCGTCGACTACCCGGCCGACGAACTCCGCGGCCTGTGGCGTGAGTTGCTGATCATGCAGTTCCATGACGTCCTCCCCGGAACATCCATCGGCTGGGTCCATGACGAAGCCATCGAACGCCTCGAGCGGGTGGTGACGCGGGCCGAGGCGATCGCCGTGATGGCGCTTGAGACAGTGGCGGGGGACGGCGCGGTGGCACTGGCCGCCACGGCCTCCCCGCACGGCGCACTGGGGGTCCCGGCCCTGGCCGCGGTCCCGGCCGACGAGGTTCCGGGCTGGTCGGTGACGGTGACGGAGCACGGCGACGAGATCACCCTGGAGGACGCGCGTTGGCGCGTGCAGGTGACCGGCGGCCTGGTGACCTCGATGGTGGATCGGCAGGCGGATCGCGACGTCATGGCGCCGGGTGGGGCGATCGGCCGCATGCGCATCCATCCTGACCGTCCCATCAGGTGGGACGCATGGGACCTGGACGAACAGCACATGCGGGGAGCTGTGGCCATCGAGGTCGAGGCGGTGGTGGTGCTGCCCGACGACACGGTTCGGGTCACGCGCCGGTGGCGGGACTCAACGATCGACCAGGACTTGCGACTGGTCGCCGACGGCCTGGAGATCCGGACGACCGTCGACTGGCACGCGCAGGACTGTCTGCTGCGCCTGGAGTGCGACCTCGACGTGCTTGCCCCCTCGGTGAGCGCGGAGACCATGTACGGCTTCGTCCAGCGGCCCACCGCGACGAACACCTCCTGGGAGCAGGCGAAGTTCGAGACCTGCGCCCACCGCTGGGTACATGCGGCGGAGCCGGGCTACGGGATCACGGTGCTCACACCCACCACCTACGGGCACCAGATCTCGCGGCAGCAACGCGAGGGCGGCGGGATCTACACCCGCATCGGGTGTTCGTTGTTGCGATCAGCCGCGTTCCCGGACCCACGCCGTGACGCCGGTCGGCACCAGTTCGTGCACGTGATCGCTCCCGGTACCGGAATCGCCGACGCCGTGCGGATGGCCGACGAACGTTCCTTCGGCGTGCGTGCAGTGCTGGGCGCCGGCCCGGTCGAGCCGGCGGTGGAGGTCACGGGGGACAGCGTCGCGCTCGAAGCACTCAAACTCGCCGAAGACGGCAGCGGCGACGTCATCGTGCGCGTCCGGGAGACCTGCGGGACGGCCTCACGCGCCTCGGTGCGGCTGTGCATTCCGGCCTCAGCGGCCGAGTGTGACCTGGTCGAACGACCGCTCGGCGAGATCGACGCTGCAGCCATGCGATTGCGCCCGTTCGAGGTGAAGACGTTGCGGTTCCGGCGCTGACGCGGCTCTTGGTGAAGAAGTGACACCTGACGTGCCGGTTCTTCACCAAGAGGAGTCCTATGCCGGGGCGGCCTCGTCCTCGGCCTGGTACTGGGCGAGGAGTTCCTTCTCCCGATCGGCCTTGGGGAACTTCCACGCCACGATCACTGCCCCGAGCAACACCGCCACGATCCCTGCGACGTAGGCCCAGTCCTGGCCGGCGACGAAGGAGTCCTTCGCGCCCTGGATGATCGCGTCGGCGTATTGCGGGTACTGCTCGGCGGTGTTCTCCGCACTCGAGAATGACTTGGCCAACTCCGACTGCACGGCGGACGTGACCTGGTCGGAGTTCGGCGACTGTTCGATGAGCTTGTTGACAGACGCCGCATAGCCCGCGGTGAGCAGGGCCCCGAGGATCGACTGCATGATGGCGCCACCGAGATCTCGCTGCAGGTCCGCGGTGCCCGAGGCCATTCCTGCCCGCCGCACAGGAACCGCGCCGGTCAGCGAGTGGGATGCCGGTGTCCCCGCGAGACCCACGCCCGCACCGACGAATGCGTAGCCGAGCCCCACCGACCAGTAAGCGGCTCCTTCCCGCCAGAAGAGCAGCATTGTGACGAAGCCCAGCAGCACGAAGACGTAGCCGAACAGCAAGGTGAACCGTGCACCTTTGGCCTCCACCAACTTCGCCGATCGCGGAGCGAGCAGGACCATGAAGACTGCCGCCGGCAGGATCGCCAGACCCGAGGAGATCGTCGAGTAGCCCAATACGTTCTGCAGGAACTGCTGACCGATGAACATCGCGCCCATGAGCGATCCGAACACGATGATGCCCGCCACCGCCGCCACCCAGAAGATCGGCCGCGATGCCACCGACAGGTCGAACAAGGGATCCTTGACCCGGCGCTCGCGGATCACGAAAGCGATCAAGGACGCCAGGCCGATCACCGCCAGGCTTATGACCACGGCTCCGGCCCCGGGGACCGTCGCGAAGTTGATCGCCAGGATGATGCCACCCACCAACAGCGCCGACAGGATGCCGCCGAGGTTGTCCACCGGGTCGGTCGTCTCGTTGACGTGTGCGGGCACCACCTTGAGGATCAGCGGAATGGCCAACACGATCAGCGGAAGGGTCACCAGGAACACCGATCCCCACCACCACCACGACAAGAACAGCCCCGAGATCAGCGGGCCGAGAGCCGAGATCGCGCCGCCGATGGCCGACCAGAGAGCGATCGCCTTGGTACGCCCCGCCCCCGACCACAGGGCAGTGATCAGCGACAAGGTGGTGGGGTAGGCCATACCGGCCGCCAGACCACCGACGATGCGGGCGATGATCAGGATCTCGATGCTGGGAGCCCATGCGGCCGCCAGCAAGGCCGGCAGCGACAGCAGAACACCGATGATGAGCATCAACTTGCGCCCATACCTGTCTCCGAGCGCACCGAGCCACAGCACCGACGCGGCCAGACCCAACGAATACCCGACGGCCACGAGGTTCAACTGAGTCTGGGAGGCGTCGAACGCCTTGCCGATGTCCGGCAGGGCCACGTTCGCCACGGCCAACGGCAGGTTCGCCACCGCGGCGACGAGGATGAGGGTGCCGAGGACCGCCTTCGCCCTGGGGGGCGCGGTTCCGCTGTCTGAAGTCACTGCCTGGTCAGCCACGCTCGAATCCTAGTGATCAGCACGCCCCCGGCATCCACCCACAACGTGGGAAAGTTAATTCAACACCTGTTGAATTCGTGAGGTACGCTGGTCGCATGCGAGCAATGATTCTCAAGGAGTTCCGCGAACTGCGCCGCGACCACCGCACGATGGGGATGCTCATCGGCATGCCGATCCTGATGCTGATCGTGTTCGGTTACGCCGCCAACTTCTCGGTGGAGAACATCCCCACCGCCGCACTCGGTCCACAGGCCGAGCAGGCAGCAACCCTGATCGGGGGCGTGCCGCAGGCCCCGTTCGACGTCACACAGGTCGACACCACGGGCACAGCGCAGGACGCCGAGGAGATGCTGCAGCGCAACGAGGTGGATGTCGCCATCGTCACCGGCGCCGATCCGGTCGTCGCCTACATCGATGGATCCTCGCTCTTCAGCGCCCAGACCGCCGTCGCCGCGTTCAACCGCCTCGGCGACCGCGTCCAGACCCAAGTGCTGTTCAACCCGGACCTCAAGACCAGTTGGGTCATGGTGCCGGCCATCATCGGCCTGATCCTGACATTCATCGGCACGATCATCACCAGCATCGGGATGGTCAAGGAGAAGCAGACCGGCACCATCGAACAGCTCGCGGTGATGCCGATCAAGCCGAGCACGGTGATCCTCGGCAAGATCGTGCCGTACTTCCTGTTGGCTTCTCTGGACATGGTGCTGGTGACGGTGCTCGGGATGCTGTTGTTCGACGTGCCGTTCAACGGCAGCGTGGCTGTGTTCGCCCTCGGGGCCGGCCTCTTCTTGTTCGTGGTGCTGGGCCTCGGGGTGTTCATCTCGACGATCTCGCAGAACGTCGGCCAGGCGATCCAGACGGCGTTCTTCTTCCTGCTCCCCCAGATCCTGCTCTCCGGGATCATCTTCCCGCTCGAGGCGATCCCGTGGGCTGTGCGCTGGATCAGCTACTTCCTGCCGCTGACCTACTTCACGATGATCTCGCAGGGTGTGATGCTGCGCGGTGCGCCGTTCGATTCGCTGTGGTTCCCGCTGGTCATGCTCACCGTCATGGCGGTCATCGTCTTCACCGGCGCGGTCCTGCGGTTCCGTCGTGACCTGGCCCCAGGTGATGGCAAACGCGCGAAGGTGAAGGCTGCAGCATGAGCGTGCGCGATCTACGGGTCCACCGCGGTCACACCCTCGCGCTCGACGGCGTCACCCTCGAGACGCCCGCCGGTCGGGTGACGGCTGTGGTCGGCGGCGACGGCGCGGGCAAGACGACCCTGCTCGAGACGATGGTGGGGCTGGTCACTGCGGACAGCGGCACCGTCGACGCCCCGCCCCGCGCACGGATCGGCTACATGCCCTCGGGGGCGGGCAGCTGGAACGACCTCACCGTCGACGAGAACGTCTCCTTCGTCGGCGGCTCCTACGGCCTGTCCACCAACGAGGTCGCCGAGCGCGCCGAGGAACTGCTCGGACGCGCGAATCTGCTGGACGCCCGCGATCGGCTGGCCGGAAGACTGTCGGGTGGGATGCGTCAGAAGCTCGGCTTCTGTTTGGCGATGCTGCACCAACCCGAACTCCTCATCCTCGACGAGCCGAGCACCGGGGTCGACCCGGTCAGCCGGGTCGAGTTGTGGCGGCTGATCAGTGAGGCAGCGGCCGGCGGGACCGCGGTGGTGATGGCCACCACGTACCTTGACGAAGCCGAACGGGCCGGCTGGGTGCTGGTGTTGGACCGCGGCAAAGCCCTGCTCAGCGGCTCACCCGACGAGGTCATCGCGTCCTGCCCCGGAGTTGTGGTCGAGACCGACGCCCCAGTTCACCCGGAGCTGGCATGGCGCAGCGGTGAGCACTTCCGGGAGTGGTGGCCCGATGGCACCCCGGATGGCCGACGTCCCGCGGCCCTGACGCTCGAGGACGTCAGCATCGTCGCCTCGTTGCGGGAGGCCGTGTCATGACCGCGCTCATCGAGGCCCGTGCGCTCACCCAACGGTTCGGCGACTTCACCGCCGTGGACGATGTGTCCCTGCGCGTGGACTCGGGCGAGGTCGTGGGACTGCTCGGTGCCAACGGCGCCGGCAAGACGACCACGATCCGCATGCTGCTGGGGCTCTCGCGACCCACCGCCGGTGAGGCGTTGCTGGACGGGGCGCCGCCGACCAGGGAAAGCCGTCGCCGGCTGGGATACGTGCCGCAGGGACTCGGGCTGTACGCCGAACTCACGGTGACCGAGAACCTCGCCTTCGCTGCCCAGGCTTTCGGATGTGAGCCGGCGACTCTGGAGCCACCGTTGGCCGACGACGCGGACACCCTGGTCGCGTCGCTCCCGCTGGGCCTGCGACGGCAATTGGCGTTCCTGTGCGCGCTGCAGCACGGTCCCGACGTCCTGATCCTGGATGAGCCCACCTCTGGGGTCGAACCTCTGGCCCGGGCGCGTCTGTGGGACCGGATCAGGACACAGGCCGATCACGGTGTCGGTGTGCTCGTCACCACCCACTACATGCAGGAGGCGCGCCAGTGTGACCGGTTGCTGCTCATGTCCGACGGTCGCCTCGTGGCACAGGGCAGCGAGCGGGACATCGTGGATGGGACCCGCACTCTGGCAGTGCACGCCGAGGACTGGGCGAGGGTGTTCGACGTCCTCAGTACCGCAGGCATGGCGGTGAACCTTGCCGGCCGCGACGTCCGCGTCATCGATCCCGATGAGGAGCAGCTGCAAGCCGTACTTGCACAAGCCGCACTCGAGGCGACTATCACCGAGGTGGCGCCGACCATCGAGGAACGCATGACGATGCTGGCGCGCCGATGACCCCCCGCGGGCGTCGGCCTGGCGACGAGGACACCCGGGAACGCATCCTGGCGAGTGCTCGCCGGCTGTTCGCACAGCGTGGCTTCGAACGTGCCAGCATGCGGGTGATCGCTCGCGACGCCGAGGTCGACCCGGCCCTGATCGTCCACTACTTCGGCAGCAAGCAGGGCCTGCTCGAGCAGTGTCTGAAACTCCCGCTGGACCCCCGGGTGGTGCTGTCCGCAGCGGCACAGGCACCGCCGGACCAGAGGGGCGAGTTGCTGGTGCGCGCCCTGGTGGCGGCGTGGGAGCGCCCGGAGTTGCAGCAGCACCTGCTCGGCATGCTGCGCACCGGCACGTCCCACGACACGGCCCGCGAGGCCCTGCAGCGGACGCTTCACGACGCCGTGCAGCCGGTGGTCGCGGGTCTGGCCATCGACGACCCCGACCGGCGCTCGGCCCTGGTGATGAGCCAGATCGCCGGGTTGGCCATCACTCGCTACTTCCTGCAGATCCCCGAAGTCGTCGCGCTCACCCCCGACGAGATCATCGCCGCGGTGGGTCCCACGGTGCAGCGATACCTCACTGGTCCGCTCGACTGAAAGCTGTCAGACCCTCCGGCTATCTTCGAGATCGAATGAAACGGGGGTTTCACCAATGGGGGAGAACGCAGCGATCTTGAGCGCCTTGCGAGAGGCGCCGAGGTGGTTGGTCACCGACTGGGGCGGGCCGGGCGGACACGCGAAGGTGTCGATCACTGTGGCCGGCCGGGTCGCCGACGTCACGGTGCACGACCACCGGGCCTCGTTCGATGGACGGTCCGTCTCGCTGAGTGAGGGGCGTCTGGCGCACCTGCTGCGAGAAGTGCAGTCGGCGCTGGATGAGCAGGCCCTGCGCACGCCGGCCGCAGGTGCCGCCGTCAAGCGACTTGTCGACCTGTGGCGGGCCACGCCGGACGAAGGCAGCGGCCGCTGGGGACTGCGACACGGCGGGATCGAGTGGCACTGCACCGGTGGGGTCCTGCACGTCGAGGTGGGCGACGGGGGCGCCTACGACCAGCCGCTGGCTCAGCCGCTCGTGGACGTGCTGGTCGACCTCGGATGGAACGCACCGGACCACGACTTCCGGAACTGCTGGCTGCAGCCCACGGCCGAGGCGCTGGAGTCGACGGCACGTATCGCGGTGCTCACCATGGTGACGGCCTTCGGCTATCCGGAGCCGCCGGGATTCCCCTGATCGGGCACCCCGAGCACCAGTTGCATCGCGAGTCGCTGCTGGGGATCGTCGAGTGACGAGCCGAACAGTTCCTGCAGTCGGTGGAACCTGTACGACACGGTCTGCGGGTGCACGTGGAGCAAGCGCGCGACCTCCTGCCGATCGCCCTGCAGCGCGAGCCAGGCGGCGAGTGTCTGCCGCAGCACGTCGCGCTTTCCGGCGGGCAACGCGGACAACGGCCGCAACACGCGCTCCTCGAGCTCGTCCAGCAGATCCACATCGGCTCCGACGACAAGTTCCGGGAGATGGTCGGCGGCGGCCACCACCCGGGTGTCGGGCACCCTTGCCTGACCCACCAGGCGTTGCACCCTGCGGGCATGGGCCAGCGAGACCGGGGCCTCCGATGGCGGCCGCACCGTCCCGACGAACACCTGTGACCCCTCCCAGGCTCGCTCCAGCCGCCGCCGACGGCCAGGACCGGACGGGTCGGGCAGGATCGCGATCGCCTCGCGCCCCTCGATGAGCGCGAGCACATCGGCCGGCGGGGTGGGCTCGCGCCCGGGGGGCAGCGGCACCACCGCGACCGCCATCCGCTCGGGGATGCTCCACCCCACGGCATCGGCGGCCGCCTGCACACCCAACGGATCGGCGAGCGCCGCTCCCTCGATCAGCAACTCGACCAGGCGGGATCGCTGCACATCGCGCAGACCCGCGTGGGAGGCGTGGCCCTGGACGCTGGCCCCGGACAGTTCGTCGATGTAGACGAAGATGGACTCCGCGAGGCGGACCAGGTGGCTGGTCGAAACCCCGGCTTCGACTGCCCGTCCGCTCATGTGCTCCCACGCCACGCGCGCCCCGATGCGGTAGGCGGACAGCAGCGCCGCCATGGAGCGTCCCTGCGCACTCTCGATCGCGCCGATGCGCCGATAGAAGTCGGCCGAGCGCGCGTTGAGCGCCGGGCTGTCGGAGCCGAACAGGTCGAGCAGGCGGGACAGCGCGATCTCCGTACCGCGGGTGACGACCGGGCCCATGTCGGAATCCAGCGCACCGGAGTACGCCGGCACACCCTCGGCGATCTCCACAACGGTCGCCGCCACGACCTCCGGCAATGCCGGCCGGAGAAGTTCGGCAAGATCGGCCGTCAAGTGGCTCCAGGGCTGCACTTTGTCACCATATGACAAACAATGCCGGGAACTCTGACCCAGCGGCGGTAATCCTACCGCTTCATTATGGGGACGATAGGAACATGAGCACAGCAGCATTCTTCGACCTCGATGGCACCCTGATCCCCGGCTCGGCCAACATCCCCCTGGCCAAGGCAGCCTTCCGGCAAGGGTTCGCCAGCCCGTCCGATCTGCTCAAGGACCTGCGCAACGGCGTGAGCTTCCTGCTCAAGGGCGCCACGGACGAGCGCTCCGCGCAGGTGCGCGACCGCATCCTGCAGGCGGTGCAGGGCCACCGGGCCGCGGATGTCGAAGCCCTCGGCGACTACTTCATCGACGATCTCGTCGCCTCGATCACACCGGCGATGCGCGACGTGCTCGACCACCATGGTGCGGCCGGCGACGACCGCATCGTGGTGTCGGCCTCCCCCACAGAGATCGTGTCCCGGCTCGCCCACGGTGCGGGCCTCGAGTACGGCGTGGGGACGACGGCCGCCCGTGATGAGCGCGGCGTCTACACCGGCGAACTCACCGGGCCCTTCTGCTACAAGCAGGGCAAGGTCGACGTGATGCGGGCGCTCGCGCAGGAGCACGGCTACGACCTCGAGCAGTGCTACGCCTACACCGACTCCGCGAGTGACCTGCCCATGCTCGAAGCGGTGGGACATCCCGTGGTCGTCAACCCGGAGCCGGAACTGCGGGAGATCGCCGCAGAGCGTGGCTGGCCGATCGTGGAGACCTCGTCGGTTCCTCGGGTCAAACTCTCATCGGCGCGGGGGCTCACCCGGATGGCGACGAACCTGGTCGCGGCGATGGGCCGCCGGGCGCTTCCCGTCTGATCCGGTCCTTGTTCCCATAGCCGGGAAGGAAAGGTACAGGCGGGAAGGAAAGTCCACGTGATCATCCTTCCCCGCTGCACCTTTGCTTCCCCGCTGGGATTTTCCTTCCCCGGTACGCCCGCTCAGGCAGCACCCGAGGTGTTGTAGTTGGGCAGCTTCGGCACGTCGCGGCGCGCAGCGGGCAGGGTCCCGTCGGCCATGCCCTCGAGAAGGTTCGCGGTGACCGCGCGTGAGAAGTCCGACGAGGCGCCCGTGATCCCCTTCTTCGCGGCCGGGCCGTTCAGGGATCGGGTCCAGTTCATGGTCCCCGTGGCGAAGACGCTGGCACCGGAGTCGACGGAGTAGTAGGTCATCGTCGACCAGGTCCCGATCCCCCGGCAGGTCACCGGGGACAGCGTGGGGACCTCGATGTCGTCAGGGGTCTGGAACCCGGGGTAGTAACGGTCCGACTCGATACCGACCAGACCGGGGAACGACGAACCGCGCTTGACGCGCGTGCCCTCGAACAGCGCGAAGTCCGGCTCCCGGATCACCATCGGCCCTTCCACGGGGAAGGCGTCGTACAGCATCCCCACCACAGCCGACTCCGGCTTGCCGAGGTCTCGCCACCGGATGTTCTTCGGCTGGATGGCCGCGTCCTTGGCGCAGTAGACGTCGTCGCCCTTCAAGGTCACCCGCCAGTAGCCGGCGTTGGCGCCGAGGAAGGCCAGGTCAGAGCCTGCATCCCGCGCGGTGATCAGAGCCTTGCGGTAGGGCTGCGGCCAGTACTCGTCGTGTCCGGTGGAGACGACACCCTTCGCCCCTTTGAGCAAGCCCGGGTCACGCGCGATGTCGGCGTTGGTGAACCAGACGTGATCGATGCCCACTTCATCGGCGAAACGTGCGACGGGGATGTCGAAACCGAAGGCGATCGGGGCCCCCCACAGCGCGTGGTCGTACGGCCGGTCGTAGGACACCGCGTAGGACCGTCCGGCGAACGAACCCCCGCTGTCCTTGTAGAGGCTGCGGCCACCCCAGATGTTGTACGCCTGCCACGTGAGGCTCGCCGCGATGATCGCGACCTTGCCTTGCGCCGAAGCCGGCCGCACCACGAACGGGATGTTCGTGCCGCCCGCCGGGGTGCGCACCACCACCGTGTAGAGCCCGGAGGGCCACCCCGCGGTATCGACCTCGGCGACCACGGGCCAGTCCGCGGTGACCATGCGCGTGCTGGGGTCGATCTGCTTGCTCGTGAACAGCCGCTTGGGGCCGGTGACCTCGGCGACCTTGGTGCCGCCCTTCCCGCCGAAGTGGCCGATGCGGTAGATGCTGGCGCGCCACTTGGCCGCGGCCGAGACGTGCAGCTGCAGTGGTTCCCCGGCCAGCACCGAGTCGTTGGCGTAGGCCGAGAGGACCCCAGCAGGTGCGACCTTGCCCGCCCGCCAACGATCAGTCGGGGTGGCGGCCGCCGCCGTCGAACTCGACGGGCTGGCAGGGGTCTGGGACGGCGCCGTCGTGGCGGCCGGCTCGACCTCGCTGGCGCAGGCGGCGGTGGCGAGCCCGGCTCCCCCGATGAGCAGTTGCCGACGCGTCAGATCCACCCGCCAATGGTCGCACGGCTGCCGCCGCTGGTCGGTGACCCGGCGACAACCACTGGCCGCAGCAGGCAGAATCGACCTATGGAACACAAGGCCGTCATCGAGTCGACCACCGTGGACGCCGTCCAGCGACTGCTCAGCGAGCACGTCTTCCTGGAGGCGTTCGCGAAGGAGGTGGGCGTCACCACCGGTGACATCGACATCGAGACCTCCGCCGACGAGATTGCGGCGACCATGCCGTGGGCGTTCCGCACCGACAAGGCGGGGATCCCGTCGTTGGCCCAGAAGTTCCTGCCGCAGGAGGTCGAACTGCAGTGGTCGCAGACGTGGCAGACCGAGCAGCCCAACGGTGACATCACCGTCGAACTGCATGGCCACCCGGCCGCGACGTGCACCGGACGGGCGACCCTGGCCCAGAACGGTGACGACGTGGAGTACACCGTCGTCACCGAGACCAAGACCAGTGGCGTGCCGTGGCCGTTGGGCGGCAAGGTCGAGTCCATGATCAACAAGGATCTGGTGGGCTGGATCCTGTCCGTGCAGGCGCGCGTGGCGAATCGAGAGATCTAGTTCGTCCCACGTTCACCCACACCGCCACCATCACCGCCGCCACCTGCGCACAATGGGTCTCGTGACAGACCACTATCTCGACATCGACGCGGTGATGGATCTGCAGGAGATCATCACCAGCCTGCAGGACCTTGAGGACGACACCTTCGAACGCCACGGGTTGACCGCGAGCGGCACCTGGGACGAGGTGGACGACCCCGTGCTCATCGGACCCGAGGGGCACCCGATCGACACCTGGCGCGAGGGCTACCCCTACACCGAGCGTCTCGACCGCCGCGAGTACGAACTCCAGAAGCGCCTCCTGCAGATCGAGTTGCTGAAGATGCAGGGCTGGGTCAAGGAGACCGGGCAGCGGATCGTGATGGTGTTCGAGGGCCGGGACGCCGCCGGCAAGGGCGGGACGATCAAGCGTTTCACCGAACACATGAACCCACGTGGCGCACGCGTGATCGCACTGGAGAAGCCCTCACCGCGCGAAGCCGGCCAGTGGTACTTCCAGCGGTACATCCGGCACCTCCCCACTCGCGGCGAGATCGTGATGTTCGACCGCTCCTGGTACAACCGTGCCGGCGTGGAGCGGGTGATGGGCTTCTGCACCGACGACCAGTACGACGAATTCATGCGGCAGGCACCCGAGTTCGAGCGGATGCTTGTGCGCGACGGGATCATCCTGATCAAGTTCTGGTTCTCGGTATCCCGCAAGGAACAGATCACCCGGTTCACGATCCGTCGCATCGACCCGGTGAGACAGTGGAAACTCAGCCCGATGGACCTCGCGAGCCTCGACCGCTGGCACGACTACACAGCGGCCAAAGAGGCGATGTTCTGGTACACGGACACCGAATGGGCACCTTGGACCGTCGTCCGCAGCAACGACAAGAAACGCGGACGCCTCGAGGCCATGCGCTGGGTGCTCAACCGCGTGGACTACCCCGACAAGGATCTCGACGTGGTCGGCACCCCCGACCCCTCGATCGTCGGACCGCCGGCTGAGATCTACGAGACCGAGGAGAACACCGGGCGGACCTTCCCCGTGCTGTGACCGACAACTTCGACCCAGCGGCACTGCGCGCCCTCGGCGGCAGCCCGGTCCGCCCGCGACGTCCGGTGACGCCCGGATTCCTGCTGCGGGTGGGAGCAGCAGCAGGAGTCGCGGCAGCGGTATGCAACGTCGTAGTGCTGCTGGTCGCCCAATGGCGTCAGTGGGATGTGACACCGGCGGGATCCAGCCCGGTGGAGCCGCTGGCGGTCGTCGTGGTCTGTGTGCTCGTCGGGGTGCTCGGGGCGCTCGCCGCCTACGTCGCCGCGCGCGTCACGAAGCGGCCCGCGCTCTGGGTCGTCATCGGCGGCGCCGGGCTCTGGCTGGCGTCCATCGCGGGCCTGCCGCGCACGCTGCAGGTCATGCACCTCATCGCCGCGCTGTGGATCGTGGGCTGGCTGGCCCGCGCAGTCCTACGGGGCAGTCACCTGCGGTGACTCGTCCACCAACTCCTCCGGGGGTTCCCGGTGCAGGCGCAAATCGGCCACCACCCGGAACAGGACCCCGATCACCGCGCCGATGATGGCCGGCGTGGTCACGGCCAACCCCGCCCCCGCACACAGCAGAAGGGCCAGCAGCACCGCGGTGAACGGCAGACGCAGTACCGCCGCCACCGCGGCAGCGATCCCCGCCGCGGTCAGGGCCGAGACACTGGATCCGCTGATCAGAAGCGACATCGCCGTAGCGACCACCACCCCGAGGAACACCGCGGGGAAGAGCATTCCACCCCGGAAGCCGCCGCCGAGGGAGACGGTGTAGGCGATGGTCTTCGCCACCGCAATGACCACGAGCACTCCGACCGAGGTCAAAGTCAAGACATGCGCGGTCGACTCTTGGCCGGAGAACAGGATCACGTCGACGTTCTCCCCGGTGATGGCCCGGGTGATCACGGCGGCTGCTGCTACCACGACGCCCGCGATCAGCAGTCCGACCAGCGGGTTGGTGATCCGGCTCTGGAAGCCCGTGCCCGCCTCCACGGCGATGACCGCGAGGATCGCGGTCACGATGGCGACCACGATGGCAAGTGCGAGGTCCACGGGTTGAACCGTGTCGTAAGCCGGCAGACCCGGTACGGCCAGTTGCGACTGTCCGACCCCGCCCCAGTCCCCGACCCCGACCTGGATGAGATAGCCGAAGCCCATGGCGATCAGCACCGGCAGCACCGCGAGCATGACCTTCTTGCCGCCCGGGCTGCCTTTGAGCGCGGCGGCCTCGAGGACCAGCACGGCCGACACCATCGGGTTGCCGAGGATCATCGTGATCGCTGCTACCGCACCAGCCAGCATGAGCACTTTGCGCACGGGAGCGGTGCTGCGCATCGCCACGAAACCACCGACCGCCGAACCGATGGCCATCAACGGCGCTTCCGGGCCGACCACGGCGCCGATGGACAACGAGATCAGCGCGGCCGTGACGACCGAGACGATCTGCTTGGGCCCGATGTCGATGCCCAGGCCATCGAGAGGCCGGTGCCCCCCATGCCCGGGGAGTTTCAGCGCGAGCCAGACGCCGACCGCACCCACCACGAGCACGGCGAACACCCACCAGGCCGGGGTCCCGCCGAGAGCGTCCGGGATCGTCTCCCAGAGAAGGCCTTGCAGTGCGTGCTCGACGGTGAGATAGGCGATGACCGCCACGCCGGCCAGCACCCCGACGACCACCGATGCCCCCAGGATCCGGGGGATGGCGCTGGTGTCGGGGCCTTCCTCGTCTGCCACTTCTGCGAGCATGCGAGGCAGCCTACCGTCCGGGGGAAGGCTTCTCCTTCACACTCACACTGCCGAACAGCGCGAGGCCCGAGACCCGGATCGTCGGGAGCTGCGGATTGGGCGACGAGACCTCCCCCGCCTGACTGAAGTCCCCGAACACCCCGACGCCGGTGATCTCCGCACGCATCCCCGCGGGGATGGTGATCTCCACGCTGCCGAACACGGCGACCGCGCGGATCTCACTGGACATCGCCTCGATCTGTGCCTGCCTTAGGTCGAGTTCCACGCTGCCGAAGACCGCGACGGCGTTGGAGTCGGCGGCCAGCGCCCAGACCCCTTTGCGCTCCACTGCGCTGAACACCGCGACCATCGGCGCTTGCGACGCGGCCCCGACGGGGACCAGCGGTGCCGGCGGTTTGACGACGGGGAGGTTGCCGACCGGGAGATCGGCGATGAGTGGTTCGAGGTCGGCGTAGGTCTTCGCGGCGAACACGGCCTCGAGCCGCTCGTCGTACTCGGCCCGATCAAGGCGGCCCTCCGCGTAGGCGTCCTGCAGGACCGCGGCGTAGCGATCACGGTCCGCGTCGGAGGCCCGCATATCCGTCACAATCACGAGCCTACGCGCCGTGCCACCCACAGATCCTCTGCCGGCCAGCGCTGCGCCCACTGCACATCGGCGATCTCGTAGAAGTCGTGGTCGGCCGCGTCGGCGGGAGCTGTCAGTTCGTGGAGTGCCTCGACGGCGAATCCGCTGGCCGTCAGGGCCGCGATCCATTCTGCATGTGACGGGTGGTACTCGACGCCGTCGAAGGTCATCCGTCCCAGGTCGGCGTGGCCTCGTTGCAGGGTCGACGTCGCAGGTCCGGCATCCGGAACGCACAACGTCGACAGCACGCTGTTGACCAGGAAGACCAGCTGACCCCCGGGCCGCAGCAGCCGAGCCGCCTCCGGCAACCACCGCCACGGATCGCACCAGACGCTGGCCCCGTGCTCACTGACGACCAGATCGGCGCTGCCGGTGGCCAGCGGGATCGCCTGGGCGTCGGCTTGGACCAGCGGGAAGTGCAGGCCGGTCTCGTCCTGGCAGCGCCGTGCGGTGGCGAGTTGGTCCTCGTTGAGATCCACTGCGATCGGCCGTGCGCCGGCCCGCGCCAACGCGGCTGAGAAGAACGCGGTCCCCGCGCCGAGTTCCACCGCGACGCTGCCGGACACCGGCGGCAACCAGCGGTCGGCGATGCCGAACAGACCCCAGCGGATGCCCTCCCGGCGCCACATCCGCAGGGCGGCATCACCGGTGTACCGGTGATTGAGCAGCGTCCAGAGGGCGCGGTTGTGCTGGAGCTCGGAATCCATCGGACTCAGTGCTCGACGTGCTCCTTGCTCCCCTTGGCCTGCCCGATCCCGGAAAGCAACTCTTCGAACCAGGGCTGGTCGATGTCGAAGGGCTTGCCGCCGCGGATCCGCGGGAACTCGATGACGCGCAGTTCGTCGCCGGCGTCCTCGTCCTGCCCGGTCACACCGGACTCGCCGCGCCGCGCCGCGTCCACCGCAAGATCCGTGCACTGCTTG
>CALFYG010000283.1 GCA_937952095.1 uncultured Micrococcales bacterium | reverse complement strand
GGGCCGCGATCGCGACCTCTTCAGCGTCCTGCTCGGCCAACTGCTCGGCGACCGGCCCCCACAGCGCGACCGGCGAAACATCGACGCCGTCGGCCAGCGACTCGCGTGTGCGACCGGCGAACGGACTGCGGGGCTTCTCGACGAACCCCTCAGCCAGCCCTGCCGCGATCCCCACTCGCGGCAGATCGCCTGAGCGCTCGAAGAGCAGGAATCGCGGCACCCAGTCCGGCTCGTACTTCTCGTTGGACTTGTACAGCGACTCCAGTTGCCACCAGCGGCTCGCGAACATCAAGAACGCCCGGGACGCCCGCATCACGGGTCCGGCGCCGATCTTCGCGCCCTCCTCGAAGATCGCGCGCATGACAGCGAAGTTCAGGGACAGCCGATCGACGCCGATCACCGGCCCGGCATTCACCGTGGCGGTGACCATCATCTCCATGACGCCGTTCTCCGCCTGCGGGTCACGTCGCATGAGATCCAACGAGATCCCGCGTTGGCCCCAGGGCGAGAACGACAACAGTCCCCGCCGCACACCCTCGGCGTCGAAGATCTCGGTCAGGACGCAGTCCCCGTCCAAAGGGTCACCGAGGCGGCCGAGCGCCATGGAGAAGCCGCGCTCGTTGTCGGTGTCGCGCCAGCGGTCGGCGTCCGCGATGACCTCTGCCATCTGGTCTGCGGGGATGTCCCGGTGGCGACGGACCCGGGTGGTGTAGCCGTCACGCTCGAGC
The DNA here is from genome assembly GCA_937952095.1 of uncultured Micrococcales bacterium. Classification (GTDB taxonomy): domain Bacteria; phylum Actinomycetota; class Actinomycetes; order S36-B12; family UBA10799; genus JADKAV01. The sequence goes on along the minus strand of CALFYG010000283.1, from coordinate 4,087 downwards.
CTGTGCACCGCCTGCCGGACCGCACGCATGTGACGGCCGTCAAGGGTGTACTGGGAGAACTCGATGATCGCCTCATCGCCCAGTGAGAGCGCTTCGAGGCCCGCCCGCACGTAGGCCTCCGCGCCGACCTCGGAGGCACCCATGACCGCGGGAGCCCAGCCGTAATGGCGCGCCTCCTCCAGCCAGGCCTCGATCGCAGGGGGCCACGACTCCGGATCCCCGATGGGATCGGCGGACGCCAGGCTCACGCCGTTCACCACGCGGTAGGTCACGGCTGCCTTGTGGGACGGCGACCACATCACGGACTTGTCGCGACGGGTGGCGAAGTAGCCCAGGGAGTCACGGTCACCCTGCTCGTGCAGGAGCACCCGCAGGTCCACCTCGTCCTGTCCGTTGATCAGCCGCTCGTTGCCACGCGTGCGGAACAGCGCGAGCCCGAAAGCCACGTAGACGAGCGTTCCCAGCGTTCCCAGCAGGAACGGGACGGGTCGTAATGGCCGGCCGTCGATGCCGAGGGTGTCCCGTGAACCCAGGCCACCGATGACCTGGTCCGCGGCGTACAGCAGACCGTCCGAGCGCGCCAGACTGCCGGGCAACGCCTCCACGAGGGCCCACCCCAGCGGGATCGCGATCGCGAATCCGACGACCAGCGTCACCAACGCGATGATCACGTTCTTCCGCGGGACGATGGCGTAGAACTCCCGGCGCGAGATGAGCAGGACCACCACAAGGATCGCCGTCGTGACGAGAGTGGCCGACTCTATGACCCGCAGGTCGGACTCGGTGGCCAGCAGTCCGACAGATTCCACCATCCCGAGCACGAGGATGATGACCAGGAACCACCAGGCGGACCGCTTACGCTTGCCGAGCGCCGATCCGAAGATGACCAGAAGCGCCGCCCAGGCGATGTTCGGCGGTGCCGGTACGAACACCACTTCCATGACAGCGCGCACCCCGCTGAGCGAACGTGCGAGGGCGGGGAAGATCGCTGTGATCGCGCTGAACGCCGCGTAGATCAGCATCAGCGTCCGCAGGATGTTGGGGACGTGGCTGGTCCATCCGCTGCCCGGCACGAACCGCCGACGCGGGATGTCGCGCTCCACTCTGCGGTTCAGGTGATGCGCCGGGGTCTCCTCGGCGACAACGGTCATGTCCTCAACTCCTCCAGGTCGGTGAAGAGCCCGAGACTCTCAGGGTTGGCCAAGGCCTCGGTGTTGCGAACGGGGCGACCGTGGACGACATCGGCCACCGCGAGTTCGGCCAACTTGCCCGACCGGGTCCGCGGAAGGTCGGCGACCTCCACGATCTTCGCCGGGACGTGGCGCGGCGAGCATTGCTCACGCAACCGTTTCACGATACGGGCGCGCAGAAGATCGTCGAGGTGGTGGCCCGGCGCGAGTCGCACGAACAGGACCACCCGGGTGTCGTCGTCGAAGGCCTGGCCGATGGCCAGCGCCTCAAGCACCTCGTCGAAGGCCTCCACTTGTCGGTAGATCTCCGCTGTGCCGATCCGGACCCCTCCCGCGTTGAGGGTGGCATCCGAGCGCCCGAGGATCATCATCCCGTCGTGGTCGGTCCACAGCGCGAAATCACCATGTGACCAGACCCCGGGAAAACGTTCGAAGTACGCGGCGTTGTAGCGATCGCCGTTGGGGTCACCGAGGAAGGAGATGGGCATGCTGGGCAAGGCGTTGCGGCACACGAGTTCGCCGGTGACTCCGGCCTCGCCGTGCAGGCTGCGACCGTCGTCGTCGAACACGTCGACGTCAGCACCGAGTGCCGGTCCCTGCAGTTCACCAGGCCAGACCGGCAGTGTCGGGTCGCCGATGACGAAACACCCGCAGATGTCCGTACCCCCGGAGATCGAGGCCAGGTGCACCTCGGGGGCCACATCGGCATACACATAACGGAAGGCTTCCGGAGACAGGGGGGATCCGGTCGACCCGATGGTCCGCAGCGAACTGAGATCCCGGTCGACCACCGGACGAAGACCCTGTTTGGCACATGCGTCGAGGTACTTCGCGCTGACGCCGAAGAGGCTGACCTGCTCCTCCTCGGCGATGCGCCAGAGATGGTCGGGTTCCGGGTGGAACGGCGAACCGTCGTAGAGCACGACTGTGGCGCCTGCGGCCAGCGCCGACACCAACCAGTTCCACATCATCCAGCCGCACGTCGTGAACCAGAACACGCGATCGCCCGGCCGCACGTCCAAGTGCCACCTGTGCTCGCTGGCGTGCTTGAGCAGCAGGCCTGCTGATCGATGCACGAGACACTTCGGCGCGCCCGTGGTCCCGGACGAATACAGGATGAACCCGGGCGCGTCGAAGGGCATCTCCACGAATTCCAGGTCATCGACGCCGACAGCCAGGATGTCGCGCAGGTACCGCGTGCGGATGTGCACCTCGGGCTCGGCGTCGTGGTCGAGCTCGTGGACCAGCCAGACCTGTTGCACCGTCGGCAACCCTCTGACGATCTGTGCCAACGCCTCGGTGCGATCGTGGTTCTTCCCGCCGTAGACGTAGCCGTCGGCCGCGACGAGCACCTTGGGCGCCACTTGGCCGAACCGGTCGAGCACTCCCGACGGGCCGAAGTCCGGGCTCGTCGACGTGAAGACCGCTCCGAGACTCTGCGCCGCGAGCATGACGATGACCGTCTCAGGGGTGTTCGGCATCCACGCCGCCACGACGTCTCCGGCGCCGACCCCAGCCTCGACCAGCCCCCGACGGGCCGCCGCGGTGGCGTTGCGGAGTTCGGCCCAGGACCACACCCGGCGTACCCCGTCCTCGCGCCGGAAGACCAAGGCGGTGTCCTGCGCTCCAGGAAGGTTGCCACCGGCCAAGAGGTTCTGCGCGTAGTTCAGCCGGGCTGCCGGGAAGAAGCGGGTCGCACGCAGGTCATGTCCGGGAGGCGGCGGCACGACTGCCGAACCATCGCCCCGGTCCCCGATCACCTCGCACTCCCCCCACACCAGATCCCAGAAGTCCCCGGGAGACGAGATCGAGAAGTCGTGGAAATCAGCCGTGGTGGTCATCGGCAGATCGGTGATCTTCTCGACCTCCCGCATCACCCGGTCGAGGGCGGTTCTGCGCACGGCAGCCGGATCCGGCTGCCACAAGGGCCCACTCATGTGCCGCTAACCGATCGCGCTGGGAACCACCGTCTCGGGCGCCGGCGACGCGGGCAGCGACTCTGACGGGGCGGGAGTGGGCGACGCTTCCGGCGTGGCGCTGGCCGAGGGCCCACCGGACACCGCGACCACGGCCTCCGAACTGGCCTGCAGCTTGCTCGCCTCCGCGCGTAGGCGCTCCGCCTCCTCCGGGGTGACCTGTCCCCCGTTCTGCAGCGCGCTGGTGGACACCGCCTCACCATCGGTCACCGAGGCCTGGAAGGTCTCCACGAACGTGCGGTAGAACTCCGGTGCATTTCCCGCCGACACCGCGGCGATGCAGGCACTCTGGTACTGGTCCATGATCGGCTGGATGTCCTTGCCGAGTTGCTCGAAGTAGGCCTGGTTCTCCTCGAGGTCCTTGGCCACAGCGACATCGTTCAGGCGCGTGGCCACAGTGTTCGCGAGGTCGTCAGCCGTGAGGGCGGCTCCCAGATCTGCACACGCCGGGTCCACCGTCCCGCTGAAGGTCGCCGTCACGTCCACCGACCCGGTCGTGCCCTCCTCAGAACCTGAGGGTCGGAAGAGGAAGAACCAGAGCAGACCGAGGATCAACAGACCTACCAGCAGAGCGCCACCGACCAGCGCTGCGAGGCGCTTGCCGGACGTCTTCGAACCGGTCTCCGGGGGCGCCACAGGCATTCCGGTGATCGGGTCCACGGTCTCGGCGGTCGGGAAGACATTGGTCTGACCCATCGGCGATCCGGGCGCCAGACCCCCTGGGACCGGCGCCGGCGGAACGGCGCTACCCCAGGCGCCCGGCTGTTGCTGCTGCCAGCCACCCTCGGCACCCGGCTGCGCCGGGGTCTGTCCCCACTGCTGCTCCGGCTGTACCGGGGCTTGTCCCCACTGCTGCTCCGGCTGCGCCGGGGTCTGTCCCCACTGCTGCTCCGGCTGTACCGGGGTCTGTCCCCACTGCTG
>CALFYG010000282.1 GCA_937952095.1 uncultured Micrococcales bacterium | reverse complement strand
ATGTATGCGCGGTCATCACTGATCGCACGGTCCAGCGCATCCAGCGCCTGCTGCAACAATTCTCGTTCTCGTGTCATCATGCTTCCTTCCTCAGTTGTTGAACATCATCGAACCCCGCAACCCTTGGTGCCCCCGTCATCTTCGGGTTGTCCTTGTACATCTCGTCGGCCCTGCGCTGCTTCGCCTCCAGCACCTCGACCCTGTGGTTCTTGAACACCTTCGCAAGCGACGGGTTCACGGCCCACTGGGCGATCCCCTTTGACTCGGCCTCCCCGTTGTCCATCCTCGCCACCCACCGGGCATCTTCGAGAGGTTGCATCGCCAGCAGCACCGCCTGGATCTCCAGCCACGAGGACAACTTCGCCCGCTCCAGTGGGCGCCTCGCGCTCCTGCGAATCTGCGACAGCGTGAGCACCTGCTCGTCGGCATACTGGATCACATAGTCGACCATCCACTGGCCCAAACTCTGAGAGTCTGCGAGTTCCCCATCGAACACGTACCGCTGTGCCGGGATCACGTACCGGGTCATGAACTCGACCACCCGGCACATCAACTCCTCGGACACCTCGATGCTGTAGGGCGCCTCGATGCAGTGCCACACGAGAGCGATGCGACCGCACAACCCCTCGGCCTTACCCAAGGCCGTCTGGAACGTCTCGCTGGAGCGCAGCAGGCGTTCATCACTCATGCGCTTGTTGTACCACTCCTGGAACGTCCGATAGCGCCTGCGAGCCCCCTCGCTCAGTCGGTACGTCATGGCCGGCAACCCGTAGCAGACCCGGATCATCTGATCGTAGGCTGCTGCAGTCGTCATGTACTCCGGCAGCGGATCCCCGAGCCGGGTCTGCTCGGCACGCAAGGGAACCGGGATGAACCGCTGGATCAGACCATCCTTGGCGAGTGCCGACATCGACTCGCGCAGCACCCGGGGCTGGATGTTGCCGAAGATGGCGACCGAGTAGTTCTCGGCCAGGATCGTCCCAGCCCCCACCCGGTCCATCTCGTAGCGATGCCCCTCGTAGGCCACGGTCCAGGCTGACTTGTCCTCGCCGGACCTCGGGTCCACCAGCTTACCGGCCCAGGAGGCCATCTCATCAAGGGCACACAGGACACCGCGGGGTCGATCGGCGCAGTGCCGCACGAGTTTTTGACTCGTGATGTCCGACACCGTGATGCGGCACTTTACGGGCCTTGTGGGCTCGGCGGGAAGCGTCGGCATCACGGTGTTGTTGAGCAGCGCCTCGGGGCTCGCAGCAGCGTCGAACAGGGCCTTCTTGGCACTGTTGTAGCGCACCTCCTGCACCTCAAAGGCCAACGCCTCCTTTGCAAACCGTGGCCCGTCCTCGTGCTCGATCTGCTCCAGCACCTTGAACATGGGCTTTGACCCCGGGGTCTTCTTGTCCCCGGGCTCCCCGATGCTCATGATCCACAGGATCGGCGGCACCTTGAACCCCGGGACCAACTCCAGCCGGGTCCGGGCGTCCAGTGCCCCACAGACCGCCGCAAGACCCGCGAAAAAGGGCACCAGGGGGTCACACCCCACCTGATCGCTGATTTCGACCGCACGCACCCGCAGAACCTCGGGAAGCAGGCGCATGTTGATGTTGGGAGGTGCGATCGTCAGGCTCGCACTCACCTGCGCCGGTGGAGTGATGGTCTCCGTGGGTGAGAACAGACTCGCGGCGTCGGGCATCGGCCTGACCCACCCGTTCGATCGGGCGAGGTGGAACAGGGAACCGATCTGCACCCGGGTGCCCTTGTCCTCGCGGAACGAGGCCCACTGGGTCAGGATGTCGCGCTCGCCCGGGTACTTGGCACCCTTGGCACTCCAGGTGTTCCAGACCGCGAGCCCCTGCTCCATCTCCCCGATGGCGGCAGCGTTGGCGTGGATCGCCATGCCGCACATGATCCACTCCTCGCGGGAACAGTCCGGGTTGATCGCCGACAAGGCCGAGACGATCTCGTCCCACGAGGTACTGGTGGGCGCCACGGCATCGAGCACCGTGGTGGACAGGAGCGATTGCCACAGGTCCAGCAGGGCCTCGGGGATCACCGGCAGACGGGTCCAGTGGCCCCTGCCGGCCCAGCGGTAGGGCTGCTTGGTGTCAGGGTGGATGCTCGGCGGCAGGACGTCCTGCACCGTGAGGTGGTTGGTCGTGGCGCAGCGCAACTCGTAGATCGTGGTGCCGGAGCGGGTGACCTTCTTGGACGGCAGCGCAAGGCCGAACGGCATCGCATAGAGCAACTTGCCGTGCCCCTGCCTGCCCGAGTCGATGATCACGGCATCCGGGGCGTTGTAGAGCCCCTGCAGGTCGATACCCTGCAGCGCGAGTTCGTTGCAGGCGCGGTCCCAGTGGTCGATGTCCAGCGCCATCGTGCCGCTGTAGGCATGGGCCAGCCCTATGCCGAACCCGGGAGGCAGATCAGCCTGTGAACGCAGCGCCGCGCCTCTCTGGTTCCATCCTGCGAGCTTGGGGCCCTTCGTCCCGGCCGGGATTGGCACAAGGGACCAGCCTTGGCGGATGTATGCGTCCACGGAGGCCGGGTGTTGTGCCACTGATTCAGTTGTCATTCTGGTGGCTCCTCAACCAATCACGCCGGTCCATGATGATTCTCCCGAGTCTATTTTCACCCCGACCCGCACAAACCCCCCAGAAGTGATCCCCCCAAGTATTGCCTTCCACGATCTCCATGAACCCAGTCAACAACAACATCTCGGCAAGATGCGAACCACGCGAGAATTTTTGCGCAATTAAGTCGGTCATAACCGAAATCTTGACGGACTCCCATTCATTCCGAACACACATCGTTCGCGCTAATCGCTTCGCCTGTCCCGCTGTAACATCTACAAATACCCGGCGAGCAGACGAGTGAAACTTCGCTGCTTGATATGCGTTCTCGACACTCGGATACACAACACCATCAAGAACTACAGAACAAGGCCAAAAGTTACTCAGCCACCGAAAATTACCCCGAAAGGAGTCAATCTTTGTCATAGAATGGTCCCGTGAGTCAGTGCCATCTCCTGGGTGTTGGACCCCTTAACCCGCTTCGGCGGGTTTCTTTTTTCACTCATAGTATTGCTCCGGTTCAAAGCCGTAAGGGATCGTCCGCTTCACTGCGTCAGACCCCACTCTGACACCTTCCTTTCGGGCCTCATGTTTCGCAATCGGGAGGAAGTTCTCATAAGAACCCCGATCGTTGATTGTCAGTTCCATCTGGATGGGTACTCCGCGATACAGGTCCGCCATGTCGAACATCTGGAACAACTGACACTCCTTCACAATATGGTCCGCCAATTTGTTGGCCATACGCCTCTTGAGATGACTGACGTAATTGGGCCTATGACGAATTTCCCTCAGTTCAAACTCATCCAGCACATGTCGGTACGTGAAGACTTGCGACTTCGGGCG
>CALFYG010000281.1 GCA_937952095.1 uncultured Micrococcales bacterium | reverse complement strand
GAGTCTCGTGGTATCTCGGTGCATTGTCACCGATAACCGCAAACAGGTTTCACTGAGCAGGTGGGCGCAGCGAGCCACTTCCCGGACGGTCGCGATGCGCTGGCGGTCGACGCCGTACCGTCGCCAGTCCCACGACGGCACCCGCAGCACCCGCGCCGGGTCCGGCGGGATCCGCATCCGCCCGGGCACCGGACCGGGTGCCGGGCTCCCGTGCTCGCTCACCAGGCCACGCCACGCGCCGCGGGCCTCCACACCGGTCACCCGCTGCTCCAGCACAGCCGCCACGGCGATCTGCCACGTCAGCAGGCTGCGTGGAACCCGCAGTGTGTCCCGATAGCGACGCCACTGCCTCTCGATGATCGGATGAACCGGCACGAATCCGGCCGGGTCGTCGTGACCTCCCAACAGATCCTCGAGGTGGTCGGCGGCCCACTGAGCGCCCTCACCCCAGAACTGCGCCGTGATCACACCGGCGGCCGGGCGCAACCGCATCGACACCGACCCCTGCGGACCGAGGCCGGTCAGCCAGATCTGCCCGTCGGCGCCACGCCGGTAGGCGGGGTCACCGCCACCGCGGCTGAGCACCCCGATCATCGCAGAGAGATCGCGAGGCTGCCCGAACTCCGCCTCGATCACGACAGCCCGCACATATCCGCGTACAGCCGGTACAACTGCGCGCGCTGCTGCGCGTCGACGCCGAAGGTGTAGCGGCCCGATCGTCCGTCCGGCAGCGTCACGGCGACATCGAAGTACGTGCCCTGTTTGTCCTCGCCGAGAGCGTGGGCGTCGCACCGGTTGGCCCGCAGGACGACCTCGCGCCGGCCGGTCTCGCCCGGGCCCGCGACCAAGGCCCACGGATCGGTGGGGGCGAACAGGATGGTGGTGCCCAGTGCACCCACATGCGCGGGGCCGGAGTCCACGAACACCCGCAACCCCTCGGCCGTCACCGCATCGACCGCGATCCGGCTACCTGCCTCGACGTCCTGGGTGAAGCACTGCGCAGCCACGTAGTCGGCCACCTGTCCGAGGGTGTCCGGCGCGTCGACGACCACCGAGGTTTCACCCATCTGCAGGGACACTGTTTCGCCCGCGCCGCCCGCGCACTCAGGGGGTGGAAGGTCGACCTTGAGATCCATCGCGGCACCCGCCGGGATCTCGACCGGCTCATCCCAGACCGCAACACCGGCGAGCCGGGTGGAGCGCAGTTCGGCGCGCTCGACGGTGAGGGGATCGGTTCCGTAGTTGCGCACCTGGATCTCGACGGCGTCACGCGGGGTGTCGCTGCGGGTCTGGTACAGGTTCACGCTGACATCCGGCGAGGGCGTGCACGCGGCCAGCACACCGGCAACCGCAAGCATTCGCCACACGCGCCGAAGGTACCTCAGTGCGGTTAGCGTGGGGACATGACTTCTGGACCCTCAGTCACCGTGTCCCTCCCCTTCGCCGAGACCGTCGCCGCCACCCGTGAGGCCCTGGCCGCCGAAGGGTTCGGTGTCCTCACCGAGATCGACATGCAGGCCACGATGAAGGCCAAACTCGACGAGGACTACCCGCCCCTGCTCATCCTCGGCGCCTGCAACCCGCAGTTCGCCCACCAGGCGATGGGCATCACCGAGGAAATCGCCACGCTGGTCCCCTGCAACGTCGTCGTGCGCGAGACCCCCGACGGCGTCACGGTCGCGGCCGTGGACCCGCAGGTGCTGGTGGCCGCCACGAATCCCGGCCTCGCCCCACTCGCCGACCAGCTGCGGGCCAAGCTCGAGCGGGCGCTGGACTCCCTGGCCGGCTGATGCCGGCCGTAGGCACAGACATCGTCCGGATCTCGCGGCTATCGAACCTGTCCAGCCCGGCGTTCCTGGCCCGCAGTTTCACCGCGGCCGAGCTGGAGATCTGCGCGGGGCGCTCGGAGTCTTTGGCCGGTCGATGGGCCGCGAAGGAAGCCGTCATGAAGGCCCTCGGCGCGGGCGTCGGCGAGGTCGCACTCACCGACATCGACATCGCGCGCGAGGAGTCGGGCCGGCCGGTCGTGCGGCTGTCGGGCACCGCGGCTCAGCGGGCCCGGGACGTGGGCCTGACCGGCTGGGACGTCTCAATCTCCCACGACGGCGACTACGCGATCGCGACCGTGGTGGCCTGGGCCTGAGCCCGGTATACACCCGTCCGGGTGCTCTTGGCGCAGATTCACCGCAGCCAGGATCGCCCGGTCGGGCGTACGCTGGAAGTGCACAGTGAAGGGCCGGGGACGCACGGCTCGGGGAGGACCACCCCGACCCGCAGTGCACCGGAGGTCGCCATGCGATCCGTCGTCATCGTCGGCACGGCAGCCCTGCTGACCGGCCTGATGCCCACCTCGGCACACGCTGCACCCGTCACCATCACACCCAGCCCCACCGGCCTCGAGACGGTACACGCGGTCTCATACACCGGTCGGTACGCGGTGGGGGCCACCAAGACCTACGGGCGACTCCGCCTGATCGACACCACAACCGGGCGCCTCATCCACCTGCTTCCGAAGAAGGCCACCGACGCCTCCATCAGCGACACCGGGCGCTACGTCAGTTTCTCCGTCCCGCTCGACGAGTACGGCCGTCGCGCCGTCAAGGTCTACGACCGCCGTACGGACCGCACGATCACCGCCACCCGCCGGACCAACGGCACCCTGCTGACCCCGGCGTGGCGTTCACGGTGCACGCCCGCGATCTGCGAGGAGGACCAGAAGCTCGCCTTCTCGCCGCAGTTGGTCGGCGGCCAGATCTCCGGTAACGGCAGGTGGGTGGTCTTCAGCGCCAACTACCGCAAGCCCGCCGGCGTCGATCTCTACGTGAAGAATCTGCAGACCGGAAGGCTCACCCTGTTCAAGGCCGTCGGCCACGTCATGGTCGCCGAGGGCGACCGTGAGTACGTCCAGGCGCCCAGTGTCTCTCGCGACGCGTCCACGATCCTCGTTCCGGGAAGGGTGGAACTCTACGAGTCCGACGCCAACAACTGGGGCCCGAGTCGCGCCCTGCGAGAGCGCAGTTCGTGGCTCGATATCGGCGGCGTGGGCAACACCCTCACCGGCGACGGACGCTTCATCACCGTCAACGGTCCCCCCACCGGCACCGGCCTGGCCGGGCCGACGTCGGTGTCCTGGTACGACGTGACCACCGGGGTCGCGACACCGGCCGACCCCGCGACGCTGCGTCTGACCCGTAAAGATTCCTCCCGCGACGGACGCTTCACGCTGTGGCGTCCCGCCGGCTACACCGATCCGCTGCAGATCCGTGATCGAACCCTTGGCGTGTCCTACGACCTGCAGGCCGCGTTGACGACGGCCGGCTACACCGCATCGATGTTCGCCGGGCATGCGATCGACCCGCTGTGGCGCTACTCGAGCCACCACAGCGCGATGAGTGGCGACGGCCGCGTGGCGTTCGTGCAGACCAACGCCGGCGTGCTTGCCGTGCGCTGGACGCCCTGATCAGGCTCCCGCCGCGAGGCCGCTAACTAGGGAGGGCCGGTGGTGGCGTGGCCGTCGGTCCATCTGATCCGCAGCCGCCCACGGTGGACCGGTCGGTGGTGGTATCGACACAGCAGAACCAGGTTCGGCAGGTCGGTCGGCCCGCCCTGGTCCCAGGGACGTATGTGGTGAGCGACGCATCGCCACCCGGGCACTGTGCAGCCCGGATGCACGCAACCGCCGCCGTCGCGCGCCACGAGGGCCGTGCGCTGGGCCGAGGTCGCATAGCGCCGGGCGAACCCCACGGCCAGCGGCTGCCAGCGCACCGGGTCGTCGGTGGGCAGTCCGGCCACGTACCGCACCGCCGCGCCGCACGACAGCCCACGGAAGTCGGTGCGTGACATGAGTGACCCCGAAGGCCACTGCACGCCGAGTCCGGTGTCCAACTGCTCGGCGGTGGCCACGACCGTGAGTTGCCCGAATCCGGTCGGACGATCCTCGGTCTGCATCGCCCGCTCGGCGATCTCCGCGAGCGCGTCGGCCCGTCGCGTGGGATCGCTGCGCCGATCGCTGGCGCTGACCGGCTGACTGTAGGCCTCGAGCGCCGTCCGCACGATCTCCCCGGTCGCAGGATCGAGCAGGCCGTTGACATGCCACCACCCGTCCAACGACTGCGACAGGAAGAGCTTGCGCTTCTCGCGCTTGACCTCCGCCTCGTCCTCGGACCGTTCGGGCGTGTACTGCTGGATCACACGGTCAAGGAACGCCCGCAGTTCCTTGGCCGTGTGCGATCGGGCGAAATCCACCACCGTTGACTCGATGACGGAGAACTCCTCACCCAGCATCCGCAGACCGCGGCGCACCACCCGCACATGGTCCGGCGAGATCGCACCGGCATGCAGCGCGTCGGCGGTGGCCGGCAGGTGATCGCGCAGGTCACGCGCCGTGTGCACCCGCGAGCCGGCATCGCACACCCTTGTCGTCTTCTTCAACCAGTCACCGGTCGTGCGGTGCCCGTCGACCTGCGCACCACCACGAGCGTCATACGACGCCAACGCCTCCATCTGCAGAGACGCCAACCGGTTACTGATCTCGAACAACGCCGGGATCCCCGTGCGCAACTCCTCGAGATCCCAGCTCGACGGATGGCCCGGGGGCAACCCCGCAAGGTCGTCCACCAACTGACGAACCGGCTCCTCGACCACCGCTGTCACGGCCACCTCCCGCATCCACTTCGAACGCTAGTACCAGGGTGTGACAACGCGTGAGGCCCGACGAGACCTGTGGATCACCGAAGGCGGCCCGTCCACATGCGCAAAGGGCCGCACCCCGCATCGGGGAACGGCCCTTGCGCGAATCGTCCGGGATCAGTCGTCGTACTGATCGTCGGTCGTGCACTCCTCGGAGTGGTCCGACCGCTGCGCATCAGCCGTCAGCGCACCCTTGCCCTTGGTCCTGGCGTGAACCTGGAACACAGCCTTCTTGCCCTTGGTCTTCGCCGATCCCTTGCGCACGACCTTGTTGCCGCCCTTGATCTTGTACTGCCACTTCTGGCCCTTCTTGGCACTCTTCACGGCGAGTGTGGCCTTGCGGGTCTGGCCGCTCTTGTCGACGGTCAGAACGATGGTGGACGTCGCGGTGCACTTGCCCTCGTCACTGTCATCGTCAGCGCTGTCCTCGTCGTCGTACTCGTCATCGTCGCTGTCCTGCCCGATTCCGACGGTGGAGTCGCAGGTCTCGTCGGTCGTGGTGGCAACCGCTGTGAATGCATCCGTGATCGAGCCCGACGTGATGACTTCGACCTCGAACTCCCCCTCGTCGTCCGTAGTCGCTGTGCCGGCAGCCAGTTCACCGGCAGGCCCTGAGATCACGTAGTCCCAGGACTGCCCGGCGGTGCGCGAGTCCACCTCGAACTCGACCTTCACACCGTCGTCATCGGTCTCGGCCTTCAACTCCCAGTGCGACGAGACAGAACACATTCCCTTGGTCTTCGCCTCGTCCTCGTGGTCAGATGCCAACGCCGGAGCCGTCATCGGCACGGCGAGGGCGAGGCCAGCGGTGGTGGCAAGTAGTGACTTCTTCATGAGCGCTCCTAAGGTCGGCCCTGGATGACTCTGAAGGTAGTGAGAGTCGATGTAAAGGCGACCCAAAGTGGACGTCAAGCATCGCGTGCGATTCACCCATGTGCACTAAGTGACCGGATCCGGCCCCGGTTGTGCACAACGCGGCACCGCCGAGACGATCGGCGCGCCTCGCCACAGACCCGGTCATTACGGTGAGCGCGTGCAGACCGAAGCCGACCCGATGACCGACAGGCCACTGGTTGCTCACCCCTGGTGGGCGCTGACCTCACTGCTCATCGGGCTGAGCATGATCATCATCGACGGCAGCGTGGTCAACGTCCTGCTTCCCGACATGGTCGACGACCTCGGCCTGACACAGACGGACGCGCAGTGGGTGAACTCTATCTACTCGCTGCTCTTCGCGTCCCTGCTGATCACGGTGGGCCTGCTCGCCGACAAGTTCGGCCGCCGCCTGCTGTTCCTCATCGGTGTCGTGGTCTTCCTCGCCGGATCGCTGGCCAGCGGCTCGGCAACGTCCCCCGAGTTCCTCATCGCCGCCCGTGCGGTCCAAGCCATCGGCGCCTCGATGATGCTGCCGTCTTCGATCGCGGTGATCAACGTGCTCTTCGAAGGCCGCCAGCGGGCGATCGCCTTCGGCATGTGGGGCGCTGTATTCGGAGGGGCGGCCGGCCTCGGACCGCTTCTCGGAGGCTGGTTGGCACAGGACTTCTCCTGGCGCTGGGCATTCCTGATCAACATTCCCGTTGGAATCGTCGCCGCCGTGATGGTGCTGCGCACGGTGCCCGAGAACCTCGGACCCAAGGTGCAGGGTTTCGACCCGGTGGGTGTGGTGCTGTCGGCCACTGGCCTCGCACTGATCGTTTACGGGCTGATCGAGGGTCAGGACTATGGCTGGTGGACGGCGATCGCCGACTTCACGCTTGGGCCGATCACGCTGAAGACCGGCGGCCTCTCGGTGGTTCCCGTCGCCCTGGGGCTCGGGGTGTTGTTGCTCGCGGTCCTGTTCCTGTGGGAGAGGTCGCGCGCACGCGCGGGCCGCGCCGCACTCGTGGACCTCTCGCTGTTCGGCATCCGGCGCTACGGCTTCGGCAACGTGGTGGCGCTGGTGGTCAGCCTCGGCGAGTTCGGCATCCTGTTCGTACTCCCACTGTGGATGCAGTCCGTGCACGGCACAGACCCCCTGACGACCGGCGTGATCCTGGCCAGCCTCGCGGTGGGCACCCTGGCCTCAGGCGGCGCGGCACGCAGGGTATCGGCGCTGCTCGGACCGACCCAGGTCGTGCGCCTGGGCATGGCACTCGAGATCGTCGGCATCGTGTCGATCGGGCTCACCATGTCGGTGGACCGCTCGCCCTGGTGGCTGGTCATCCCGCTCATCGTCTACGGCGTCGGCCTCGGATTCGCCTCGGCGCAGTTGACCAACGTGGTGCTCGCCGACGTCCCCGCGCTGAAGTCCGGTCAGGCCTCTGCGATGACCTCCACGTTCCGCCAGGTGGGTTCCGCGCTCGGGGCCGCCATCCTAGGCGCGGTCCTGTTCAGCGGGCTCGGCGCGATCCTCGCCGACGACCTGGCGCAGGAGGCCGGCTTGACGCAGGAGCAACGGGTGCAGATCGACGACCAGGTCAAGACCAGCGCCGGGCAGGCGATCATCGGCCTGGAGAAGATACCCGGAATGACCGCGGTCGTTGATGACGCGAAAGCCGCCTACACCGACGCCGCGCGCGACACCGCCTGGGTGGCCGCCATCTTCGTCCTCTTCGGCCTGCTCGTGAGTTTCGGCCTGCCCAAGGACGACCCCGATCGGCAGAGCAGCCACAGCACGCCGCCGGGTTGATCAGACCACGAACTCCACGATCGCCTCGGCCAGCTCCTGGGCATGTGCCTTCTGCACGTTGTGACCGCCGTCGGGGAACTCCAGACGCGGGCCGTCCGGAACCGAGTCGGCCAGCGCCCGGAAGGTCCGCACAGGGATGATCGGGTCGTCCTGAGCCCACGCCACCATGGTCGGCACACGCAACGCCGCCAGGTTGGCACGATGTCCGGCGAAGTCGAAGGCCGCGGCGTCCAGCAACGCGAAGGCGCGTTCGTCGTCGCTGAGGTACCGGGGGAAGCCCTGCAGCGCGTAGAGCCGCCGGATCGCCGGGGCCAGCAGGCTGCGCACCGCGGACACCCTCAACACCTGCGCCATCACCTGCAGGGGGCGGCGCGCGAGATGCGCGGTCGGCCCGGTGGAGGACACCATCACACACGCCGACACGACGTCGGGACGGTGCCGCGCGAGGTGCGCGATCGCCGCGCCGCCGGCGGAGTGTCCCACCAGCACGACGGGGGCGATCTCGAGCTGGTCGATCAGGTCACCGGCGACCCCGGCCCGCTCGGCGGTCGTCATCCCCGTCCAGCGCGTGCGCCCCGATGCCCCGTAGCCCGGCGGATCGATCCGGATCACCCGGCAACGATCGGCCAGCACCGGGGCCAGCCATCGGAAGTCCCGGCTGCTACCGGGCAACCCGGGCACTGCCACCACGGTGACCGGGCCGCTGCCCTCGTCCGTGTAGGCGACCTCCCCGGCGAATTGCACAGGCGGATCACTGGGTTTCGACGCCGTCGGCATGGCTCAAGCCTAGGCTCGCCACCCGAGGTCAGTTCGCGGGAGTGCAGCACCCCGCGTCGATCACCTGCAGCGCATCGGGGTTGTCGTCGGTGACCGTGTAGACCTCCCACGGCGCGCCGTCGGGGTCGTTGACCCAGACCTTGTCCTGCTCGGCGTAGCAGCAGACGGTCGCCTGCTCCTGGCGAGTGGCCAGCCCCGCGGACTCCAGCCGTGCAATCGCGTCCCGCACCTCAGCCGTGCTGTCGACCTCCACGCCCAGGTGGTTCAGCGCCCCGGCGGTCCCCTCGCCACGCGCGGACGCCCCGACCTCCATGAGCACCAGCTTGAGCGGCGGTTCGGCGATCTCGAAGTTCACGTAGCCGGGGCGGCGCTTGTGCGGCTGCACCCCGAACACCTTCGTGTAGAAGGCCACCGACTCCTCGAGATCCGCGACGTTCAGCGCCAACTGCACCCGTGACATGATCACTCCTCATATTGATGGTTGTCGATATGCACTCTAATGCCGGTACATTGATGCTTGTCAATATGCAGGAGGTGGGAATGGCCCGCTCGGAACTGCCCGTGGTGGACATCAGCGCCTGCTGCGCCACCGGGCTGGACGCTCCGCTGGCTCGCGATCAGGCCGAGCAACTCGCCCGGGTTCTCAAGGCCTTGGGCGACCCCGCGCGTCTGCAACTCCTGACGTTGATCCGGGCCGCAGGCGAGGCCTGCGCATGTGACCTGACCGAGCCGGTGGGCCTGTCCCAGCCGACCGTGAGCCACCACCTCAAGGTCCTCAGTTCAGCAGGGCTGATCCGCCGCGAACAACGTGGACAGTGGGCCTGGTTCAGCGCCGACGAAGACGCGCTGCGAGACGTGGGAAGCCTGTTCAGCTGACGGCGTCCAGAACCGCCTGCTTCGCATCCCCGGTGACCTCGAGCTCGAGCCGGACCCCCATCGTGTCCAACATCCGGACCATGCCGTCACCCACGTGCGATGCGAGCACCACTTCGACGTCGTGCTCCTTGAGGAAACGCACCACCCGGGCGTGGTGGGCCCCGTGGGTACCGGAATCGTGGGCCACGTCCCAGCCGACGTCGTATTCGTTCCACGCCACGATCCGGCCGTCCTCGATCTCTGCGACCGCCACGCGGGGGGCCTTGCCCCACGAGTGACCCACGGAGCCGGACTGATCAACTGCGAGCGCGACCTTCACGTCACCAATGCTACGGATCGAGCAACCGAGCACCGCCGAACGCGGCAGGATTCGCAGTATGGACACCACAGAGAAAATGGCAGTGGCGATGACCGTCGAGCGGGTGCTGGTGGGTGCCGCCGCGATCGCCGTGCCGGGGCCGTTGCTCACCACGTTCGGAGCTCCGGCCGAGTTGAACAACCCCGCCCTGCGCTACACGACCCGCCTGTTCGGCATCCGCAACGTGGCGCTCGGGCTGCAGGTGTGGGGCGCCCGCAACGACCCGGCACGCCTGCGCGAACTCGCGGGACAGAACGCCGCCGTCGAACTCACCGACATGGTGGCCGGTTCGGCACTGATGGTCGGCGACACCCCACTGCGCGGCCCGGGGCTCGCGGTCATGGCGACATCGATCTCTGTGGCCACCGGCTTCCTCACGCTGCGGGCGCTGGCCGGTCGCGGATAACCGGCGGCGGCGACACACCTCGCGGGTCACGACCACGGCCACACATGGGGTCGATACTGACCGCATGCTTGGTGGGCTCTCCGAGCGGGTCATCCCCGCGACCCAGCGCCGGTCGCTCGACGACCTCACGCAGGACCTCGACCTGACGGCCGGCGACGCGGCGTCCAAGCGATCCGCTTTCTGGACCATGCTCTGCCTGTCTGCGGTGATCGCCTCCGCCGGCGTCCTTGCCGATTCGACCGCCACCGTTATCGGCGCAATGATCATCGCCCCGCTGTCGACGCCGATCATGGGTATGGCGCTGGCTGTGGCCAAGCGCGAGCCGGGAGGTTTGGCGCGGGCCGGGCGCTTCGTCCTCATCGGGGCGCTATTGGTCATCGCCATCGGTGTGCTCTTCGCGCTGTTACTGCCCTCAGCATTCGACCTTCTGGGCAACTCCCAGATCGCAGGCCGAACCTCCCCCGGCCTGCTCGATCTCATCGCGGCCGTGGCAACGGGCTTCGCGGGCGCCATCGCGCTTGCCCGCAAGGACGTCGCCGCCGTCCTGCCCGGCGTCGCGATCGCGATCTCCCTGGTGCCCCCGCTGGCAGTCGTCGGCGTCTGCCTCGGCCAGGGCGCGTTGAGCCTGGCGACCGGCGCCCTGTTGCTGTTCCTGTCGAACCTGCTGGCTCTGGTTCTCGCCGGCACACTCGTGTACACCACCCTCGAGTTGCAGGAGCATGCGATCACGCGGGCGGGCGCATCGCGCCGCAAGGCCTACTTGACGCTGTCGATCCTGCTGGTCCTGGTCGCGGTGCCACTGGTCGCAAACACCGCTGCGACATATCTGCTCAACGTCTGGAGCAACCGCGTGCACAGCACCGCGGACGCCTGGGCGGCACAGGTCCCCGAGGCCCGCGTGACCGATGTGAGCGTGGTTTCCCGCACGGTCTACGTGACGGTTCAGACCCCCGGCCCTCTGCCACCGGCCGACGATCTCGTGAGCAGACTCGACGGTCAGATCCCCAACGGCATCCCCGTGGTCCTCAAGACGTCGCTGGGGGAGCAGATTGAGGCGGGGGTCGTCGGGCAGTAGAGCGGGTCCGGGCGTGCCCCCAGTAGGACTCGAACCTACAACCTACGGATTAAAAGTCCGCAGCTCTGCCAATTGAGCTATAGGGGCGGGGTGTTGGCCTGGTGGGTGACTGCCCAACTCCGCTGTCGACCATCGTAGTGGGCTGCTGGCCGAGGGTTCCGGGGGCCAAGGGGCGGCCGCGCACCAGTGGTTGGATCGTCGCTCCGTCAGCGACTGCCCAGGAATGAGATCACCATCACCAGCAGACACCATCAAGATCAACACTGACTTCCGAAACAGGAGTACCGTTGAACGTAGTGGCCCCGGGGTGGGCGCCCTCCGGACCACGGGGGGTGACACATGAGGGCTCCGAACATCCGACCTACATCAGGTGCGTGCGCCGTCGCACTCGTGATGGCCCTAGTGCCGATGGCGCAGGCATCCGCGACCGCCCCGCAGAAGATCAACCCCGGACTCGCGGCCGAGATCGAAGCGTGGTCGCACAGCGACATGTCGTCCAACCAGTGGGGGCTCGAGGCGATCCGGGCATCCACCGCGTGGCGCACCAGCACCGGCGCAGGAACCACCGTTGCGGTCATCGACACGGGGCTCGACATGACCCACCCGGACCTCGCCGGTCAAACCGTGTCCGCGGGTTACGTATGGCAGGTCGGCACGGAGAACGGGCAAACGGTCGGTCGGCTT
>CALFYG010000280.1 GCA_937952095.1 uncultured Micrococcales bacterium | reverse complement strand
CGAACACCGACATGAGGACGAACGCGAAGTACCAGACGAGGAACGCCACGGTCATCGGGAATGAGAAGCCGCGGTAACGCTTGCGCAGCTCTTGGAACTGAGGGCTCTTCTGAGCCTGGACGTACGCCTCTGGGTCGGGGCCACCGCCACCGACCTTCAGCGGTTCCTGGTTGATCGTCATCTTCTGTGCCTTCCGAGATGCCTAGCGGTCCCTCCGCCTCGGTGGTGACACGCTATGGGGGCTGTCGAGGGCCTGGAAGTGCTTCCGGCACCCCGTGCGGCGAGCGGCGTGACCTGGCACACAGAAGGTGAAACCGCCCACGACGAACGGTCACCCGCACGCGACGAACGGCGCGCCGCTGCCTGAGTGACACCTGGTGCGCGGGCCCTGCGACACCTGACAAACCTGATCATGGCGGGCATACTCATCTATGTGATCGCTCAACTATCTGTCTCGGCGGAGTCAGACCCCTTCGCGCTCGTCCAAGGGCTCCCCATCCACCCCCTGGTCGTCCACGCCGCCGTGGTCTTCATCCCGCTGGCCGCGCTCGGAGTCCTGCTCATGGCGGTGTGGCCGAAGTTCGGTGCGCGGTTCGGATGGATCGTATGGGCCCTCGCGCTGTTCGCCACCGGGGCTGCTTTCGTCGCGAAGGAGTCCGGCGAGGCGCTCGAGGAGATCATCGGGGAACCGGGCTTCGACCATGCGGAACTCGGGGACAAGATGCCCTTCTTTACCGGCGTGCTGTTCCTGGTGGCCTTGATCCTCTGGCTGGTGCAGCGCTCCTGCGTCAAGCGCGAGAACGCAGGCAAAGCAGGCCTCGTGGTCGTCGGACTGATCGCCGCCGCGGTGGCGCTGTTCAACCTCTACTGGGTGTACACAGTCGGAGACAGTGGGGCGAAGTCCGTCTGGAAGGGCGAGATCGCCGCGGCCACAGCGCCACGTCCGGCCGAGACCCCGACCGCCACACCCACGCAGTCGCCGTCGGCCTCGGCCAGCGACGACGGGACCTTCACCGCCGCCGAGGTCGCCACCCACAACACCGCCGGTGACTGCTGGACCTCCATCAACGGCAACGTCTACGACCTGACCGACTGGGAGGATAAGCACCCCGGCGGTGCGGAGCGGATCATCGCCCTGTGCGGCACAGATGGCAGCTCAGCGTTCGACGACCAGCACAGCGGCGAACCGGAGCCGGAGGACATGCTGGCCGAGTACAAGATCGGCGTGCTGGCGCAGTAACCCCTTGGCGTACAGATCAAATAGCGCCATGATGGGGCGCGTGAACGCAAACATGATGATCCTGGTCTCAGTCGCGATCCCCATCATCATTACCGTCGTCGTCCTGCTGTTCGCCCGCCGGGCGATGGGCGGTGGCGGCAAGAAGAAGCAGGAGCAGGCCGCCAACCTCATGGCGACCGGCAAGAAGGCCCGCGCCAAGATCCTGCGCATCGATCCGACCGGGATGGTGATCAACAACATCAACATCCAGTGCTGGGTGACCTTCCTCATGGAGCCCCTCGACGGCGGTGCACCCTTCCAAGCACAGAAGAAGATCGTCATCCCGCAGACCAACATGCCGCGCGTCGGCGACATGTGGCCGGCGTGGTACAGCCCGACCGACCCGAACCTGTTCGCCGTGGGAATGCCCGATGGCGCCTCCCCCGAGCAGATCCCGATCTTCAAGGAGTTCGGGATCCCACACCCGCTGGATCAGCAGCAGGCCGCGGCACCCGAGCCAGACGACGACAACCCGGTGGATGAACTCGCGCGGTTGGCCAAGATGAAGGCGGACGGCCTGCTTACCGACGAGGAGTTCACCGCGGCCAAGGCGAAGCTGCTCGGCGGGTAGGACCGTTCAGAGGATTGATCAACTCGCTGGACTGCGGCTAGCGTCGGCACCCTCCACGGAGAGGAACGCCCCATGCGCAAGAGCATCCTGGTACCGACGGCTTTCATCGCCGGGATGGTGATCGCGAGTGCGGGCACCGCCACCGCCGCGAAACTGATCACCAGCAAGGACATCAAGGACGGCACGATCAAGGCCAAGGACCTATCCCCGGCGTTGCGGGCCCGGCTCGGCGTACCGGGGCCCGCGGGTGCCCAGGGGCCCAAGGGTGACCCCGGGCCCAAAGGTGACCAGGGCGCCGCCGGGATCTCCCTGTTCACCTTTGCCGACACCTCGTCGACCCCCCCGATCGACCTCATCAGCGGCCCCGAACCGGTCGTCGCGTCCACGGCCGCGCAACTGCCCAATGCCAATGGAGCGGTGGGTGGGCCGATCACCCTCCCGGTCGGCCCTGGCCGGTTTGTCGCGACCTACACCCTCCGCGTCAAGACGACAGGGGCCGGCGTGTACTCATGCGCCGTGCAGCGGTCGGTTAACGGGAACGCGTTCGTCGAGCTCGACCGGGTGTCGACCGACAGTGCCGTCCTGCGCTACTCCATACCGTCGGGCGCTTTCATCGCAGACACCCCACGCACCTCCCAATACCGGGTCGTGTGCAGCGACGGCGGTGGGACACGTGCGGTCACCCAAACGGTCCTGACGGTAACGGTCGCGCTTCAGCTGACGTAATCAGCTCTGCTCGCGCAGGGTCCGCTTGAGCCCTTCGGTGATCGCCTGCAGGACCGCGACCCGGGCGAACCACTTGTTGTTCGCCGGGATCACATGCCACTGGGCGGAGTCGGTCGTGGTGCGCAGCACCATCTGATCTATGGCCTGGACGTACTCGTCCCACTTCTCCCGGTTGCGGTAGTCCTCTTCGGTGATCTTGTGCTGCTTGTACGGGGTCTGCTCGCGGGCCTGGAATCGCGCCA
>CALFYG010000279.1 GCA_937952095.1 uncultured Micrococcales bacterium | reverse complement strand
TGAACGATGCATCTGAGAACTGGTACTCCCCGCCGAGCCCTCAGCGCCACAAAGGCCCGGTCGTCCTGCGCGGACGGCAGGCCCGGGGTTCGACCACCGACCAACGACTCCTCGACAGCCGCGCCTCCGGGGATTGGGTCCACACCGACCCCTGGCGCGTCTTGCGCATCCAGGCCGAGTTCGTCGAGGGATTCGGCGCGATGGCCAATGTGGGCCCGGCGATCTCCGTCTTCGGCAGCGCCCGCACGTCCCGCGAGCACGCTGAATACGCGGCAGCGGAGGACGTGGGCCGACTGCTCGTCGGTGCCGGCTACGCGGTGATCACCGGTGGCGGTCCCGGGATCATGGAGGCAGCCAACAAGGGCGCGTTCGAGGCCGGGGGCATGAGCATCGGGCTGGGGATCGAGTTGCCGTTCGAGCAAGGCATCAACGACTGGGTGGAGATCGGGATGAACTTCCGGTACTTCTTCGCTCGCAAGACGTGCTTCGTGAAGTACAGCCACGGGTTCGTCGTGTTCCCCGGAGGCTTCGGCACGCTGGACGAACTCTTCGAAGCGCTCACACTCGTGCAGACGAAGAAGGTCACACGATTCCCGATCGTGCTCGTCGGTACGTCCTACTGGTCGGGGCTCGTGGACTGGATCCGCAGCACGCTGGCGACCGAGGAGAAGATCGGACCGGCCGACCACGAACTGATCCACGTGACCGACGACCCGGAGGACGTGATCCGGGCGATCCAGCGCGTGGACCAAGGGTTCTGAGGCAGCTGCCCCGCTGGGTCGTTGTTGCGTTGTTGGGCGACACGCCGTGCGTGTCGCCCAACAACGCAACGACAGTGCGGTGATGTCGGCGGCAGCTCAGGCCAGGCCGCGACGGTTGACCGCGGGCTGGCGGGTGCCAGCGATCGCCTGCACCATGTGCAGTACGTCGAAGGTCTGCCTCACCTCGTGCACCCGGTACACCCGGGCACCCCCTGAAACAAAGGACCGCCTACGTGTGGGAGGACGTGATCGACGGCTACGCGGCCTTGTGCGAGAGACTGGCGCGGTGATCGGACTCGCCGCCGCCGTGGGCGCACTCCTGATCGGAGTCGGACCGGGTCAGCCGATCGGTCCCGAGGCCTTCGGCCAGCACGTGGCCGGTCTGGCGACCGCCGCGCCCACCTCCCTGACGCTCACCTCCGTGCGGCTGTGGGACACCGGAGTGCGCTGGGACGAGATCGAGAAGACGCGGGACCGCTACGACTGGGCCACCCTCGATGCCGCCGTGGCCAACGCCGAGACCGCCGGCGCCACGGACATCCTCTACGTCCTCGGCTCAACTCCGCGTTGGGCGTCTCGCAGCCCAGATCTTCCCGGCCTGTACGGGCCAGGAAGCACGGCGCTGCCCGCCGATCCGGAGGACTACCTCGACTTCCTGCGGGAGGTTGCCTCCCGGTACAAGGGCAGGATCACCGGCTACCAGGTGTGGAACGAGGCCAACACCCGCAGCTTCTATGAAGGCGACTGGACCAAACTCGCGCAGTTGACGCGCAGGGCCTACGACACCGTGAAGATCACCGACCCTTCCGCGCTGGTCGTCGCCGCCTCCAGCACCGTGATCCCGGATCCGGCCTTCTACGACGAGAGCTTCTTCTTCCGCTACGCCCGCGCCCTGCACCGCGCCGGCGACCCGGTCGACGCCATGGCGGTGCATCTGTATCCGGTCGACACGACCAAAGGTCCCGATGCGCGGGCGGAGTCGATCCGTGCCGCCCAACGGGTGCTCAACAAACTCGGCGTGAACCGTCCGCTGTGGGACACCGAGGTGAACTACGGCGACCGGCGGGCAGGCCTTCCCCAGGTGGTGCCGGAACCGCAGACCGCGGCCACCTACGTCGCGCGGACGTACCTCGACTCCGCCACCCTGGGCATCGCGCGGACCTACTGGTACGGCTGGGACCTGAGCGTGCTGGGGATCGACATGGTCGACGCCAACGGGATCACGCCGGCGGGCACCGCGTTCGTGACGGTGCGGGGGTGGCTGACCGGGGCGCGGCCGGCGGGGTGCTGGGACGCCGGCGGCATACGCCGCTGCGCGTTCACCGCGGCGAACGGAAGCGCATTCACCGTCGTGTGGGCCACGGGTCCGGCGGTGAGTCTGGACACCACCGACATGCAGGTGTGCCGACTCGACGGCGCGTGCGTCGACGGGGCTTCCTCCCAGGTCGTGGGCCGTAGCCCGGTCCTGCTCAAGGCGATGTGACGTGGGTCGGTGAGCGTTCCGGGACAAGGACCAATACAGTCCAGCCCTCCGGGGCGATGTCCACTGCGCACAGACCGCCCGGCGCATGCAAGCACTCCGCGAAGGCTCTAAGGTCACCTTCTGGTATCGCCGGACCCGCTCCCGGCAGTCGTGCGCCTAGGGTCAATGCCGGCACACACGCGACCAGAGCCAGACCATAGGGCCAGCGAACCCTGGTGGTTCCGAGCGCGCGGACCAACACCAGCAGGCACGCCGCGACACCGAGTGCGAAATATCGCCAGTGGGCTTGCGGATCGAACATCCAGCGGCTTCCCACTGCACCGGTCGGGGACAGGATCGCAAGAACGGCCCACAAGGATGCGACGAACAGCCAGACAGGCGAGGGGCCCCGACGGTCATTCCACGCAGCAGCAAGGACGACGAGAAGGAAGACGGTGGCGACCATGAGGACGAACCGCCCCCCGCTCGACACCACGCGTAAGGGGTACTCCCCGAAAAGCGTCCCACCACCCCATCGGTAGAGCAGAGTCTCGGGAACCTGAAGCATCCGGGCCAAAGCCCCCTCGCCAGCCGCCCGGCCGGCAGACCACCACACGGCAAGATTGCAGCACGCGGCAGCCAGCAGCAGCACGGAACGCACCGTGTTGTACGTGGTTTTCGCCGTGGCCACCGACCATACGGCCATCGGGGACAGGAGCACACCCAAGAAGCCGGTCAGTCCCGCCACCCCGACAAAGGCGAGTTCGATCACCCGCCCCACCCGAGATGTCGGGGCGGGAATCGCAAGGGTGACCAGCAGCCCCACGCCGAGCCATACCTGGATGTTCGTGAGATTGCCGTGGACCTCCCAGGCGACGGGTATCAACAGCACGAGCGCGAAAGCCACGATTTGGTACCGGTACGCACCGAACAGCGCGCGGGATCGTGACTGCAGGATGGTGGCAGCCGCCAACACAGCTACGAGCGCCGCCGCCAGGAACATGACCCGCGGCGCCCACACCACGGGCAGCTGCACCACACCCAACACCAGCAGCCGCTGGGCCAGCCACCACTGCGCGGCGTATGGCGAGAGGAGATCGAAGCCCGGGTACAGCGCCGCCGCCCAGAAGACCCGTCCGTCCTCGGCCCAGATGGTCGGTTGCCACACACCGTCGACTCGCCGCAGAACGAACAGCACCAGACCCAGCATCACGACTAACACCGAGGCCGCCCTCGGACGCGGTGGCAAGGTCGGCATGAGGCGAACACTATTCCCCGCACTCCGCGGGGTGCCGGAAACTGCGACTCTGCGTAGCCGTGACGTAACGAATCGGTCACAGAGGGTACCTCGGCTTGCCTGTGCAGGAATGGCGTCTGGCACTGTGGATAACGGTCACCGGAATAGCATTGGCGGACGTATGGCACCCGGACGGAGGACGCATGGCCCTGCAGGAAGGCTTCGGCCGCGGGTCCTCCGAATCCAGTCTGCCGGAGGCGCTGGCCCGATTCGCCCGAGTTGAGACACCCGTTCATGCGGCTGGCGCATTACGCAGCCTGATCTGGGCGGCGATGGTCGTGGATCTGGCCATGATGTCTCTGGCCATGACCGCTGGTTACCTCGCGTGGCCGGGACACAACCCGTGGCAGGCCGTCCTGGCAATCGTCTTCCTCTGGGGCACGTCGTTGGCCGCTCGCGGTGCCTACGATCCCCGCCGGATCGGCGTCGGCTCCGACGAGTTCAAGAACATCGTCACCAGCACCGTCGTCATTTTCACGCTCCTCGCCTCGCTGGCATACGCGTTCAATCTGACGGTCGGTCGGCAGTTCCTGATCGCGACGTTCCTGGCTGGGCTGGTCCTGCTGCCCCTGGGTCGGCGCATCCTGCGCTCCTGGGTGTTCTCCCGCCGTCGTGCGGGTGCGTACCTGCAGAAGACCCTGGTCGTCGGTGACGGACCGAACCGCGACGATCTCGTCGAGAGGCTCAGCCACGACCGTCGCGCCGGTTTCGAAGTGGTCAGCACCCTGGCAGGACCCCGTTCCGACGCCTCCGACCTCGACCAGTGGCTGGACCAGGTGGAGTCCACGATCCGTGACCGCGGCGTCGATGCCGTGGCGGTCACCCAGACCCCCACCGTCAACGCCGAGGTCATCCGACGGTTGTCCTGGCGGCTCGAGGGTCCCAGTGTCGACCTCCTCGTCGCCCCGACACTCGGGGACATCACCGGTCCGCGCCTCGCGGTCCGCCCAGCGGCCGGCCTTCCACTGCTCCACTTGGAGGAGCCGCGTCTCGCGGGCCCGCAGGCCATCATCAAGCGGGGCTTCGACCTGACCCTGTCAGTGCTGCTGCTGGTGGTGCTCTCGCCTGTGCTTCTCCTGACGGCCGTGGCCATCGCCGTCACCAGCCGTGGGCCCATCTTCTTCGTTCAGCAGCGGGTCGGCAAAGCCGGCAAGGTCTACCGCTTGGTCAAGTTCCGCAGCATGGTCGACGGTGCCGAGCACGCCCACGAAGAGGTGCTCGGTATCGGGCGTGCGACCGCCGATGAGTACGCGAAGGATCCCCGGATCACCCCACTCGGCCACTTCCTTCGCCGGTGGTCGCTGGACGAACTCCCGCAGTTGTTCAACGTCATCCGCGGACAGATGTCACTGGTCGGCCCCCGCCCCATGCTGGTCACGGAGTTGCCTCTGCTTGGCGACTCCGACCACCGCCGGCACATCACGATGCCGGGCATGACGGGCCTGTGGCAGGTGGCCGGGCGCAAAGAGGTCCCGTGGGACGAGCGCATGCAGATGGACCTGCGCTACGTCGAGAACTGGTCGCTGGCCATGGATCTCGTGATCATGGTCAAGACCGTGAAGGCCGTGGCGACCGGCCGCGGCGCTCACTGACGGATCCGACCCCGCAAACCGTCTCGCACACCACGGAAGATCGCGGCCGCCTTGCCCCGTCGATCCTCGTCGAACATCACGGTGAGCACAGCCCCCACAGCGGTCTTGCGGAGCGTGGCCGCGGCCCAGCCCGGGCGCCGACGCACATGCTCACGGGCCAGCAGGATCCGGTTACGGGTCATGTAATAGTGCCGCTGCGGTGGATGCCGGGTCAGTAGGACGCGCCGGGAACCCACCTCGAAACCGATCGCCTCACCGAGTCGGTGTCCCATCGGCAGATCCGCGCACACGATGTCGTACCCACGCTCACCGAGCCTCAGACAGGCCTGTGAGTCCACCGCGTCGATCACCAGCCGCTCGTCGAAGTCCCCGATCTCGCCCAACTGCGACAGGCTGAACATCGCACCCGACTGGATCACCTCACTGGTGCTCAAGAACCCGCGTCCCTCGGTCCCCCGGTAACGCACCGGCCCGGGATCACGCGGGGCCACCACGCCAGGCACGAAGCCGCGCTCGGACGCTCGACCCCATGCCGCGACCAGGTCGGGCAGGAACTGCTCGTCCAGCACGGAGTCCTGGTCGAACGTGACGACATGTGTAGCACCCACGTGGCGTGCCGCCCGTAGTCCGGCGTTGAGGGCAGCGGCTACACCCCGGTTCTGGGCACACCGTATCCACTGCGCCCACGGGCCAGGATCCATCGGCGCGACCGATCCGTCGTCCACCACGATGATCGGTCCGCTCCAACGGCTCAGGACGGTGAAGAGGTCACGGACCTGCTCAGGCGGCTCGAAGGTCGTCACCACCACCGCGACGCAGCCGGGGTCGATCCGCTCAATCACTGTCGTCCCGGATGTCGTCGACCTGTCTGCGCAGTATCGCGACCTCTTCCGCCAGCCGTCGCGTGCGTGCCTCCACCCGGCTCACCTCGTAGCTGAGTTGGACACTGACAACGAGTAACAGCACCAAGGAGATGACGAACAGCAGGTTCGCCGGGACCTCGAAGCCCAGCAGATCAGCCAAGCGCGCCAGCAGCCCCGGGAACACCGAGAACAGCAGCAGGCCCACGCACACCAGAAGCCACAACACCGCGTACTTCTCGCGCAGGATGCGGCGGCGCAGCAGCTCCACGATGAATACCGTGATACCGACCGAGGTCAGCAGCCCGAGCAGGTTCGCGCCGTTCACACCCCCACCTCCTGGGAATCACGGCCACGGCTGATGAGCAGGACCAGCACCGCAAGGAGAGCCCGGCCCAGGTACATCGTCGAGCGCACTGCTCCTGCGCTCGGCTCCCCGTGCAGGCGAGGGCGCATGGTCACTGGGACACCCGTGATGCGCAGTCCGGAACGGGAAGCCAGCACCAGCGACTCGACGGTGTCCCCGAGGTACTCCGCTGGGTAGTGCCGTGCGAACAACGCGATCGCGCGGCGATCCGCCGCCCGGAACCCCGATGTGGTGTCCGAGAGCCGGGTTCCGACCAGTCGGCTCACCACCGCCGCCAAGAAGCTCATCGCCCAGCGGCGTGGGCCCCGGACGTGGTACCCGTCATCGCCGAAGCGCTCACCGATCACGACGGAATGGTCCCTGAGTTCCTCCACGAGTCGCGGGATGTCGCGCGGATCGTGCTGGCCGTCGGCATCGACCTGCACGACAGCACGGGCCCCGACCTGCTCGGCGTAGACGAACGCCGTCCGCATGGCCCCACCCACACCCACGTTGAAAGGCATCGTCAGCACCACCGCACCAGCCTCCCGCGCGAGACGGCCGGTCTGGTCCGTCGAGCCGTCATCGACGACCACCACGCAGGCATCCGGCACCACGGCGCGTACGGCCGCAACGACGTCCGCGACCGTATTCTGCTCATTGAGCGCGGGCACGGCCACCACCAGCCCCGCTGCGCCGTCCATGGCACGACTCTGCCAGAGACCTCGCTCGGTTCGGTGCGCACATACACTGTGGTGGGCTCGAAGGAGGTGGGCGTGGTCGACATCCTGGCGGTGGACCATCCTGTACTGCTGCCCGGTCCCACCCCGCAACGCCCGGTCTGGGACCAGGACCCGACCGCACTGCTCGCCGTGGCGATGCGCCGACTCTTCCCCGGGCCGATGCTTGAACTCGGGGCCCGAGACGGCCTCGTCGCCATGGTGTGCCGACTCACCGACCCCGATCAGCCGGTGTTTGCCGTGCCTGCCTCCGAGGACGCCGACCAGGCGATCTCGCGTGCGTGTGCGATCAACGAACTCGCGATCGGCCGGGGTCTGCCGGAGGTTCCGTTGACCCTCGTGGTGGCCCGCACCGACCCGACGGCGCTGCACGCGCGGATCGTCTCGGATCGCCCGGCACTGCTGATGGACTGCGTCGCGGCGCCGCCTGCCGGCTACGACCTCGCCGTCGCGGTGGACGGTGACACACAACTGTTCGTCCCCACGGATCAGGTGCGTGCAGCACAGCACGGGGTGGAGCAGGCGCTGGCCACGCGAGCGGCCGCGAGGCCCGCCTGGCTCAACGCCGGTACGCAGGCCGCACTGCGCCTACTGGAGCTCCAAACGGCCGCCGCGGCCGCGCGGGAGACCGAACTGCAGACCAGGGTGCGTCGCGCGTACGACCAGATGCGAGACGCACGGGACCAGATGATCCGGCTGCGCCTCAGGAAGCGCCGGTGAGCCGGTCCCGCGCCGTCGAGGTGCCGCTGCGCCACGAGCAGGGACCCCCGCGCCCGGAGTCGGACCGGGATGTCGCCGTGCTCGCCCACTGGAGCCCGCAGCCACAGCTGTCCCGCAGTGTGGAGCGGCTGCTCGAGGAGCTGTTAGCCAGCGGTTACGCCTGCGCCCTGGTGAGTGCGAGTCCGAGCCCGTCGCGGCTCACCGCGTCTGATCCGGAGCTGTTGGCCCGCGTCAGCGTTCTGCGACGGCCCAACGTGGGCTACGACTTCGGTTCCTGGGCGGCATTCCTGCACGTACACCCCGAGGTGCGTCGGGCCGATCGTGTGCTGCTCCTCAACGACAGTCTGATCGGCCCTTTCGCGAGCCTGACCTCGATCATCGACGGATTCACCGATTGCCCCACTCAGATCTGGGGTCTGGTGGGAACCACGCAGGATCGGCCGCATCTGCAGAGCCACGTCATGGGGTACAAGGACGGTGTGCTGGACGACTCCTCACTGCGCCGATTCTGGGACGGCGTGCGCGAGGAACGCACGAAGACCCGGATCGTCCACCGGTACGAGATCGGCCTGTCCCGCCTCGCGCAGCGCGAGGGCATTCTCACCGCCGCGCACTTCCCGTGGCAGTGGGTGACCTCACGTGGCCAGAACCCCACGAGCCTTGGGTGGCGACGGTTGATCGCGATGGGTTTCCCTTTCGTCAAGAGGGAGCTGGTGAGGAACCCCCCTCCGGAGGTCGTCGATACCGCGGACATCCCACAGGTGGTGCGCGAGCGCTGGGGGGAGGACGTCCATGCGTGGCTTTGACACCGCCAGGGTCCGTCACCTGAGCCTGCGGGCCCGCGAGGTGTACGCGTCCGAGGGGATCGAAGGGGTGCTCCGCAGGGGGCGCCTTCGGCTGCGCCGCCAGCGCGGCTTTCGCCGTGACGCCGGGCTGCCTGCCACACCGGTAGGCGCATCGGCGGTCAAGTGGCCGGTGAGCGTACTGTCCGTCGCCGAACAGAGCATCCCGCAGTGTTACCACTACCGCGTGGAGCAGAAGGCCCAAATCCTGAGCGGACTCGGCGTCCCCTTCGAGTCGATCGGGATCGACGACCTCGATCACGCGCGCAGCCGCCTTCAGCTGGCCGGCCTGCTCATCGTCTACCGTCTGGCGTGGACGCCGGCCCTGCACGCTCTCGTCGAGGAGGCCCACCGCCTGCGCATCCCGGTGGTGTTCGAGGTGGACGACCTCGTGCATGACCGAGAGGCGACGGCCGCCAATCCCAATCTCCAGACGCTGCCGACCTCGTTGCGAGACGCCGTGATTGCTGGGGCCGACGGCTACGGTCGCGCTCTTGCCGCTGCGGAGGTGAATCTGGCCTCGACGCAGGTACTCGCCGACGACATGCAGTCGCTCAACCGCCAGCCAGGCATGGTGGTTGCCAACGGCATCGACGACAGCATGCTCGCGGCCGAACCTCACCTGCGCGCAGTGCCCAAGGCGGACACCCCCATAGTGATCTACGGCAGCGGATCGCGTGCACACGATCACGACTTCGCGGTAGCGGCGCCCGGGATCGCGCAGTGGCTGCACGAGAATCCGGATGCCCGCCTGCACCTCGTGGGACCGGTGCAGGTGCCCGCCGTCCTGCAACCGCTGGCCGCTCAGATACAGCGCACCGCACAGGAGCTGCCGTACGAGGAGTACCTGCGACACCTGCGGCGCAGCACCATCTGCATAGCGCCGCTGGTGGACGCCCACTTCAACACCTTCAAGTCCCACGTCAAGTACCTCGAGGCAGCGCTCGTGGGCACCGCGCTGGTCGCCTCCCCGACCGTGTACGCGGATTACGTCCGCGACGGACAGACGGGGCTCATCGCAGATGCGGACGGCTGGGGGCGGGCGCTGTCGCGCCTGACACAGGATCCGGACCTCCCCGCGAGACTGACCGCCGCGGCCCGCGACGACGTGCGGCGCTGGGAGTTGCGCAACGAACCCACCGAGCAGATGCGTGCGGTGTTGGATGCCGTCGCGCCGAGTTGGCGGGGTCGATGATGCGCCTGCTGATCGTCAACGTGCACTTCGACCCCGAGTCCTTCGGGGGGGCCACGATCGTCGCGGAGGAGACCGCGAGCCACCTCGCCGCAGACGGTCATGAAGTGTTCGTCATGACCGGCATCACGGAACCGCGACTGGCCCACGGCGAATTCCACCGCTACGAGGCGCGCTCTCTGCCGGTAGTGGCCCTCGGTCGGTCCGCGCCGCACTCGCCGGACCAGGACTACCACCAGCCCGACCTCGCAGATCGGATGCGCGACGTCCTGACCCGGATCAGGCCCGATCTGGTGCACTTCCACGCGATCCAGGGGCTCGGCGTCGAGATGGTGGAGGCCACCCAGCAGGCAGGCATCCCCACCGTCGTCACGTTGCATGACGCGTGGTGGTTCTGCGAGCGGCAGTTCATGGTGCGTGCCTCGGGGCGCTGGTGTGGCCAGACCGCGATCGATGCCAGGGTTTGCGCGACCTGTGTGCGGGACGCCGTCGCCCACGAACAACGGCAGCAGCGCTCAGCACACATCCTCAACCAGTGCGCGAAGGTGCTCACCCCCAGTGACTACTGGGCTTCGGTGATGGCTGGCAGTGGCGTCCGGGAGGACCTGCTCCAAGTGAACCGCAACGGTGTTCACCACCCTGCGCCCGAGTTCCGGCGGACCGCCCACGAGGGTGCGGTCCGGTTCGGGTACGTGGGCGGCGACACCCCCATCAAGGGTGTGCGGCAGGTACGCGACGCGTTGGCGCAGTTGCGCAGATCCGACTACGAGTTGAGCGTGGTCGACGCTTTCCTGAACCTCGGGATCCAGACCCTGCATGCCCGCGACTGGCAGTACCCAGGTCTGGTCCGCATCGTGCCTGGCTACACCCACGACCGGCTGGACCACTTCTTCGACAGCATCGACGTACTCCTCTTCCCCTCCCAGTGGCGGGAGAGCTACGGGTTGACTGTCCGCGAGGCAGTTCTGCGCGGAGTGTGGGTGATCGCCACGGACGGAGGCGGGATCATGGACGACCTGACCGACGGGGTCAACGCGACGATCATCGGGATGGATGATGCTGCGGCCCTGCGGGAGGCGATGAGCGCGATAATGGACCGTCCCGGTGACTTTCGGAACAGGGCTCGTCCGGTGCGCACGATACCGACCTTCGCCGATCAGGCAGCAGAACTGAGCAGGATCTACGCGTCTGCCGCCGGCACCTGATCGACCTGCCACGTGCCCTCCATCCGCACCAGTCCGTGGACGAAATCCCCGGACGGCAGGACCTCGAGATCGAAGGCGTCATAGACCTGATCGATGACACGGCGGCCGGGCTGCATGATCCCAGCCGACACCACATAACGGCCCGGCATCAGTGCCATGCTCAGCCCGGAGAATCTGGCCTCGCCGATGCCCAGGCCGAGCTCCACCAGGCCCGCATCCGCAGTGTTGGGTCCGCCCAGTTTGATGCCCGGTTCGTGCACGATCGTCAGCCCGAGGACAACCTCCGCCAGATGGGCCGAACTCTCGTACCGGATCACCACCTCGAAGGGCCGGCCACTGACGACAGGGCCGCCGTCCTCACCCGCGAACGTGACCGACGTGATCAGGGCCTCCCCAGTGCCTGTGTGGCGAAGACCTGTGCGCTGATCGATGTGCGGCTGCACGGCGTTGATGCTGTCCACATACCTGCGAACGACCTCGCGCCCTCCGCCGATCCCCTGCACCTGGCCCTTATCCATCCAGACGGCCTCGTCGCAGAGGGTTTCGATGAGTTCGAGCCCGTGCGACACAAGGACCACGGTGGCACCTTTGCGCCGCAGCGAATGGATGTGATCGAAGCACTTCCGCTGGAACTGCTCGTCCCCCACGGCGATGACCTCGTCGACGATGAGGATATCTGACTGCACGGTGACTGCGATGGCGAAACCGAGGCGCACGTACATGCCGCTTGAGTACACCTTCACCGGGGCTTCGATGTGTTCCCCGAGGTCGGCGAACTCGATGATCTCGTCCGTGGCCGCGGCGATCTGCGACTGTGACATGCCCAGGATCGATGCGTTGAGCGTGATGTTCTCGCGGCCGCTGAGTTCGGGGTGGAAACCCGCACCGAGCTCCAGCAGGGCGGACAAGCTCCCGCGCACGTGGACCTGACCGTGGGTGGGCCGGTAGATCCCGGCCATCACCTTGAGCGCGGTGGACTTCCCAGAGCCGTTGGGGCCGATGACCCCGAAGGTGCTGCCACGGGGGATATCGAACGTCGCATCCCGCAGTGCCCAGAAGTAGGTGTCCTCCGCTTTGCCCCGCACCGCACGTTCCTTGAAAGACTGGCGTCGCGACGAGGGCAGCCGGAAGCGCTTTGACACCTCGTGCAGGCTGATGGCTGCCTCGGCCAAGGGAACTCCCAATCGTCACGCGTGCGGCGCCACCACTGTAACGGTCGCCTAGATGTACTCGCTGACGTCGCGGCCGCGGCCACGCGAGACCAGGGCGGCCACCAGCAGCGCGGCAAGCACCCACGCAAAGACACCTGCCCACTCGCCCGGCCCGGGAACACGCAGGTCGTACAGCAGGCTCCGACCGAACTGCACGAACTGTGTGTAGGGACTGAGTTCCAGAAGGCTGCGCAGGGGGATGCCGTTCCACGATTCCGGGATCAGCGTCAGCGGGTAGATGATCGGGGTCAGGAAGAAGATCAGCTGCATCGCCACAGTCACCAACTGCGACACGTCCCGGAAGAAGACGTTCAGCACGGACAGCGCATAGGTGGTGCCGGCGACGAAGACGAAGAGCATTACCAACCACACGGGCACCAGCAGCCAGGACCACCCGAGATTTCCCACGAACAGCAGGATGGCCACCACGATGCCCAGCTCCACCAAGGACTGCACCGCGATCGCCAGAGTGCTGGCCACGCACGGCACGAAGGAGGGGATGTAGATCTTCTGCAGAAGGGAACCGTTGGCCAGAAGGCTCGGGATCCCTGCGTTCGTCGCGTTCAGAACGAACGTCCAGGTGACCATGCCCGCGAGCAGCCAGACCCAGTACCTGCCCGGAGTGCCGTCTCCGAAGGGAGGCGGCTCGATGCGGATGAAAACGGAGAAGACGACGCTGTAGATCAGGACCGTGCCCAGCGGCAGCAGCAGCGACCACAGCCACCCCACCAGCGTTCCCTTGAACCTGCCCTTCAGATCCCGGCGGGCGAAGTTCCAGATGAGGTGGCGGTTGTTCCACAGCCCCTCACGGGGGTTGCGGACGTCCACGACGTCGTCAATCATCAGCACCCGACAGCAGCCCGAGCAGATAGTTCCCGTAGCCGCTCTTGCGCAGCGGCTCGGCCAGAGCCTCCAACTGCTCGCCGCTGATCCATCCGTTGCGCCACGCCAATTCTTCGATGCAGCCGACCTTCGTGCCCTGTCGGGACTCCAGGACGCGCACATAGTCGCCGGCATCGTGCAGGGACTCGAAGGACCCGGTGTCCAACCACGCGGTGCCCCGGGGCAGGACAGTGACCTTCAAGCGGCCCCGCTGCAGATACCACTCGTTGACCGCCGTGATCTCCAACTCGCCGCGGGCACTGGGCCGGATCTGCTTGGCGACCTCCACGACGTCCGCGGAATAGAAGTAGAGGCCAGGCACAGCGAAGTGGCTCTTCGGTGATACGGGCTTCTCCTCCAGAGAGACCGCGCGGCCCTCGACGTCGAACTGCACCACGCCGTAGTCCTGCGGGTTCGCCACCCGGTAGGCGAAGATGTGCCCGCCGTCGACCGCGGTCAATCGGCGCAACTGGGTGCCGAGTCCGGGACCGTGGAAGATGTTGTCCCCGAGGACCAGAGCTGCGGAGTCGCCGGCGAGGAAGTCCTCGGCCAGGAGGAACGCCTGGGCCAGGCCGTCGGGGGAGGGCTGCACCACGTAAGTGAGATTCATCCCGAGGTCCGCTCCGTCCCCCAGCAGCCGACGGAATCCAGGCTGGTCGTGCTCCGTGGTGATGATGCAAATGTCTCGCAGACCCGCGGCCATCAGCGTGGACAACGGATAGTTGATCATCGGCTTGTCGTACACGGGGAGGAGCTGCTTGCTCACCGCACGGGTGATCGGCCACAGCCGCGAACCGGTGCCACCGGCGAGGACCACGCCTTTCACGCTCCCGAGTGTAGAGGCACGACACGGCGCGAACGCCCGTCTGACGACTACCACCCGGGCAGTCCTAGGGTGATGTTGTGCGACTGCTCATCACCGGTGCCGCGGGCTTCATCGGCTCCAACTTCACGCGGCGCCTTCTGACCGGCACCTACCCGGGGCTCGAAGGTGCCCGCGTCACCGTGCTGGACAAGCTGACTTACGCCGGTGTACTCGCGAACCTCGATCCCATCGCGAACGATGAGCGGTATTCATTCGTTGAGGGCGACATCTGCGACGCCGACCTCTTGGCGCAGGTCGTGCCCGGCCACGACGCGATCGTGCACTTCGCCGCGGAATCACACGTCGATCGCTCGATCTCCGAACCGTCGGCGTTCGTGCTGACCAATGTGCTCGGTACCCAGAAGTTGCTGCAGGCCGCCGTCGAATGCGGCGTCGAACGCTTCCTACACGTGTCCACCGACGAGGTCTACGGGTCGATCGACGAGGGGTCCTGGACCGAGGAATCCCCCTTGGAGCCCAACTCACCGTACGCTGCCTCCAAGGCCTCCTCGGACCTGCTGGTCCGCGCTTTCCATCGGACCTTCGGGCTGGATACTGTGATCACCCGCTGCTCCAACAACTACGGGCCCTACCAGTTCCCGGAGAAGGTCATTCCGCTGTTCGTGACGAACCTCATGGAAGGCAAGAACGTTCCGTTGTACGGCGACGGACTCAACGTGCGGGATTGGCTGCACGTCGACGACCATTGCGCCGGTATCGCATTGGCACTCCAGAAAGGCCGCAGCGGGGAGGTCTACAACATCGGGGGCGGTACCGAACTCACCAACCTCGCACTTACACACCGCCTTCTGACCGCGATGGGCGCCGACGAGTCCGCGGTGGAGACGGTTCCCGATCGCAAGGGTCACGACCGCCGGTACTCCCTGGACATCAGCAAGATCCACGAGGAGCTCGGCTACAGTCCGCAGATCGACCTGGACCGCGGCCTGGCCGACACGATCGAGTGGTACCGCACGAACGCCGCGTGGTGGGAGCCGCTGAGGCAGCGGTCATGACCTGGCTGGTGATCGGTTGTCGCGGCCAACTAGGTACTGACCTCATGTCGGTGGTGGGCGCCGATGCTGTCGGTCTCGATGTCCCCGACATCGACATCACCGATCCGGCCTCGGTCGCCTCGGCGGTCCGGGACGTCGCGCCCGATGTGGTCGTAAACTGCGCGGCCTACACGGCCGTGGACGACGCTGAGGACCACGAGGCAGCGGCTGCGGCCATCAACGGCGAGGGGGTCGCCAACATCGCCCGTGCCTGCCCCGAGGCCCGCCTTGTGCAGATCTCCACCGACTACGTCTTCGACGGCACGGCCGCGTCCCCCTACGCCGAGGACGCGACACCGGCCCCACGCAGTGCCTACGGCCGCACGAAGTTGGCCGGCGAGCGGGCAGCGCTATCGCACCCCCACTCCTACGTCCTACGCACCGCATGGTTGTACGGCGCCCACGGGCAGAACTTCGTCAAGACGATGCTGCACCTCGAGCGCACACGCGAGACGGTGTCCGTGGTCGATGACCAGGTCGGCCAACCCACCTGGTCCATGGACCTCGCACGACAGATCGACATGCTGGTGCGAAGCGATGCCCCCGTCGGCATCTACCATGCGACCAACGCCGGGCGGGCGAGTTGGTACGAGTTCGCACGACGCATCTTCGCCGACGCTGGGGCCGACCCCGAGCGCGTACTGCCCACCGCGACGGAGCAGTTCCCCCGCCGGGCACCTCGTCCGGCCAACAGTGTGCTGAGCCACAGTCGCTGGGCACAGGTGGGGCTGGCACCCATGCGGGCGTGGGACGATGCACTGGCGGAGGCGCTCCCCGTCATCATCGCAGCCGAGCGCTGAGCCCGATATGCTCGGACGGTCGCGGAGGGGGCAGAGGATCCGCCTGCCCGGAGGGCGTCGATGGTGAGTGCACTGGTGGTCCTGGCCACCCACAACCCACGCATCGACCTCCTGGATGCACAGTTGGACTCCCTGCGAGCTCAGACGGTCACCGATTGGCGATGCCTGGTTTTCGACGACTCGTCGGCGAACACCGACGCGATCGCCGCGCACGTCGACGGTGATGAGCGGTTCACCCTCATGACCTCGCAGCCACACCTGGGTCCGTACGCCGCCTTCGAGCACCTGCTACGAAACGGTCCCATCGACGTGCCAGTGTTCCTCTGCGATCAGGACGACCGTTGGGCGCCTGACAAGATGCAGCGCCTGCTGACCCACATCGAGAGCGGCTCGGACGCGGTCTTCAGTGCGATGCGGGTTGTGGACGAGGACGGCGTCGTCCTGCGCGAACGTTTCCTGGGCCACGAGCCGACGCCCGACTCGTTGACTCCGGCCCACCTGCTGGTCATGAACTGCGTGTCCGGCGCGGCATTGGCGATCTCCCCGCGCACCGTCGACGCCGCCTTGCCGTTCCCAGCCCGACGGCTGCGAGGGTGGCACGACCAGTGGTTGGCCGCCGTGGCTGCTCGGATCGGGCAGGTGGACTACGTGTCCGATCCGCTGGTGGACTACACGACACACGGCGGTCAGGTCGTCGGACTGGGCCTGCGATCCATTGACGTTCAGAGGTTCAGGGACTACCTCGGGCGCATCAGCAACGGCCGGCATCTACTGCCGGACCTGAGGTCGCGCGCGAGTTGGGTGCAGGCTGCTGCACGCCGCTTGCTGGAACTGCCCGGGCCCCCCGACCGCGATCTCGAAGCGCTGGCGGCGGGCCTGCACCCGCTGGCCGGGTGGCAGTTGTGGCAAGGCTGGCGCAAGGGTGACGTTCCGGTCACCCGAGCAGCACTCCTCGCGGCCGGTTTCGCACTTCCCTCACTGCACGAGACCGAGGACCGACTGCTCGACTCCTGAGTCAGTCTGCGAGATCGACGACACCGAGCGGCTGGCGTGCCTGCAGCCACGGCTGGATGCGGTTCTCGAAAGCCGTGAGCGCGCTCGCGATCGCCATGTGCATATCCAGGTACTTGTACGAACCGAGCCGGCCGCCGAACAGGGTGTTGGACTCACCCTTGGCCAGGTCCCGGTACGCCAGCAGGCGCTTACGGTCCTCGGCGGTGTTGATCGGGTAGTACGGCTCGTCGTCACGCTGGGCGAACCGGGAGTACTCGCGCATGATGACGGTCTTGTCGGTGGGGTAGTCCCGCTCGGGATGGAAGTGCCGGAACTCGTGGATGCGGGTGTACGGCACGTCGAGGTCGTTGTAGTTCATCACCGGGGTGCCCTGAAAGTCACCGGTGGGCAGGACCTCGAGCTCGAAGTCCAGGGTGCGCCAGCCCAGCCGGCCGTCGGCGTGGTCGAAATACCGGTCGAGCGGACCGGTGTAGACCACCGGGGCCTGCGGGGACGCGGCGCGCAGCTGTTCGCGCACGTCGAACCAGTCGGTGTCCAGGCGAACCTCGATGCGCTGGTCGGCGGCCATGTTCTGCAGCCAGGCGGTGTAGCCGTCGACCGGCAGGCCCTCGTAGGTGTCGTTGAAGTAGCGGTTGTCGAAGGTGTAGCGC
>CALFYG010000278.1 GCA_937952095.1 uncultured Micrococcales bacterium | reverse complement strand
CTGGAGTCGCAGGAAGGCGGCGATCGCCATTCCCTGCCAGTGGGCGATGGTCCACTGCCCAGAGTCCGGCTGGATCAAGCCCGACAGCCACAGCGTCGGGTACTTCGGGGATGCCATCTGCAGCGCCAGGCGCGGGCGACCCCCGGCCGCGTCGAGCGCATCGGGGTCGGCCAGGAACGGGAACACCGCCAGGTAGCCCGTCGCGAACACCACCAGGTCCACGTCGGCGCGGGTGCCGTCGTTGAAGACAGCCCCGTCGGCGTCGAAGTGGTCCACGTCGGGCTTCGGGGTGATGTCCCCGTGGCCGACGTAGTAGACCAACTGTTGGTTCACGATGGGGTGGGTCTCGAAGAAGGCGTGGTCGGGTTTCTGCAGCCCGAACTTCTCGAACTTCCCCATGGTCGTGCGCAGAGTCGCCCCGAACGCAGCCCGCCGCAAAGGCAGTGGGATGCGCATCGCGAGCAGTTGATCTGCGATCTGGTCCGAGGGTTTCCCGAACACGAACTTGGGGTTGTAGTAGTAGCCGCGCCGGGTCGAGTGGAACGTCACCGTGGCGTTCTGGGCGGCCTCGACCGCGATGTCGCAGCCGGTGTTGCCCGCTCCCACCACGAGCACCCGCCGGTCCCGGAGTTGATCGGCGCCTTTGTAGTCCGCGGAGTGCACGAGCTCACCGGTGAAGTCCTCGAGACCTGGGTACTCGGGCATCTTCGGGAACCAGTTGTGACCGTTGGCCACAACGACGCCGTCGTACCGCAGGGTCTGCCGGCGGCCATCACGTTCGACGGTCACCTCCCACCGGTCGGCTGCCACGGATTCCACACGCACGACCGAGGTGTTGAAGGTGATGCGCTCGCGCAGTCCGAAGTGGTCCGCATAGGCGTCGAAGTACGCCTTGACCTGCCGATGACTCGGGTAGTCAGGGTAGGAGTCCGGCATCGGGAAATCCGGGAACTGGGTGAAGGGCTTGCTCGAGATCAGGTGCGTGGACTCGTAGACGCGCGAGGTCGGTGCGCCGAAGTTCCAGTTACCACCGAGATCGTCGGCGCGATCGAAACCATCGGCGGGAATGCCGACCTGCAGCAGTGCCTTGAGCGCGGACAGACCGTGCGGACCGGCACCGATCACGGCCACGCACCCCGGGCGATCGATCACATCCATGGCACGACCGTATGCGGGCGCGCACGACTCGGCCAGCGCTATGTTGCAAACGTGTTGAACTTCGTCCTCGGCGACATCACGACCTTCGACGGCGACGCCATCGTCAACGCCGCCAACGAGTCCCTCTCGGACGGCTCGGGCGTCAACGGCGCGATCCATCGCGCGGCCGGCCCCTTGCTCCCGGCGGCCTGCCGGCAGGTGGCGCCGTGTCCTACGGGACAGGCGCGGATCACACCCGGCTTCGATCTGCCGGCGCGCTTCATCATCCACACCGTCGGGCCGGTCTGGCACGGCGGCGGGCAGGGCGAGGCGGAACTGCTCGCCTCGGCCTACCGGAGCTCCTTGGCGCTGGCGGAGCAGAACGGGATTCGGACTCTGGCGTTCCCCGCGATCAGTTGCGGGATCTACGGCTACCCGCTGGAGGAGGCCGCAGGGATCGCCGTGCAGACCGTCCGGGACTCGTCGCTGGAGGTCACGTTCGTTCTGTTCACCGCGGAGTTGCTCGAGGTGTTCCGCGCAGCGGGGTGAGTCTCAGGTACTGACCGGGGTGCATCCGTTAGTCCCACGCTCATTGGCTAGTCCCCGGCTCATCCGTTAGTGAAAAACGGCCGCGAACCTCTCACCGGAGTGCACAACCTCTCACCAACCGACCAACCTCTAACCGACGCGGGGCGGGCAACGCGAGGCGGCGCCACCCCCGCCCGACATGCCGCGGCCCGCCACCGAAGCAGTGGGCCGTGACGTTCTCGGCTACTGGCCGTTGACCGGCATCTGGTTGATGTAGCCGACCCCCTCGTCATACTTCGCCTTGACGATGGCGAACTCATCGGCGCGGCGCTGCTGGGCGTTCTGCTTGCTCTGCTGGTACAGCTCACGCAAGCGGGTCTGCAGGTTGGTGATCTGCGAGTTGAACTGCTCAGTGGTGTTCTCGATCTTCTGGGCGTACTGCTCCTTGGCGTTCTCAACCTGGTTGTCGTACTTGTTGTTCGCGATGTTCAGGTCCGACCGCTTCTCCTGGGCGAGGGTGTCGAGCTCGTCCTGGATCGCACTGATCTCCTCGCGCAAGTTCTGCTTCACCACCGGGTTGGTCGCCTTCGCCAGCTTCTTGCGCGCCTTCTTCAACTGCTTGTTCAGCTTGTCCTGCTGGTTGGCGTAGTTGGTGTTGATGCGGGCGATCGCGGCGCGGCGGTTCGCGGCGATCGAGTTGAGCTTCTGCTGGCGCGCGTTCTTCAACTGCGCGATCTGCGCGTTGCGGCGCTGCTTGAGCGCGACGACCTTGGCCTTGCGATTGGCCCGGCGGTCCTTGGCCTGGTTCAACTTCTGCTGGTACAGCACCCGGACCTTCGTCGACGCTTTGGCGCGCTTCTTCGACAACTCGCTGCGGTACTTGCTGATCTCCGCGGGTGTCTGCTGTTGTGTCTTCTTCGCGTTCAGCTCGGACACGTAGACCTTCAGGGCCTGGTACTCCTTGGTGCTGCGGATCCCAGGCGTGGCGGCGTTGGCGGGGGCCGAGGCGACGACCAGCGCAGGCGCGATGAACAGGGAGACAGCGGTAACCATCCATTTGCTTCGCATGTGTCGAAAGTAGCCCCGCGTGGCGGCCGTTCGCCCGATCTGCACACCTCTGGCACGGTTTTCCGACGAAGGGAGGACAAGCCGGGCCGCTCCCGGTAACGCAGGGTGACCAGACCCGGTTTCCGGTAGAGTGACGCCGTGCCCGAGCAGCCCCGCACCCTGCGTGTGATCACCAGCGCGCTGCTGGTCGCCGAGGCGATCCTGGTCGTGCATCCGATGCTGGCGGTCTCCAACTTCTTCGTGGGCGCCGGCGTGCTCGGCAAGGCGATCGCGCACGTGCCCATCCCCGACGTGATCGGACAGGGCATCGGCTACCTGCTGTCCCCGCTCGTCGTGCTGTTGCTTGTGCTCGCGGCGTGGGGGGTGGCGCATCGCACGCGCGGGATCGGGGCACTGATCCTGCAGCCCACCGTGGCCGTGTGCGCCGGTCTGCCGATCCTGCAACCCATGGGGGTCAGCGCACCGGCGTTGGCGGTCGTCGCCGCCGTCACGACCATCCTGCTCATCGTCCTCATCGTCCGCACCCGCCGCACCGACGCCACTCACCGTCGCTGGTGGTGGCTCGCGGGGTACGTGACCGCGGCGTTCCTGCTGGCGGCGTTCAACGCGAGTTCGACGGCGCTGCCCTTCGATCCGACGGCGGCGCTGACCTCATCCGGGGGCGGCGGGCCCGGACGATCGGTGGATCTGCCCGAACAGGTCGTCCCACAGAACCCGTCGGTGGCGACGAACCCCTTCAACAGCATCCACAACGACACCTGGGCCACCGACTCCTACAACCTGATCTCGCCCAAAGAGCCGCTGACCGCGAAGGTGGAGTCGCTGTTCACCGGTGGCGACTGCGCCACCATCACGTTCACCTCCCGCGGCGAACTGGTCACTCTGTGCTCGACGCTCACGAAGGTCGTGGCCTACCTCATCGATCCGGCGACATTGCGGGTCTTGGAGTCGCGGGTTGTGGGTGAACGGCGACCCAGTCTGACCGACTTCTCCGGCGGCGGCTACTTCATCCTCGACGCGAAAGACCAGATCGTGTTCCCGGCGCGCGGTGGGATCCTGCGGATCATCGAGGCGGCCGCCGGTCTCAGTGAGTCAGCAAGCATCGACGTGTCCGCGACTCTGCAGCCCGGCGAACAGGTCACCTCGGTCATGCCGGACTGGGAGGGCCGCTACTGGTACGTCGGCGCGCTCGGGACCGTTGGCGTGGTACGCGACGGGAAGCCCGAGGCGATCAACCTCGACGGCGAGGACATCGAGAACTCCTTCGCGCTGGCCGAGGAGGGGGCCTACGTCGCGACCGGCGCCGCCATGTACCGGCTCGAAGCCGGTCCCGCCGGGCCGCCGGAAGTCGCCTGGCGCACTGCGTACGACGCGGGCTCCCGGCAGAAGCCGGGCCAGACCAGCCGCGCCACCGGCACCACGCCGACGCTGTTCGACGGCGGCGTCGCGATCACCGACAACGCGGATCCGCAGATGAACGTCGTGGTCTACGAACGCGACAGCGGGAACCTGCGGTGCCAGGCACCGGTCTTCACCCCGGGCACCTCCGCCACCGAGAACTCCCTGATCGCCATCGACGGTGCGCTGATCGTGGAGAACAACTACGGCTACAAGCCCGCTGTGCTGTCGACAACAGCCGGCAACACCACTGAGCCGGGCCTCGCCGCCATCGAGACCGAGGACTGCTCCCTGCGGTGGAGCAACGACGAGATCCACATCCCATCGCTGGTCTCGAAGGCGACCACAGTGGGCGGGCTGGTACTCACCTACACGAAGCCGTCGTCGGCCCTCGGCGTCGACGCCTGGTACTTCACGGCAGTCGATGCCCGCACCGGGGAGGTGTACTGGACCCGGCGGGCCGGCGCGGGCACGCCGTTCAACAACCACTACGCGGCGGCCTACCTGAGCAGCACCGGTGACATGTTCGTCGGCACCCTCAACGGCCTCGTGGTCCTGAGGTCGG
Source organism: uncultured Micrococcales bacterium (assembly GCA_937952095.1). Lineage (GTDB taxonomy): Bacteria > Actinomycetota > Actinomycetes > S36-B12 > UBA10799 > JADKAV01. The sequence goes on along the minus strand of CALFYG010000278.1, from coordinate 25,310 downwards.
TGGAATGAAGAGGGTCCTGAAGTGGCTGGGCGTCGTGGTGCTGGCCGTGGTCCTCCTCATCGGCCTGCTCGTCGCTCTCCCGCCCGGCCGCAACCTGATCAGCGAGAAGCTCACACTCAAGCGGGGCGCCGATGCCTACCTGATCGGCTATCCGTTGGTCACGATGGAGCGGACCCGCGAGTCGCTGACCGCGGATGGGACCGGGCGACCCAACGCCTTCACCCACGCCCGCTACCTCCCGACCGCGACCAACGGCGTCAATGTCGTGGCGCCGAGCCGGGACACGGTCTACTCGAGCGCCTGGCTCGATCTGCGCGACGGCCCAGTGCTCATCGAACAGCCCGACATGGGCGAACGCTTCTGGCTCATGCCCGTGCTCGATCAGTGGACCAACGTGATCGCCGACCCCGGCACCCGCACCGTCGGGAACTCGGCCCACACCTTCCTCATCGCAGGCCCGGAATGGACGGGTGGCGCCCCCGACGGCGTGATCGAGTACCGCTCCCCCACGAACACGGCCTGGACCATCCTGCGCATGCAGACCGACGGGGACCTCGACGCGATCGCCGACCTGCAGGACGGCTTCCGGATCGCCCCGCTCGACGATCCTTCGGAGTACACCGAACCCACCGTTCTCACGGCCCCGCGCAACCCCGTGGATGTGCGGTCCGCCGTGGATGCGCTCGGCGCGGAGGCGTTCTTCACCGAACTCGCACGGGCCTTGGAAGGGACGTCCTTCAACCCCTCCGACCCCGACGCACAGGCCGCCCTCGAGCGGGTCGGCGTCACGCCCGGCGCCTTCGACGCCTCCTCTCTGAGCGACGCGCAGCGCGCCGGGCTGGCAGACGTGCCCGGACGTGTGCTGGACGGCATGGATGATGCAGTGGCCAGCGGCGAGGGCGGCCGGATCAGCAACGGCTGGCGGATCCCGCCGATGACCCTTGGGGACTACGGGACCCAGTACCCGGTCCGGGCGGTGGTCGCCCGGGAGGGCCTCGGCGCGAACCTGCCGGAGGATGCCGTCTACGCGTCGACCACGGTGGATGCCGAGGACCAGCCGCTGGAGGGCGGGCGGACCTACACGATCGACATGCCCGCCGACGTGCCGGTCATGGCCTTCTGGTCAGTGACGCTGTATGACGAACGCGGGAACCTCCTGCGTGGCGGGGATGAGGGGCTGACCGTCTCCGGCACCCGCGAGTCAGGCGCCCAACGGATCGTGATCTCACCGGATCGACCCGGTGACGGGCCCTGGCTGCGCGCCCCCGACAGCGGGCCGTACCGCCTGCTGATGCGCCTGTACTGGCCGGACGCGGAAGTGCTGGACGGCCAGTGGGAGTTCCCGCCCGTCATCCCTGCGCCGTGATCCGTGGCGGCTGCCAACCCGTCCCGTCGAGGATCCCGTCGAAACTACGCGGGAATCTCGGCGTCGATCTCGACGATCACCTCGTCGGCCACTTTCAACTGCCCGAGCATCAAGGAGTAGGGCTTGACGCCGAAGTCGCTCTGCAGCACCGGTATCGCGGCGGACGCGTGGCCGTCGGCGAGGGTGATCTGCGCCTCCAACGGCTGAGTGCGCCCGTGGATGGTCAACTCCCCGCTCACCAGGTAGCCGGGGAGCACCTGGCCGTCGAAGACCACCTCCGGGTACCGGGAAACATCGAGGGTCCTCGCGGCATTCCGGAGAATGACCTGCTTGTCCACCGGCGTCAGCGGCGTGACACCGCCGGAACCTGAGCGGATCTTCAAAGTCGTCAGATCAGCACGCACAGTGACCGCGACGGGTTCCCCGTCGGCGAGTTCGACTACCACCGACCATTGTTCGACAGCGAGGACGAGGCGGTGCCCCACTCGCGCTGCGGCACCTTCCACGGACGTACGTACCAGCAGACTTCCTGGCACGAGATCCATCAGGCGCCCCACGTCGGCTTCTTGTGGAACCCGATCGCCGTGCCGATCATCGCGAGGAGAAGCACGGCCACGGTGGCGAGCCCGGAGAACCCGGCCTGGGCCGTGACTGCCTCGTTACTGGCGATGAGACCGAAGTCCCACAGCCAGTGGATGACAACGACCAGCACGAGGTTTCCACCGGACAGCACGTAGGTCCATCCCAGGAACAGCCCGATCAGCGACGTCACGATCACCTGCGACACCGTGTCCCCCACCGGCTGCAGCAGGACGTTGGCCGAGTGCATGAGACCGAAGAACAGCGAGGACACGACCACCGCCCACGGCAGGCTCATCGTGCGGGCCAGGGAGTTGAGCACGATGCCACGGAATACGGTCTCCTCGCCGATCCCGACCAGTGCCGTGCCGATGAGCACCACCACGATCAGGCCGTAATCGTCGAAGCCTGAACTCGCGGACGCGACGAAGGTGATCAGCATCAAGAGGACCGGGATCAACGCCACCATGCCGAACCAGCCGAGGCGGTTGCTGCGGTGGATCGTCAGGCGCGACCACCAGGCCAAGCCCAGCGCGAGAAGCACCAGAACGGCCAGTGCCAGGATCACATCGCGCAGCAACTCGGCGGTCTGCTCATAGTCATGCTCGGCGAACTGCCAGACCGCGACCATCCCGAGGGTGTAGAAGGCAGCGGCAAGCAGGGCCATGGGCCACGCGGAGAGGCGGGGTGCGCGGACCGCGACGTCGGTGGACATGCCAGGCAGCATAGGCCTCAGGCCCAGATCGCCGGGCCCCGGCGCCGTGCGGGGAAGCGGATCGCTGTGCCGTCGGCGTGGCGCGCGGCCGTGAGCGCAGCAGCCGCTGCGTCGAGAGTGTCGTCCACGCCGGCCCAGCCCGTCGACTCCCAGGCCCACGGGTCGAGGCCATTGGCCTGCAGGATCCGCACACGTTCCCGGACGCCGGCCCAGCTGCGCTTCGGGAACCGCGGGGCACCGAGTAAGTGGAACGTCAGTTCCGGGTGGACCTCAATCAGGCCGCCGACACCTGCCTGTTCCACCTCGCGGATCTTGTGCCGCAACGCGAAGGCCTGCGCCGAGACGCCGGCGCCGCCGTGCTCCTTGTTGACCACGGTGGCTTCGGCCTGGGTCGCGCACGCCAGGGCCGCCCGGGTCGGGGTGATGAACAGACTCGACGCCTTCGGGCCCAGCGCCTTCTTGACGGCCAGGTCACATTCCCTGGCGCCGGTCTCCGGCGGCTCGATCGGCATGTCGACACCGATGGTGGTCACACCGAGTTCGCGCAGGTGCCCGGCCAGGTCGGCGAAGGAGGGGAACCCCTCCACAAGGCGTTGCGTGGGCACGACGAATGCGACCCAGCCCTTGGCACATCCGTCCACTCCCGCGTACATGGGGTCATTGTCGCTGCGGGGGCGCGATTGCGACGTTGTTGCCACGGCCCAGGGCCGATTGCGACGTTGTTGCCAGATTTCGGGCCTTCGAACGACAACAACGTCGCAATCGGGAGATCCGCCGGGCAACAACGTCGCAATCGGGGGAACGAAACGCACCCCCACCGTTGCGAACGTCTGCATACGCGGCGTAGTATGCATTACATGCAGACAATGCAGACGGTATCCACCTCAATGCAGCGTCTGCTTAGTGCGCGACAAGTGCAGGACATCCTCCACATCGACCGCTCCACCGTGTACCGCATGGCTGAGGACGGCCGTCTGCCCGCGATCCGCGTCGGGAAGCAGTGGCGCTTCCCCGCTGAGGAGATCTACGCCCTCGTCGCCGCACAACCCCCCGTGATCAACACCTCCCCCATGGACCCGCAGGTGGCTGCTGCGTCGGCCGACGTTGCCGCCGAACTGCTCGGCGTGATGGTCGTGGTCACAGACATGGAGGGCCACCCGATCACTCCGATCGCCAACCCGTGCCCGTGGATGATCGAGCACGCCGACGACCCCGAGGTGCTTCGGACCTGCATCGCCGAGTGGCACCGGATGGCCGACGACCACACCTTCGAGCCGCAATTCAGCGAAGGTGAGCACGGCTTCGAGTGCGCCCGCGCGTTCGTGCGATCCGGACGCGAACTCGTCGGCATGGTCCTCGCCGGCGGCGTGACCCCGCAAGGGGCGCACCGTCCGGATCTCTACGATCTCGACCCCGATCAGCGGCGACGCGTGCTCGACGCGCTGCCCCGCGTCGCAGCAGCTCTGTCCCGAACCGCGTCGGCGCCCGCCGGCACACCCAAAGAGGAGAAACGATGAAGAGGCTCTTGATCCTCGGCGCCGGCACCGCCGGAACCATGGCCGTGAACAAGTTGCACCCCCACCTGCCGGCCGACGAGTGGAAGATCACCATGGTCGACCAGCAGACCACGCACTACTACCAGCCGGGGTACCTGTTCATCCCGTTCGGCACCTACACACCGGACGAGGTCGTGAAGCCGACCAAGAAGTTTGTCCCCGAGGGCGTGGAACTGATCACCGGCGAGATCGACCAGGTCTTCCCGGACGACAACAAGGTGGCGCTCGCCGACGGCACCGAATTGCCCTACGACTACCTGATCATCGCTACCGGCACCACTCCCCGACCCGACCAGACACCGGGCATGGAGGACGGCTTGCGCGACAACGTGCACGAGTTCTACACGTTCGAAGGCACCACCGCTCTGGGCGAGAAGCTGAAGACGTGGGAGGGCGGCAAGCTCGTCGTCCAGGTCTGCGAGATGCCGATCAAGTGTCCGGTCGCACCGCTGGAGTTCACGTTCCTCGCCGATGCCTTCTTCGAGGAGAAGGGGATGCGGGACAAGGTCGAGATCACCTACGTGACGCCACTGGAGGGCGCGTTCACGAAGCCGGTTGCGAGTAAGCACCTCGGCTCGATGCTCGACGACCGCAAGATCCACCTCGAGCCCGACTTCATGATCGAGTCTGTGGACGCCGAGGCCGGCAAGGTGATCTCCTTCGACGAACGCGAGATCCCCTTCGACCTGCTAGTGACGATCCCCGTGAACATGGGAGCCGACTTCATTGCCAAGTCCGGCCTCGGAGACGACCTCAACTACGTACCGGTCGACCAGCACACGCTGCTCAGCAAGGAGTACGACAACATCTTCGCCCTCGGCGACGCCAGCGACATACCGGCGTCGAAGGCGGGATCGGTCGCCCACTTCGCGATCGACCTGTTCGAGAAGAACTTCCTGCAGCACATCCAGGGCCTGCCAATGACGGAGTCCTTCGACGGGCACGCCAACTGCTTCATCGAGTCCGGTCATGGCAAGGGCCTGCTCATCGACTTCAACTACGACACCGAGCCGCTGCCGGGAAAATACCCGCTGCCCGGGGTGGGGCCGTTCTCGTTGCTCAAGGAGACCGAGATCAACCACTGGGGCAAGTTGATGTTCCGCTGGATGTACTGGAACATCCTGCTGCCCGGCAAGGAACTGCCGCTGCCGGCCCTGATGTCGATGGCGGGCAAAGAGAAGGAAAACGTCTGATGACCGCCGTCGCCCTGACCACCGAGGAGCGCCTCGACGCGTTGAGTGTCCAGATGGACTTCATCGTCGCGGAGTTGCAGGCACAGCGTGAGACGCGCGAGCGCATCGCGGAACTGACCGAGACGCTCACACCGGTGACCAAGCAGGCCATGCAGATGGCCACCGACGAACTCGAGAACCTCGACATCAGTACCGAGGAACTCGTGTCGCTGCTGCGGACCCTGGCCTCGAGCCTTCCGCAGATCCAGGCGTTGATGGCCCAGCTCGGACCCATGTCAGAGCTGGCCGAGACGCTGACCCACCTGTCCGGGCCGGCGATGGCCAAGGTCACCGACATGCTGACCACCGCCGACGAGAAGGGCTACTTCGCGTTCGCCCGCGAGGGCAGCAAGATCGCCGACCGGGTGGTCACCGAGTTCAGCGAAGAGGACGTACAGGCGCTCGGCGACAACGTCGTGACGATCCTGAACGCGGTCAAGGAGATGACCCAGCCCGAGGTCATGGGCCTTGTGCAACGCACGGCCATCTCCGTGCAGGACGTCGAAGAGGCTCACATCGAGCCACCCTCGATGTTCGCCCTGCTCAAGCAGATGCGGGATCCGCAGACCCGCCGTGGCCTGGCACGGGTCATGGCAATGCTTCACACCGTCGGCGAGGAGCACCCGTCGACCCCCACCACAGAAGGGAAGTAAGAAATGCCCACCGCCACGATTGCGGGCCACGAGGTCCAGATCAACGACGAAGGGTTCCTCACCGAATACGACGAGTGGAGTGAGGACATCGCAGAAGAACTCGCGAAGAACATCGGCGTCGAGATGACGCCGCGCCACTGGGAGGTCATCAAGTGGCTGCGCGAGGACTACAAGGAGAAGGGCGAGACCGCCACGACCCGTCGCGTGCAGACCGTCGGCGGCTTCCCCACCAAGGAGCAGTTCCAGCTGTTCCCGAAGAAGCCGGCCAAGAAGATGGCCTACATCGCCGGTGTACCCAAGCCGCACGGTTGCGTGTGAGGAGAGACCATGGCTGACGCAATTATTCCGAACTTCGGCGACGACGAGGAGACGGATCGCAAGTTCGTCCTCATCTGCTCGAAGGGCAACCTGGACATGGCCTACCCCGGCCTGGTCCTGGCCAACGCCGCTCTCGGCGAAGGCATCGAGACGCACCTGTTCTTCACGTTCTGGGGCTTCGACATGATCACGAAGTCGCGGATGTGGGATCTGCAGTTCTCGCCGGTGGGCAACACCGCGATGCACCTGCCGGGCCGCGACACGAAGATGCCGCAGTCGCTGTCGCCCATGCCGGGGATGACCCAGATGGCGACGAAGATGATGAAGAAGCAGATCGCGGATCTCGGGATCCCCGAGGTGCCGGACTTCCTCGACCAGATCGTGGCCGCCGGCGGTCACCTCTGGGCGTGCCGCATGTCCGCGGACATGAACCAACTCACGGAGTCCGACCTGCGCGACGACGTCGACGGCATCATCAACGCCTCCGACTTCATCGAGATGACCGACGGGGCACAGATCCTCTTCATCTGAGGGTGGGAAAGAGAACCGGCGTCCACGCAGGGCGCCGGTTCTGCCTTTCCGCCGGATAGGCTGCGGCCATGCGCGTGATCGTCGCCCTTGCAGCCGCACTGGTAATGGCCGGGTGCAGCAGCACTCAGACCGAGCCCCAGCAGACACCGGTCGCCAGTGACGTCGCCCAGGACAAGATCGACCAGTTCTGCCGTGACCTCGCCGACGCCCTGGTCCGGGACGGCGCCACCGACCCCGAGGACGCCGAGGAGCGGATCTCCGAACTCAGCGAGCTGGCCAATGAACTCGGATTGAGCACGCGAGATGACCTGTCGGTGGCGCAAGCGCTCCGGCAGTGTGGCGACGAAATCGGGGCCGTCACGGCCTCGCCCTCGAACTGACACGCGACTGTTGCGCCGTTGCTGACACCCGGATGCGACTGTTGCGGGGTTGCTGAATTCAGGGTGCGTAACCAGCAACCGTGCACCACTCGCGGCACGCGGTTCGCAACCGTGCACCACTCGCGCAGGGTCGGGCAGTGACGGACCTCACCCGCACACCGCCTCGCCATGCCGTATGGTGAAAGAGACCGGTGCGGCACAAGGCCGCGCCAAGGTCGTGCGCTTCGCCCCTTGTCGGGCAGCTGTCTATTCGGGTTGAACTCAGAGTGGGCCTCTTGCACCCACGGCCACATCCGATTGGACACTTCATGACTTTCTCCGAACTCGGCGTGCCCGCCGACTACTGTGCCGCCCTGGCCGCACATTCGATCACCGAACCGTTCCCCATCCAGACCAGCACCCTGCCCGACTCACTGGCCGGGCGCGACGTGCTCGGCCGTGGCCGCACCGGCAGCGGCAAGACCATTGCCTTCTGCCTGCCGGTCGCCATCCGGCTCAGCGGGCGGCGCAGTAAGCCCGGTGCCCCGCGTGCCATGATCCTGGTGCCGACCCGCGAACTGGCCACCCAGGTCGCTGAAGCGATGCGGCCCCTGGCGAAAGCCGCCGGGCTGCGTGTGACCACCATCGTCGGTGGGGTCGCGCAGGGCTCCCAGGTGAGCGCCCTGCGCGGGGGCGTCGATATCGTCGTCGCGACCCCAGGGCGCCTCGAGGACCTGATCAAACAGCGACACTGCCGCCTGGACTCCGTCGAGATCAGCGTGCTCGACGAAGCCGATCACCTCGCCGACCTCGGGTTCCTCCCGGCGTCCAAGCGACTGCTCGACCAGACCCCCCGGGGCGGGCAGCGACTGCTGTTCTCGGCCACGCTGGACGGGGCCGTGGGCGTGCTCGTGCGCAAGTACCTCGAGAACCCGGTGACACACCACGTCGACGCGGCCAGTGCGCCGGTGCCGTCGATGACCCACCACGTGCTCACCGTCGACGATGCTGACAAGCAGCAGATCGTGCGTGAACTGGTCTCCGGCCACCAACGCACGGTCGCTTTCACCCGGACCAAGCACGGCGCCAAGAAACTCGCCAAGCAACTGTCTGCTGCGGGCATCCCCGCCGCCGACTTGCACGGGAACCTTTCGCAGGGTGCCCGCCAGCGCAACCTCGCCGCGTTCAGCGACGGGACGGTTCGCGTCCTGGTGGCCACCGACATCGCCGCGCGTGGCATCCATGTCGACGGCATCGACCTGGTGCTGCACGTGGACCCGCCCGCAGAACACAAGACCTACCTACACCGGTGCGGGCGCACTGCTCGCGCCGGCGCGCAGGGCATGGCAGTCACGGTGGGCACTCACGGCCAGCGCCGCGAGATCCAACGGATGATCCGCAAGGCCGAGGTGTTCCCGACGACCATCAGCGTCACCCCCGGAGACGAGGCGATCCGCGAGATCGTCGGCCCGCACGCGCCCAAGGTCCGGCCGCCAGCAGTCGTGGTACCGGTTCAGCAGGCCCGCCGCCGTCGCCCGGGGCGTACCCACAGCGGGCGCCGCGCCAGCTGAACGCGCGCCTTCTGGTGAAGAACTCGCACGTGACGTTCCACATCGTCGCCAGAAGACACGACGAAGGCCCCGCACCACGGCGGGGCCTTCGTCGTTGACGGATCAGGCCGGCGGGTACACGCCCATTGCCTTGGCCTTCTCGGTCTGCCAGAAGATGTCGGCGATCTCGTCGATGTAGGCGACGAGCTGCTCACCGACCGCCGGGTCCATGGACTTCTTCGCCTCGCCGGCCTGGTGGGTGGCCTTCCAGAACAGCTCGTGCAGGTTGGGGAACTGCGCGAAGTGCTCAGGTGCGAAGAAGTCGGCCCACAGCACCATGAGGTGGTGCTTGGTCTCTTCGGCACGCTGCTCCTTGATGATCACGGCGCGCTGACGGAACACCTCGTCGTCGCTCTCGTGGTACTTCTTCGCGGTCTTCACCACCGACAGCGCCTCGATCTTGGCCTGCGCCGGGTCGTACACCCCGCAGTACAGGTCGCAGTGGGCGTGGGCGACGGTCGCGGATGCGAACAACCTTCCGAGCATGAGTCTTCTCCTTCGTTGATCTGCTTCGACCCTACAATCATGCGGTGGCCCCCGGAAGACCGCAGCCCCTGCGCAGATTCGTGGTCGCCGATCGTTCGATGGAACCCTCACTTGTCGAAGGACAGGGATTGATCACGACGCCGTACGGACGCGCGAAGCCCGGGCAGGTGCGTTGCGTCGAGCACCCGCAGCGGCCTGGGTTCTGGCTGGTGAAACGCGTGGCGGCAGTCCACGGCGACAGAATGGACGTCGTGTCCGACAACCCCGCCGGCGCCACCTTCGCCGATGTCATGGCGGAGGGCTCCTACCGTGTCCTGATCGCCATCCCGAAGCGCTTCATGTGACCCGCATCCAGTAGAACTCGATCGGCAGGCCGTCCGGGTCGCGCCCGGTCACCGCCACCGCGTACGGGACCTCCTCCACCGGACCGCGCGCGATCCCGAGTGTGTCCATGCGCGCTGCCCAGGCCCGCACCGCCGCCTCATCCTCGACCGCGAAACCCACATGATCCAGGCCCACCCGCGACGGGTCGAACCGGTCCTGGGGTCCGGTGGTCGTGAAGGTGCTCACCCCCAACATCAGCCCGTTGGGCCACAACAACCGCAACCGCCGCCAACCGTTGCCGGTCCGCTCAGCAACCTCCGCGGGGCCGAGCAACCGCTGGTAGAACGCCGCGCTGCGGTCGGGGTCGGTGACAGTGAGGGTGACGTGGTGCACGACTGGCAGGTCCATCGGTCCACCGTACGATCGAACAGTGAACATCGACGACCTCGCCGCAGGCAAGTACATCTCCCTGGCCACGTACAAGAAGGACGGGACCCGGGTGGCGACCCCGGTGTGGGTGACCCGCGAGGGCGACCACCTCTACGTCATCACGGAGGCGGACTCCGGCAAGGCCAAGCGCCTGCGCAACTCCTCGCGCGCGCAGGTTGCCCCGTGTGACATGCGCGGCACCGTCACCGGGGAGGCCGTTGATGCCGATGCCGTGCTGCTCGACGCTGCGGGCACCAATGAGGTGCGCGACCGGGTCAACGCGAAGTACGGTCTCATGGCCACGCTCTTCGGGCTGCGCGGCAAGATCGCCGGGGTGTTCGGCAAGGCGCCCGAGCAGGTGGGCATCCAGATCAGCCTTCAGGCGCAGTAGGCCTCCAGCGCATCGAGCACCCGCGCCCAGGCGCTGGTGAAGTACTCGCGGTTGGCCTCCCACTCAGGCCCGACGCCGTGCCCCCAGTGCGCGAGCCGGACGTGGGTCCCCGCGCCCTTCACGTGCAGCCCGAGCACGACCCAGGTGTGCTGACCGCGGGTCTGAAATCCGGGTGGGGAGTTCCAGGTGAAGACCACCAGGCGACCCGGTTCCAGCGCCAGGATCCGGCACCCCTCCCCGCCCCGTAGCCCATCCGGCGCGTCGTCGAGGAACTGGTACTCGTAGGGCCCGCCGATCCCGTCACCCACCAGGGCGGCCGCACCCAGGAACTGCGCGATCCCGTCCGCGGTGGTCCACAACTGGTACACCTCCGACGGCGGGGCAGCCACGAATCGCTCGACGACCACCGGGCGGACTCCCCCGGCAGGATCGCCGTAGAAGTCCCAGGCGTAGTCCATCTGTCGCGCGACCAGTCGGGCCAGTGCGGAATCCACGAACCGCGCCACCAGGTGCAACCCCACGTCGATGCCGCATGCGATGCCGCCCCCGGTCACCACGGTCCCCGCATCGACCACCCGGGCGCGCGTACCACCCGGCAGCGCGAGCCCGGCGATGTCCTCCCAGTGGGTGGTCCAACGATCCGGCAGCATCCCGGCCTCGGCCAGCAGGTAGGCCCCGGTGCACACACTGGCCGTGACGTCGCGCTGCCCCGCACTGATCGCCGCGACCAACTCCTGATCGCCGGTGGCGGCTGGGATGTCGATCGTGCCGGGCACGATGAGGATCCCGTCGTCGCGGGGAGAGCCGGTCGGGCCGACCGGGACGCCGCCGTAACTGCGTACCGGCCGGCCGTCGAGCGTGAACGCCACGAGGTCGAACGCACGCGGTTGTCCCTGGCGCTCCAACAGGCGGTTGGCCGTGAGGAAGACCTCCCACGGCCCGCCGAAGTCCATCAGGTCCATGCCCTCGAACAGCAGGCAGTCGACGTTCACAGCATCTCCCGCACGCGAGCGGCCAGTGCCGTGCCCAGCGTGCGTTGCCCCTGCGGATCGAGATGGATACCGTCCACCGGCGACGGCTGCACGACCTCTCCGGCGAAGAACACCGGCGTGCCGGTCTGTTCGCAGATGGCCCGGTACTGCACCGCCAACTGCTGCGACTCCGCCTCCCTGCCCTCGAAGAAGACCCCCATGAATCCTTGGGGTTCATGGATCGGCGGGGGCACGACCACCAGGCACTGAGGCTTGCCGGCCTGCGGACCGGCTGCACTGCGGTTCACGATGTCGATCAGCGTCCAGAGTCCCGAGGCGGAGTGGCGTGCGGACAGCTCCAGTGGTCCCTGCAGATCATTGATCCCAAGCATGAGGATCACGAGGTCCACCGGCGCATGCGATTCCAGGACCGCAGGCAGCATCGCTCGGCCGCTGCGGGTGTCGGCGTAGGGACTGTCAAAGACCGTGGTGCGTCCGGGCAGGGCCTCGGTGATGACGGTGGCGTCGAGCTGCCCGGCCATGACATCGGGCCATCGACTATCGGGAGGGAACCGAGAACCAGTCGCAGGGTCGAAGCCGTACGTGAGGGAGTCGCCGAAACACAACACCACTGCCATGAAGACCGAGGTTACTCGTAAAGAAATCCGCGACGCCCGCCTGGGAGGGGGGATCGGGCGGGCGTCGCGGCTTGTGCCTTCACGCTATGCGTTCGCTGAGCCCACCACCAGCGTCTGGAGTCAACCGAGAGGTGCTCTTGAGTCGTCCTTGACGATCGAGCGGCCCTGGAAGCCCGCCATGCCGTCGAAGGCCCCGGCCCACCGGGAGATCCGATCGGAGACTGCCGGCGGCAACGGTCTCACCAGGTAGGCGGTCAGCAGCGCAGGCCGGTTGAGCAACAACCGCTGCCGGTCGCGCTCCACCGCATCGATCACTGCCTTCGCCGCGTAGTCCGGCTTCAACTCCGGGAAGTACCACGGGGACGTCGCTCCGGCGAACATCCCGGTGCTGATCTGCTGCGGAAGCACGACGGTGGTGCGCACCCCGGGGGCATCGTCGGCCAGTTCGGTGCGCAGCGTCTCGGCGAACCCGTAGGCGGCGTGTTTGCTCGCGACGTAGTCGGTGAGGCCGGGCACCGGGGTCGCTCCGACCAGCGAGGCGATCGTCACGATGTGCCCGCGATCGCGGCGCACCATGCCCGGCAGGAATGCCTTGGTGCACCAGAAGAGAGCGAGCACGTTGACGTCCATCGTGCGCTCGATCGCGTCGTCGGGCAGGTCCAGGAAGCGGCGGCCGCTGATCACCCCGGCGTTGAGGATGAGAACGTCGATGTCCCCGGTGGTTGCCGCTTGCGCGTACACCGCCTCCCGGTCGGTCACGTCGACCACGGCCGTCTGCATGCCGTCCAGGGTGGCCAGCGCATCCTCGTCGCGGTCCCAGGCGATCACCTGCGCACCCCGGCGCTGCGCCTCGAGCGCCATCAGTTTGCCGATGCCGGATCCGGCTCCTGTGATGAGCACGCGTGCGCCGTTCACCTTCATGGGGTCACCCTGTCACATCTCGCCCCGGAGATCCGGGAGCCCTTCGGAGATCCGGGAGCCCTTCGGAGGCTGCGTAAGCCTCCCCAACCACACAAGGGCTCCCCGATTGTTGCAGGGGCCCGCCGTCACAACGCGACTGCCCGCGCGAAGGTCGCTGCCTGCCCCACCCGCTCACCTGCCGCGTCGAGCACCGGCCACACCGTCGCATCCTCGATCCGGAACAACCGTCCCGTGGCACTGACCCGAACCCCCGAATAGCCGCGCACAACGCCGGTACCGGCAAGTGCGACAGCCCGCTCGGTGCGCTGCTCCGGCGGTGCCGTCAGACGCGACGGCATACCCACCAGCGGCGCCTCCCACAGGTCGCGTGCAGCACGGTTGGCGAAGACCAGGATCGGGTCAACGGAATCGTCGTGGCACAACACCACGGCCGGCAGGTCCTCAAGCTCAGTTGGGGCGCACAACGGCTCGCCCACGAGTCTCCGGTAGGAATCGGCGATCGCGGTAGGCCAGTCAGTGCGCCGTGATCTCACTTCTTCAGCGGTCGCAGTCTCTCCCGCAGGGCGTCCACCTGTTGCACGACCCACGCCACCAGAGCATCCGTGTTGACCGCCGAACCGCTCACGTAGTCATCGAGATTGACCAACTGGAAGGTCCGGGCGTTCACGGTGTTCAACTGATGGTTGATGCGCACCTCGCCGGCCACGGGAACCTTGAACAGATTGGCGAAGTCCGTGCGCCACATCGTGGCCAGGTCGTCCGGATCGGTGACCTTGTTGCGCATCTCCGCGGTGAACCCGAGCACCGTGCGACTGCCCATGCTTTGGGAGATGGCTCCGGAGCCGGACTTGCGGTCGACCATCACGTAGACAGCCGACAGCACATCGTCACCTGGCAGCTTGAAGCCCAGCGTCTGCTTGTCGGAGTCCGCAACGATCCGATAGGGCCGCCATCCCAGATGCGACAGTCCGGCCAACAGTTGCCCGCAGACGATCTCGTCCTTCGACTCGCGCAGCTCGGACTTGTGCGCGTAGTTGGTCATCGTGTTGAACAGACCCATCAGGACACCTCCCCGAATCGCGCCTGGATGAACGTCTTCATGGTGTAGACCACGCTGGCCAAGTGCTTGCGCAGCATCTCGTGATCTACATCGAGGTGCTCGTCCACGTACCGCTCGATCTCCATGAGCAGATCGATCTGGGCGTACACATATCCCGAGGACAGATCGGCGTCGAAGGTGACGGTGCCTGGTTCGGGCGACACGATGAAGCCGCTCTGCACCTCCTGCTTGAGTGCGTTACCCACCTTGCTGAACTGCGGCACCCGCTGTCCGTAACCGACCACGACCGCGGCGCGATGGCCGATCATCTTCGCTACCGCGGGATCCGGCGTCAGGTGCTGCACCGAGACGTTGACCCTGGAATGGTCAGCAGGTTCCTCGAAGCGCAGCCGGTGGCTGCCAGCCGTGCCAGCCCACGCGTTCGCAGTCTCCAGGTCGATCAGCACGAAGCCGCAGTCCACGAGCGCGGTGATCACCCCGCCGAGCATGGCCTCGTCGATGGACGTGGCGTACTCGGTCTCCTTGTACATGTCCCAACTGCGACCCACCAGGTCGATGAAGACATCGTCGAGTTCCTGATCGGTCATCCCGCTCATCAACGCCGCGGAAGCGCTCGCGGGGGCCGCCGGAAGGCCGAGGTCCAGGCCGAGTTGGTTCAGCGGTGTCCAGCCGGGTGCGCCCTCCCACCACACGTTCGCTGTCTGCGGCAACTGCCCGGCCCGAACCTGCTGCACCACGGCCTCGAGCGGCTGCGGTCCCTGCTGCTGACCTGCGGCATCCACCCAGTGGACCGGTTGCGACATCTCGATCATCGACACCTCCCGTTTGCCCTCCTAGGTTACTCGGGACAGCGGGCGAATCCGCGCTGAGCGCCGGCTACGGACTCGTCGGAAGCGGACTGGCCGTTTCAGTCGCCGTGGCGGTGGCGGTCGCCGTGGCGGTGGCGGTCGCCGTTGCCGTCGCCGTCGCTGTCGCCGTCTCCGTCACAGTGCGTGTCGGTCGCGGACTAGCACTCTCGGTGAGAGTCTCGGTCGGCGTGGGCGACTTCGAGGTGTCCGGCTCGGGATCACCGCCGGAGGTCAGGAACCAGAACAGCCCGGCCAGCACCAGCAGAGCGAGTATCACCGCGGCGATGATCCAGCCCACCGGCGACTTCTTCTGCGGCTGCGCGGCGCCTGCCTCGGCCCACTCCATGTAGACCACCGAACCGCGTGGCACCCACGAGCCCGCGACCGGACTCTGCGCAATGACCTGGGTGGGGGCCTGACCGGGGAGGGGGGCTTGTCCGGCGAAGGAGGCCGGGGCCTGACCCCACTGGGTCGCGATCCCCGGCAGCGGGCGGCCGGCCACCTGCTGGGCCTGGAACATCGGCGCAAGGCCCGCCTGCCCCACGATGTTGAAGGCCACCTCCGGACTGAGTCCGACGGTCTGCGGCACCTGCACGCTCTCGATGGGCTGCTGCGGCATCGTGGTCATGCCCGCACGGTATCGGTTCCCGGTGTGCGCTGACCCGCCGAGCGGCTCTAGCGTGGACAGACGTGGAAGACCTACCGGGCAGCGGCGATTGCGAAGCTCGCCTCGAGACCTGGGGGCAGCCGGTGCTCCTGGCCACATCTGCGGCGTACATCGTGGCCGCGCTGTTCGCGCTGTGGTGGCTGCGCCGGCACAACAGTCGATCCGCGCCCATCCCCGCCGCCCAGGTGTGGGCCTTCGCAGCCGGACTGGTACTCGCAGGACTGGGCAGCATGGACTACCACGGGCCCGCCTACGGCCCCGAACCGCTGTTGCACGACGCCGGCCTGGCCATCGCCCTGGTCGCCGCGTTGTCCATCGACCTCGCCCAACTCGGCATCCAGCGGTCCCGGCGGCTGATCGCACTGGTGAGCCTCACACTCATCGCCATCGCGATCATCGCGGTGTTCCCGGCCATCAGCCCCGCGCTGGCGGGGGTCGCAGCCGTGGGGCTTGTGATCGCGGAGTTCCTCGTCTATCGCCGACGCCTGCGCACACCGGGTCCGGCGCTGTACGCCGGCCTGACGGCGCTGGCCGTCGGGGTGGTGATCTTCTCGCTGAGCAGGACAGGGGGGCCGATCTGCGATCCGGACTCCTGGTTCCAGGGCCACGGCGTCTGGCACGTGCTCACCGCACTTGCTCTGGCACTGTGGGCGGTGACCGCCCTGCCCGACAAGGAGGCTTGAGTGAACCGCATCATCGACGCGCTGGTGGACATCGCCACGGATGCGTCCTTCCGCTCCGTCGAGGTCCGGCGAGCGGAGCCGGAACCACGTGGGCCGGTCCTGGTGGTGGCCAACCACGGTGGCGGGCTCGGCGACATCCTCACGGTGATCGCGGGCAGTCGCCGGTTCCCCCGCTTCCTTGCCCGCGACATCATCTGGAAGTTCCCGATCGCCCGGCAGGTGATGAACGCGGTGCGTGCGATCCCTGTCTCCCGCCGCCAGGACCATGGCGCCGAGGCGGACAACACGAGCATGTTCGATGCCGCGTACACGGGCCTGCAGGAGGGCGATCTGCTGGCCATCTACCCGGAGGGTGAGAGTGTCCCCGAACCCCGCCTGGCGCCGTTGCGCACGGGCGCGGCACGCATCCTGCTCGGCGCCTGGGAACGAGGGGTCGACACCGCGATCCTGCCCATGGGCCTGCACTACTTCGACATCTCCGTACTGCGGGGGCGGTGTCTGGTGCAGGTGGGCCCTCCGGTGCTGATGAGTTCGCTCGTTCCCGGGCTTCCGTCTGATGAGCCGTTGTCGGAGAACAACCATGACGCCGTCCACGCACTGACCGAGGTGATCGCGGACCGCCTCGGGGACGTCGTGGCTGAATACGCGGACTGGGACCAGCGTCGCAGGTTCGAGACGGCGGCAGCGGTCTACCTCATCGGCCGGCCGGACACCACAGCGGTGAGCTACAGCGAACTGGCCACCACCGCCGAACTCATCAGCCGCGCGGATCCCGATCTGCAGCGTGCCGTGACCACGCGCGTGCGCGCCTACTCCGCACAGGTGGAACTTCTCGGCCTGCCTGACACGGAAGTCCCCGATCTGGCACTGACCGGCATCCAAATGGCCGGGCGGGCGGCGCGGGTGCTCGCGATGACGCCCCTGGCCGTCTACGGCGCACTCGTCAACGGCATCCCGATGGCTGGCCTGCGGCTGATCAGCCTGACCGGGGTGGCTCCCGCGACGGCCGCGAGCCTCAAACCGGCATTCGCCCTCATCGCGTTCCCGGCTGCTTGGGCGACCCTCGGCTGGTGGGGCTACCGCCGGGCAGGGATCCGAGGGGCGGTCGCCGTGGCTGCTACCGGTCCTGCGGGACTGGCCGCCACGATCAAGGTCGCCGAACAAGGGCAGTTGCTGTTCCTCGTCTCCCGTGCGTATCGGCGCGCCAACGGCACGGTGCTCGAGCAGTTCGAACACGCCCGCCAGGACCTCGTCGAGACGGTCGGGGCCGCGTTGGCTACGGCGCAGCCGTCGGTAACCCGTTGAGGAAGTCCAGCATCGCGGTGTGGATCTGTTCCTGCGCTTCGGCGCGTGAGATCCCCGGTTGACCGTCACCGCGTTGCTCACCGTAATCACCGAAGTACGAATGGACGCCGCCCTCGACGACTTCGAATGAGGTTCCGGGGGGAAGGTCGGCTTTGCTCTGCGCCACGTCCTCGGGGGTGGTGAGTCCGTCGTTGCTACCCGAGACGCTGAGGACAGGAATCTCCTCGGAACTGATGTCAGAGATGGGATAGGCACCGAGCAGGATCAGGCCGGCGGCGTTGTCCAACTGGTCGGAGGCGAGCGCACCGCCGAGTGAATGCCCCGCGATGACCCACTGCTCGACCTCGGGGGCGGCCGTCTCGGCATCGGCCACCGCGTCCGGCACGGTGAACGCGAGCCCGAGCGGGGGCTTGACGATGAACACGGGGTAGCCCGCGTCCACGATCGGCGCGAAGATCCGCTCGTACGCACGTGGATCGACCAGGGCTCCCGGGATGAACGTCACACCGGTGTCGCCCGGGTCCTCGGGCATCAGCAGGATGCCGGTGTTCGAGGTCTGCGTGGCGGCCGTCGGAACCGGATCGGCCTCATACGGTGCAAGCCAGGCCGTGACAGCGGCCAGGCCCACCGCGAAGGCCGCACCCGCCCATCGCAGGATCGCTCGCACCGGGCCACGCGCGGGCCGGCCACCTGCGAGGGACCAGATCAACAGCGCCACAGCGAGCACGGCCATCGCAACCACCCAGGCCAGGTACGCCCAATGACCGCCGAGCAACGCGCTTCGCGAGTGGAGCCCCGCGTAGACCACAGCGACCAACAGCGCTGCGCCGGGAACGGCGCGTGACCACGTCATGGACGGTGGGTCCACAGGTAGGCGATCGGGCCCACGGGCTGGACGAACAACGCGAGCGCCCACACGCCCTTGCGGCCATGGATCTGGTCGGCTGGGCGGCGGATCAGGTCCACCGCGGCGGTGGCCGTCAGTGCGAGCTCGATACTGGCCAGAGTGAGGACGGCGGTCTGCTGGGCCGACGACATCTCCGACCACTTCTTGTTGGCCATGGATCCACCCTAGGCGGGCATGCCTCAGCGCTTGGAGTCGCGCTTGGCCTGGCGGCGGGAGCCCTGCGCACGGGTGTCGGCCCGGCGGCGCTCAGTGCGGGTGGAGCGCACCGCGGCATCGCCCCGCTTCTTCGGCCCGGTGGCCTTGGGGGTCGCAGCGGCAGGTTTGCCGGCGGATGGTTTCTGCCCGGCCTTGGCAGCCGCCGCTGCTTCCAGCCGCTCGGCCTTCAACTCCGCCGCACTCTGCTTGGCTAGCACGGACAACCGCCTGCTCACCCGCGCCAACGCGTCCTCGAATACCTCTGCCTTGTCCCGGGCGCGCTGGTTCTTCCCGAACGCCTTGCCCCGACCGCCCGCCTTGGTCACCCGCTGCGCGCCACCACGCCGGTACTGCCCGGTGTACTTGTTACGGGCCCGCCGGATGCGGTCATGCAGCGCCGCGACATCGTCCTCGTCGAGGTCGGCCATCGCTTGCGGGGTCGTCTCGAGCACCAGCAGACGCTCGGCATCGGTGAGAATCGCGAGTTGGGATTTGTTCATGTCGCCAGTCTGCTTCCTCACCGAAGGCCATGCCGTGCGATGCAACAACCGGAAACCACCATATGAACGCAGAGTGAACGTGGGCCTGCCGATTTACATGGGCTTCATGAACGCGCAACTATTGAGATGGCCACTCGTCACCGGAGGGAAATGAAGTGGATCTTGCTCTGATCACAATCGGCGTGCTCATCGTCGTGGCGCTCATCTTCGACTTCACGAACGGTTTCCACGACGCCGCCAACTCGGTGGGCACGGTGGTCGCCACGCGTGCGCTGCCGGCCAAATGGGCGCCCGCCTTCTCGGCCTTCTTCAACTTCCTCGCACTGTTCGTCGTGGGGACCGCTGTGGCCAGCACGGTCGGCAAGACCGTCAAGGCGGAGTTCGCCAGCGAGGCGGTCATCTTCGCCGGGCTGTTCGCCGCCATCGCCTGGAACTACATCACGTGGTACATCGGCATGCCATCCTCGTCGAGCCACGCCATCATCGGTGGCCTGGTGGGAGCGGGTATCGCCGCCGGGGGACTGGGCGCCATCTCCTGGAGCAGCGTGCAGAAGGCCGCCATCGGCATCATCGCGAGCCCACTGGTGGCGTTCACGATCGCGTTCATCCTCATGTACATCGTGTTCCTGGTGCAGAAGATCTTCAAACTGCATGACGACCACCCGAGCTTCAAGGGTCTGCAGTTGGTCTCCGCCGCGGCCCTGTCCTTCGGGCACGGCGCCAACGACGCGCAGAAGACCATGGGTGTGATCGGGGCCCTGCTCCTCGGAGCCGGCTACACAACGATGGACGAAGCAGGCAAGAACATCATCCTGCCCATGTGGGTCGAGATCGCCGCCTACAGCGCGATCGCCCTCGGTACTCTCTGGGGCGGCTGGAAGATCATCGAGACCATGGGCCTGAAGATCACCACCCTGCACGCCAACTCCGGCGCCGCGGCCAACATCGGGGCGAGCACCGCGATCTTCGGCGCGACCGCTCTGGGTGCTCCCATCTCCACCACGCAGGCCGCCGCAAGCTCCGTGGTCGGCGCCGGTGTCTCGTCCGGCAAGGGTGCGAACTGGAAGGTCGTCGGCGAAATGATGCTGGCGTGGATCTTCACGATCCCCTTCGCCGCGATCATCGCCTTCCTGATGTTCTGGCTCACGCAATTGCCGTCCATGCTGGCGTGGGTCGCCGTGGGTGCGGTCGTGATCGCCTTCACCATCTGGGTCATCTGGGCGATGCGCCACACCATCCACGCGGACGACGTCGAGGCGGAGATCCCCGGGGAAGAGGAACTCGCCGAGTTCGACCAGGACCCGACCCCGCACCTCAAGGGCACGCCGCCGGTCAGCTGATCCTGGGCGCCTGCCCGCTGCCCGATTGCGACGTTGTTGCCGGGCTCCGCGCCCATTTGCGACGTTGTTGCCGGATTCAGGCCCCCTGGGCGACAACAACGTCGCACACGGCGGTTCGAGGCGACAACAACGTCGCAATCGGGCGCACCCTGATCACTGCCACCACCGGCGGCGTTCCTCCTGCAGATCCGTGTACCCGCCGGCGCTCTCCTGCTCCACGGCGATGCTCTCGTCGAGGTCCTCGTCTTCGCCCACATCCTGTGGGTGCGCTTTGCCGTTGATCCCGAGGTCCTTGCGCGCAGCGCGGACCCCGGCGGAGATGGAGTGGTACATCCGAGCCTCCCCGAGCCGTTCGATGAAACCCGACCTGCCCAGGACCTGCCGGGCCTGGTAGAAGACCCGGACCAGGTACAACTCCACCCCCCGTTCCTCGAGCCGGGTGCGGATGAGTTCGAGGGCGTCGACGCTGGTGGTGTCCAGTTGGCTGGTCGCCTCAAGGTCGAGCAGGACGGCATGGATGTCCTCGGCCGCGTGTACCTCAGCCAAAACCCCGTCCGCGATCTGGGCTGCGTTGGCCCAGAACAGCGGGGCGTCCAGACGGATGACCAACACACCGTCGTAGGTCATGCGCTCAGGATGGTTGCGGATGCTGCCCCAGGCGGCCTTCTCGTCCGGGACCTTGCCCATGATCTCCATGTCGATCTGGCTGGAGCGGTACACCAGGCCGAGCACAGCCAAGCCGATCGCGGTGAGCAATCCGTAGAGCGGTCCGAACTGCAGCACCCCCACCAGCGCGGCCAGCGAGGAGGTGAAGTCGTTGCGGCGCACCTGCTTGTAACGCCTCAGGGCGGCAACATCCATGAGACCCCAGACCGCCTGGATGACGATCGCCGAGAGCACCGCCTTCGGCAACGGCGAGAGTGCACCGGCCAACGACACGATCGCGAGCAGGACGATCAGAGCGGCCGCCACCCCGGTGATCTGGGTCTTGGACCCCGCCCGTTCCGCCGCAGCGGTCTTGGACAGCGACCCGGCCACACCCATGCCGCCGAACACGCCGGACCCGAGGTTCGCCGCACCGGTCGCGATGAGTTCCTGATCGGTGTCGACCCGGTAGCCACCGTTGGCCGCCAACAGCCGCGCGGCCGACAGACCCTCGGCCAACCCCACCATCGCCAGAGCGATCCCCCCGGTGACGACCGGGCCGAGGTCGCTGATCGCGATGCCCGGCAACCCGACCGGCGGCAGACCAGTCGGCACCTCCCCCACTGTCTTCACCCCGCGCGCTGAAAGATCCCAGAGCGAGGACAGCGCGATCGCGCCGATCAGCACCAACAGGCCCCACGGGACGCGCGGAAGGAATCGGGCCCCGAGGAACAGGATCGCCAGGGCGGTGAGCCCGACAGCGGCGGTCAGCGGTTGGATCTCGCCCAGGGACGTGATGATCGACCACAAGCGCCGGAACACGTCGCCCTGCTCAGCAGGCATCCCAAGCAGGTTGGGTATCTCTCCGATGATGATCAGCAGCACCAGCCCGAACACGAATCCCGTGACGATCGGCCGCGACATGAACTCGGCGGCCCAGCCCAACTTGAGCAAACCCCCGAGGATCAGGATCACGCCGGCGGACAGGGCCAACGCCGAGGTGAGGGCGACCGCCTTCGCTGGATCTCCCCCGGAGATGTCGGCGATCAACGACCCCGACAGCACCGAGACCGTCGACACCGGACCCACCACGAGGCGCGGTGAGGATCCGAAGATCGCGTAGGCGATCAGCGCGAGCGGGATCGAGTAGAGACCGACGAGCACGGGGACTCCGGCGATCCCCGCGTAACCCAGTGACTGCGGCATCGCCAGGGCGGCAACCACGATGCCGGCCATGACGTCGGCGCCGAGGTAACGGGCTGGGTAGGACCTGATCCACTCCAGCACCGGCAACCGCATGGCTGCATCATCCTCCATTCACCGCCGGTTTACCCGGCGGCAACTGAAGAATCAGTCCCACGGAGGACCCGGGGGCGGCAGCGGTGAACTCGACCGCAGGCTGAAGGCGACGGTGAAGTACTTGTAGTACGGGTCGTCCTGGTCGCGCTTCATCCAGAGGTTGTACGGGTAGCCGTTGCTCTGGTAGGAGAAGTCCTTCCATCCGCTCGAGCCCCGGGCGGCCTTCTCGTCGAGGGCCCAGAAGTGAGACCAGGCATCAGTGCGCTCGTGCCACACGTACGGGGTACCGACGGGGTTGATGAACTGCAGTTCGTCCTGCCAGTCCGCAGGATTGCGGGTCTTGGGATTCTCGAACATCACCCCTACCCGGACCATCGTGGGCAGCCAGCCGTCACTGTTGACGTCGAAGTGCTCACCGTGGCCGAGTTCCTGCCAGTTGCGAGTGTCGTTCGGCTCGAGGTACTTCGCCACCCAAATGGTGTGTCCGGTGTCGTTGATGACCCGCGCCTTGACGTCCTTGACGAACCCGTGGCCCAGTGTGGTCTTCTGCGCGGGCGGCTCCAGCGTGTCCTTCTTCGCGGACGCCGAGTTCTTGTCCCACACACACCACTTGTTGCCGTTGGCCCTCGTCTTCCACGCCGAGTTCACGAACGCTTCGGGATCGACTCCAAGTTGATCCTTTCCGTCACCGAACAGCGGGGCCAGAGAGCCCGCCGAGGGGTACGACAACTCGTTGAACAACTCGTAGTCGTTCTTCGTGGCGCCGAACGCGACGATGTTGTAGAGACCGTCGTCGCTGGCGAGGTTCGACGCGTACCGGCGGATCGGCACCGAGGCCCGCGCCGGCGCGTCCTTCCACGGCTTGAAGCCGTTGACGATGTCTTTGAGGTTCATGTCGCAGATGGCGCTGTTGACCTGCTTGCGCGGTCCAGCGCCCATGTAGAACGCGCGGTATTTCGCCGGCATCAAGGACTGGTAGAACATCACCGACATCGACGTGCGGAACTGCTCACTGGTCTCCTTCAACCCCTCGGGGGTGATCAACCAGTCGTTGACGTCTGGACAGGCATCCGAGGTCCCCGCGCACTGCCCGACCCGCTTGAGCTTCGCGTAGTCCGACACCACGATCCGCGGGAATGTCGTGCCCACTGTGGTGGTCGCCTCATCGAGCCGGTCGGCGGTCTTCTCGCCGAGTTCTGCCACCTTGGCGCTGTAGTCGTCGTCGAGACCCTCTCCCGCCCCGACCTCAGCGATCTCTGCGGCGAGGTCGAACGAGGCCATGGCGACACTCACCGCTTTGCCGACACCCGGGAACTCACCCACGAGTTCAGCGGCCGCGCGCGTGATCGTCATAACGTTCGCGGCGACCTTCTGCGCGTTGGGCACCTCAAGGCTCTTGTCGATGCTGTCGGCCACCGCCGTCATCTTCGCCCAGGTCTGCAGTCCGGCGGATTCGTACGGTTTCGCGAGTTTCGCGTAGTACCCGTACGTCTCGCGCACCCACTTGATCTCCTTGACCAACTGGTCCTGTGCGGACTCGAAGGTCTTCGCGGAGTACGAGAATGAGTTCTGATACTTGGCCTGTCGGACGTCCTCGAGCCGGTTGCTCCAGTACTCGGCGCTGTACGCCTGGGTCCAGTACTGGGCACGCGGATCCTTGCCGAGGTTCGCCTGCTTGCCGAGGTCCGAGATCGCACGACTGAAGTCGTCATCATTGTCGCCGGGCCACGCACCGGGCTTGCTGTACAACACAGTCACCGCGGGCATGTCCGGGTCGACGTCGCCGTCGAGGGTGACGGTCGGGGCGTACCGCCAATGGGAATCGCGGCTGAGCCACCCAGCGACGCCCGCGTTGTTCGCGCCGTCGCGAAGCGCACGCGGTAAGGCCTTCAAACGTGACTCGCCCTGCAGGGAGGATCCCTTGCGGCACTGCTTGCGTGCGCGCTTCTTGGCCTTGGGTGTCTTCGCGCGCTTCTTCGCCTTCACACATGCGCTCTTCGGAGCTCCTGCGAGTGCGGGCCGCGTCTGATGAGTGCTCTCCACTCCAGGGCCAACGCCGTACCCCACGAGAGAGTAGGACTGCCCGCGCGCCGTCTTGCGATCCAACGGTCCGTACGCCCCGTTCCGGGTCGCCCCCAACCACTCCATCGCATCCACAAGGTCATCGATGGCTATCGCCGTCAGGTAGTCGAGGTCCTTGGGCAGGGGCTGGCCGACGGACACCACGAAACCGAGTCCCTGGACCCCGGCGATGGCACGGATCCTGTCCTCCATCCGCCGTACTTCCGCACGACCCTTGTCCTGCGTGGCGAAGAAGTCCTGCTGGATGTCGTACTGCGCCGGATCCCACATCACCTGGATGGAAGTCGGCGTCTTGTCGAAGGCCTTGTCGTTGACGGTTGCGGTCGTCGAGGCGGCATATTGCGGATAGAGCGGGAAGAGCAGGATCTTTTCGCAGCCCTTGGCGTGCAGGGCGTCGATGCCGCTGGCGATGGACGGCTGGCCGTAGCGCATGCCCCAGTCGACGACGACATTGGGGTAGTCCTTGAGCGCTTCGGCCATGTGTGCCGCCTGACTGCGCGTATAGGTGCGCAGGTAGCTCTCGTCCTTGTCCTTGTTCCAGATTTCCTCATAGGCCTTGCCGACCTTCTGCGGGCGCTTGTTGAGCACGATGCCGAACAGGATCGGATACCAGAACCAGGGCGACCATTCGATCACCCGGCGGTCCATCAGGAATTCCTTGAGATAGCGCCGCATGGAGGTGTAGTCGGTGCCGTCGGGC
>CALFYG010000277.1 GCA_937952095.1 uncultured Micrococcales bacterium | reverse complement strand
GAGTTCAGACGTGTGCTCTTCCGATCTCCGATTCCAGGTAGTCGCCGTACACGCCGGGCGCACCGGTGGCCGGGTCGCGGGTGAACGCCACCCCGGTGCCGGAGTGCTCGCCGGAGTTGCCGAAGACCATCGCCTGCACGTTGACCGCCGTGCCGAGGTCGTTCGGGATGCGCTCCTGGCGGCGGTACAGCTGGGCGCGCGGGGTGTTCCAGGAACGGAAGACGGCTTCGATGGCGCCGAGCAGTTGGTCGCGCGGATCCTGCGGGAAGTGCATGCCGTGGCTGGTGATGATGTCCTCGTAGCGCTTCACGAGACCCTTCAGTGCGTCGGCGGGGATCTGGACGTCGGAGCTGACGCCCGACTCGACCATGACCTCGGCCAGGGCATCGGCGAACAGTTCACCGTCGAGGTCGAGCACGGTCTTGCCGAACATCTGGATGAGCCGGCGGTAGGAGTCCCAGGCGAACCGGTCGTTGCCGGACTGGGCGGCGAGGCCGTGGACGGACTCGTCGTTGAGACCGATGTTGAGGACCGTCTCCATCATCCCCGGCATGGAGAACTTGGCGCCCGACCGCACTGAGAGCAGTAGGGGGTTCTCGGGGTCGCCGAGCGTGCGGCCCATCTGTTCCTCGAGCGCGTCGAGGCTCGAGCGCACCTGCGAGAGCAGATCTTTCGACATGGCGCCGGTGACGAGGTAGTCACGACAGGCCTCAGTGGTGATGGTGAACCCCGGCGGCACCGGCAGCCCCAGATTCGTCATCTCGGCGAGGTTGGCACCCTTGCCGCCAAGCAGGTCCTTGAGGTCCTTGTTGCCTTCAGAGAACGCGTACACCATCTTTTCCGTCATGGGTCCCATTCTGCCGCGCAAGGCAACCCTTCGTAGGTCATTGGGTGAAGTACCGGGGGTGGGTACGCGAACAGCGGCCGACCGGGCGCCCACAGGTGGTGGGCCGGGGGTGTGGGTGTCTGGGCGTCACCGCTCCACGTAGCGCGGGTAGGTGGACTTCGCGGTCCGGGCGACCTCGAGGTCGAGGTCGGCGACGATGACCGGCTGCACGGCCGAGGTCACCGCCAGCATGGTGCCGTCCGGGTCGGCGATCCATCCGGCGCCGCCCATGGTCGTCCCTGACACGGCCTCCGAGCGGTTGCTGGAGACGCAGAAGGCCCCAGAGGTCACCGCGTGGGCCATCCCGCCGGCCAGCCATTTCTCGGTGGTCTCGATGGGGGTGGCCCGCGGCACGGCGATGATGTCCGCGCCGGCGAAGGCGTGCTGGGTGAACCACATCTCGGTGCACACGCTCGTCCCGACCCGACCGGCCGGGGTATCGATCACCTGGAAGGAAACCGGGCCGCGGTCGTACCAACTCGCCTCCCAGAATCCCTCCTCGTCGGGCAGATAGGTCTTCTGGTGCAGGACCTGCAAGCCGGTGTCGGCGGTGAAGGCGAACGCCTCGTTGAGCCGCCCGTTGGCACGCGTGCCGACGACCACCCTGGCGGGGATGTCGGCCAGGCGCTCGAGGTGCTGCTCCTCGGCGGCGCGGGCCCAGGCGACCGGATCGACCTCCCGCGTGGCGCACAGCCACGGCATGAACGCCAACTCCGGCAGAACCACCAGGTCGACCTCGGGGATCTGCGTGACCGTGTGCCACGTGGTGTCGGGGTCCGAGCAGTCGATCCCCAGCGCGGCGACCCTCATCGGTGGGTTCGGGTCTGTGCGCGGGTGAGGGCGTCGCCGATCGCGACCCCAGCGGGCTGGCTCGCGAGGTAGTGGGTCTCGCCGTGCATTCCGAGGCCCAGGCTGGCGAACGTGTCGATGGCCTGCGGGTACCAGAGGTGGATCCCGTCCCCGGCCGTCACCCAGTCGCCCTTGTTGACGAGATTCACCCAGGTGGTCACGGTGCTGGTCGGGAAGCGGCCCCGGAACTCCTGCAACGTCTCGCGCCACGGCCGTCGCGCCATCGGGCTGCCGATCGTGAGCAGCAGCTCAACGTGGGTGTCCTTCGGCAGGTAGTGCAGCAGGTCGTAGGCGACGACTGCGCCGAGGCTGTGCCCCACGATCAGCAGGTCGCCCTTCGGCAGCTGCTCGAGGCAACTCGCCCGCACCGCAGCGCGCACCTGTGGGTTCGCGCGGTACCGCTGGATCTCCGGCATCCGGCTCATGAGGAACCGCGTGACCCACTCCTTGGGGAAGAAGTCGTAGGGGCTCGTCGGCCGGGTGGTGAACGGGTGCATGGACAGGCGCACCATGCGTTGGTGACGGTGGTAGTTCGGAGAGGGCTCGGTGACTTCGATTTCCCGCTCGGGCATCGAGGCGAGCACGTCATGGAGCACATCGGCGTAGTCGACCTCGACGATGTCGACGTCCTCGGTCAGCTGGTCCCGGCCCGCGGACTCGAGGCCGGTGTTGATGGCACCTACCCAGTCGCCGCTCTGCGCCCATCGGCCGTGGATGAAGACCAACGACCTGTTCACGCCGCCACTGTAACTCTTGGTGCGCACCCCATAACTGGGGCCTGCGCAGAGATGGACGGGTCGCCACGCCCCAGTTGTGGGCCCGAATTGTCGCCCTTGCCCGTGGGTGTCACGTCCTGCTCACCCCATAACTGGGGCCTGGGACCGCTGTCGGCCCCAGTTGTGGGCTCAGACCAGGTGGTAGTCGCCGGCCTCGCTGAGGGCCGCGCGCACCGCGTTCTGGTCCAGCGGTCCTGCGGCCTCCACAGTCACCGTCGAGACCCCATCCGGGACCAGGTCGACGGACACCGAGGTCACGCCCTCGAGCGCCCCGAGCTCCTCGGTCACCGCATGGGCGCAGTGCCCACACGTCATGCCCTGAACCTTCAACTGCTCACTCATGACCGCACCAATCTGGCGATTGCCGCCGTGATCTCGGACACCTTCTCCTGCGGGTCGACGCCGTTCTCACTGGCCTCCCGCACGCAGGTCTGCAGATGCTGCTCGACGAGTTGGATCGCGAACGACTCCAGGGCCCGGGTAGTGGCCGACACCTGGGTGAGCACGTCGACACAGTCGCTGTCGCTCTCGATCAGCCGTTGCAGGCCGCGCACCTGGCCCTCGATCCGGCGCAGGCGGTGGACCTGGGCCTTCTTCGCCTCGTCATCGAACTGCATCAGTGACCTCCGTCGTCGTGAAAACACCATACGCGTACGGGGTATTCCTGCGCGTCACGCCACCCGGTCAGCGGCCACCTTGTCCCACCTGTCCAGCACGATGGCGGCGACCACGCCGACGGCCACCCCGACGATGGTGAAGAAGACCCGCTCGCCGGTGTAGACCAGGCCCTTCTCCTCGTCGCCGAGTGTGGCGAAGATCAGCAACATCGGGGTGAGGAAAAGGGTCTGCATGAAGTAGTTGCCGCTCATCGAGTAGACCGCGAGCCAGTAGAGGCAGACGGCCGCGACCAGCGCCGCCAGCAGAGTGGGCAGGGCGACGATCACCAGGAACGCGATGAGCGCGCCGAGCAGGGTGCCGAGGAGTCGGCCGCGCAGGGTGTCGGCCCGTTCCTCGGGCAGTGGCCGCAACGCCACCACCAGCGTGACCGCGATCCAGTAGCCGTGGGGGATGGAGTTCGCGACCGTCCAGTACATGGCCACTGCGGAGAGCACCCCCACGACCACGGCATGACGCCATGCCACCTCGGCGGGCACGGGCCGGCGATCGGCGGTGAACTTCAGCACCCGGACCAGCAGCCAGCCGAACACCCCGCCGGCCAGCACATAGCCGAACGCCGCCGCCGGGGTGAACTGCAGGGAGGCGGGACCGAACAGGATGACAATGATCGGTGCCAGGGTCATCAGACCGGCGGAGAACTGGTTGGTCACCGCCTGCAGTGCGGCGGCCACGAGCATCAGGGCGGCGATCGCCCACGCCCGCTCGTCGGCCCAGGAGGCCGCGGCGGCCAAACCGGCGGCGATCACGGCGGAGCCCAGTGCCTGGCGGGTCCCGGCGAACGGCGCCACCGCCATGGTGAACCCGGCCGCCAGCCCGAAGGCCATGCCCGCCTGGGTGCCGCCGATCGCCGTGGCCACCGCCGAGGGGATCATGATCGCCACGAGCAGGATCGCCGCGAACTTCCCGGTCCCCTCGGCCGGTTTGGTGAACAGTGCCATCAGGCCAAAGTGGCCTTGAGTGCCTCGTAGTCCCGCTCATTGAGGTCGGCGTAGCCCATGGCGAAGTCTGCGACCGCCTCATCGAAGGTGGCCTCCTCACCGAGGTAGCCGGTGATCTTCGAAGGGTCCCCACCACGAGCATGTGCGCGTGCCAGCACCGCGCCGCAGATACGGGCGTACACCTGCAGGGCGTCCGGGCTCAAGCCGACGGTCTCGATGGACCCCTTCATGTCACGCAGCTGCCGGCCGTAGAAGTCGAAGGGGTGGTCACCGGTACTGCGGCACCATCCGAGGAACGGGTCCCCGACTGTTTGCATCACTCGTTGGCCCACGACCACCCGCTTGCCCGACTCGCTGAAGTTGCTGGGTGTGAGGTAGTTCTCCAACACCGACTGCCCCGCCTGCTTGAATTGCAGGATCAGCGGATCCTTGTCGCCGGACTCCAGAAGAACGGCGATCGCGCGGGTCCCCACGCTGCCGACGCCGACGACTTTGTGGGCGATGTCGAGGTAGGAGAACTGCATGAGCAGCGCGATGCGGTCCGGCGGAAGGGTCGCCAGATACCTGGCGTAGATCTCGGCGAAGTCCCGTTCGACCCGCTCGCGATCCTCGTCAGGGACCCGCACGACAAGGGGCGGGTCCGGACGGAACTGCCGCTTCCCATCGACCACCTCGGTCAGTTTGGCCACGGCACTGTCGCCGGTGCGCCTGCCGGCCTTCTTCCCCGCCTTCTCCGCGGCCTTCCCGAGGGACGTCTGGCGGACCGCCTTAAGGAGTTCGGCGAAGTTCACGGTGGCGTACCAGACGTCCAATGTGCGCATGGTCGCCAACTGCGCCATCGTCTCGCGGTATTTGCTGACAGCCTCGCGCGCCGCTTTCCGGATCTGCTTCGGCTTGTGGCCGTTGGCATGGCCTGCGACCACGAGGCTCGCGGCAAGGCGCTTGACATCCCACTCGAAGGGCCCGGGAAGGGTCTCGTCGAAGTCGTTGAGATCGAATACGAGGTCGCGTTCCGGCGAGGCGAACATGCCGAAGTTCGCCACGTGCGCGTCACCGCACAGCTGCACGCTGATCCCGGAGTTCGGGGTGCGGCTGAGGTCGTCGGCCATCACCAGCGCCGCGCCCCGCAGGAAGGCGAACGGGTCGGTGGTCATGCGCTCATGACGAAGTCGGATCAGGTCCGGGAGCCGGTCCTTCTCCTGGCTGGTCAGTAGCGCGAGGGCGTCCCCCCGTTCGGAGGGCAGATCCGCCATGGACTCCAGTGGAACCTGTGCCCGCAGGCCCTCGCCCTCCGCGTGCCGCTGCTGGCGGCTCGGTCGGGGTGTACTGAAGAACGCCTGCACCTGTTTGGCGGTCTTGGGTGCCTGTTGCAGATCCATTGCTCTCCTCGCTACTTCCGGTACGTGTTGAGGCTAGAGGAAATGCGTCGATCCGCGAGTCACGTCACTCCCGAGGGATGACCCGCTTCTGCGCTGGCGCCATATTCTGGAAGGACATGACCCTCAACGTGCCCGTGTTCCGCCTGCAGGCGCCGCCCCTCGCGGCCGCTCTGGTGCAGCGACCACGCGTGGACGAGAAGATCCTCGCGACGCCGCCGGGGGAGACCTGCGTGATCACGTGCGCGCCAGGTTACGGGGCCACCACTGCGCTGGGGCAGGCCATGCGATCCCGGCGATGCGCCTGGGTGGCACTGGACGCGACCGTCACCGACGAGCAGGCCCGTGGACTCCTTGCCGCAGCACTCGGGGCCGACGGCCCGGACCTGGATGATCTACTCGCGGCGTTGACCACCCATCAGGGTGACTGGGTGATCCTCGACGGGTTGGATCCCGACATCCACCTCGAGCTGACCAGGGACCTCAGGATGCTCGTGCAGCGCCTGCCCGCATCCGTCCGGTTGGCGATCAGCACACACTGCAGGATCGGGCCGTTCGCGAGGGTCACGGCTCTGGATGAGCAGGACCTGGCGTTCACCGCCGACGAGGCGTTCGCCCTGATCCAAGCGATCGTGCCGTCGGTGGACATCGAGGACGCGGAGACGGTCATCACGGGTGCCGACGGCTGGGCTGCGGCGCTCGTGGCCGGCGCGTCGCAGATGCGGGTGGCGCGGCAGTGGCGCACGGATGAAATCGCCGTCGAACTGCTGGGCGCATGGTTCGCCGAACTGCCTCCACACCGCCGCGACTTCCTGATCGCCACGACGGTCCTGGCCGAACTCGCAGCGGGTCCGGCAGCGGCTGTCACAGGGGACCCGAACGCCGCCGAGCAATTGCTGGAACTCGAGACCGCGCATGCCTTCGTGCGGCCGGCCCCGGCGCCGGAGGGACACTCGGGGCGCTGGTGGGTGCGGCATCCGCTGCTCACCGCACTGTTGATGCAGTACTCGTACGCGGGCCGGGTCGCGGCCCATTCGGCGGCGGCCGAATGGTTCATGGCCTCTGACGACGTCCCCCGGGCTATGCACCACTTGGTCGCCTCGGGTCGTTCCGAGGACGCTGGCAGGTTCCTCACCCACCACGAGTCGGAGTTGTTCGCGAAGGGTCGGGCCGACGAGATCCTGCAGTGGTACGACCAGATCGGTGCGGGCTATCACGACCGGATCGGGCACCTCATCCGGGTGGGCTGGGGGCAGGCGCTGTCCTATGACATTCGTGGCGCCGACGCGACGCTGGCGTTGATCGGTGCCGAACTCGCCGCGCGCAGAGAAGCCGCGGACCGGGACCCCGCGTTGGCGGACGACTCGTGGTACGCCGACGAAGCACTACTGCGCGGCTACCTCGCCGGCTTCCACGCCGATACGGCCACGATGATCTCTGCGGGCCGCCGGGCGCTGGCGCCGTACTCCGAAGCCCTGGTGACCAGTGATGCCACACAATTGGCTCCGTTGGTGACGGTGCGGGGCATGCTTCTGTGCGGACAGTACGAGGCGGCCCACCGACTTCTGCAGGCGTTCGAGGACCGGCCCTTCACCAACGACATCATCCGGGAACTGCGTCTGGCGGGTCTGCGCGCGCAGGTGGCTTTCGAGAACGGCTATGTCACGCGGGCGGCCGTCCATGTGGAGGCGGCGAGGCGATGGGCGCTGCGCATGGAGATCGACGAGACTCGGTTGTCCCACTTCATGCCGTTGCAGGCCGCGGCATGCGTCGAGATGGAGCGTGGCAACTTCAGCGAGGCGGTGGAGCAGGCGAGCACCATTGCGGAACACTCGGAGGCCATCGGCAACCTGTCGGAGGCGGCGTGGGCGTGGCTGACGGTGGGGCGAGCGAACACGCTGCGGGGGGACTACCCGGGCGCCCTGCGGGCCCTGACCCAGGCGCGGGCTTTGGCCACTGCGGACACCCCTGACACCGGAATGCTCGTGCCGCTGAACCAGGCGCAGGCACTGGCTCACCTGCTCGCGGGGGACCCTGTGCGCGCGGAGCGACTCATCCGCGGTCTGCCGCCCGGGGATCTGCGCTCGCTGCTGTGGGCGCGTGCCGGGCTCACCCGGCAGCCGGCGCTGGCCCGCAGGACCCTGGAGGGTGTGCGTGGTCAGAACCCGCGCGTGGAGTCACTGCGGCACCTGCTGCTGGCCTGCCTGCACCTGCACTCCAGCCGGCGGATGGCACAGGGGCACCTGCGCAAGGCGGCGTCCATCGCTGCCGCGAACGGAATCGGACAGTTGCTCTCCCCACCCATGGAGGACGTGCTCGAGTTCGCCCGCGACACCGCACGTGAGTATCAGGATGACGACCTTCTGTGGCTGCTGAAGTCTCGGCCGGCCGATGACGTCGAGCCGCGGGTGCGCGAGCTTGACACCTCGCTGAGCCGGGGGGAACTGCAGTTGCTGGCGTTCCTTCCCACCCGCGCGCGCAACGCCGACATCGCCGACAGCCTCGGGATCTCCGTGAACACGGTCAAGACCCGGCTCCGCCGGTTGTACGCGAAACTGCACGCCGGAAACCGCGACGATGCCCTCGCGCGAGCACGGGAACGCGGGCTGCTGGAGTCCTGAGCCGGGTGGCGCGCGAGACTGATCTCATGGTGGATCTTGAAACGGCGCTGACCCTGCACACGGAACCTGGTGGATGGTCCGCGCACGTGCCTGATGGATGGGGTCAGGGGCGCACGACCTACGGCGGGCTGGTCGCCGGGTATCTGGTCCGGGCTGCGCAGGCCGCCGATGAGCGCTCGGTGCGCAGCGTCGACGTGTACTTCATCGAGCCGGTGCCGCCGGGGGAGGTCCACCTGCGCATCGACGGCCGCCGCGCCGGCAAGAACATGACACACCTCGGGGTCACGCTGGAGAAGGACGGCAAGCCCAGTGCGATCGGCCGGTTCCTGCTCGCCGACCCGGGGGAGGGTCCCTTCGACCACGTCCCGGAACTGCCGGAGCCCGAGCGGTCATTCCACGACGCCATCGAGATTCCGCGCATCGACGGCGTCACCCCGGAGTTCCTGCAGAACATGTCCGTCCGCTACGGCGAGGGGGACTTCCCGATGAGTGGGTCCTCGCGGGCGGTGGCCGGCGGATGGGTGCGCAACATCGGCCCGGCCCGTGGGGTCGCGGCGCTGCTCAGCCACCTCGACGCCTGGCCGCCGCCGGTGATGGCGCTCGTCTCCAAACCGGTCTCGGCGAGTTCGGTGCGCTGGCACGTGCATTTCCACGGCGACGTCGATTCCTGCGACGGCGAGCAGTGGTCGTGGCTGCGGGAAGAGGCGACCTGGCGCAGTGGGCCGCTGTCGACCGTGACCGGGATGCTGGTCCGCGACGGTGTGCCGGTCGCGTACAGCGAGCAGACCCAGGTCATGTACGGCTGAGCGTGTGGGTGGAGACCCTTGCGGCGGCTTTCGGTGAAGAAGTGACACGTGAGGTGCCACATTTTCACCGAAAGGAATGTCACTCCACGTGCAGCCTTCCGTCGATATCGACGACCAGGTGCTTGATGTGGCCGAGTCCCGGCAAGGGCACGTGGACGTCGGAGAACTGCGAGGAACCTGAGACCTCGAGTGGGCCTGTGCCGCTCGTGTTCAAAGTGAGGGGGACGATGAGGCTGCCGGCCGTGGCCTGACCGTCGAACGCGTCGCCGTTACGCTGTCCGGAGTAGGTCAGGATCCCGCGGGTGATCTCGCGGATCAACGCGTGCAGCTCGGGGTCGAGCAGTGGGTTTCCGGTGACGACCTGATCGATGCGCACAGTGAAGTTCAAGGCGGACTCGGATACCTCGCCGTCGATCACGGGTGCTGTCGCATGGATGCTGAGCAGTCCGAGGCGGTTGGTCCGCACGTTCATCTGGCTGCCGTCACTGACGACTTTTCGCTGCGCCACGGTCATGAACTGTACGTGTCGGCCCGCTCGACCTGCCACACTGCCAGCATGTTCGGTCGGCGCACCGCCAGAGCCTGGCTCCTGGCCTATGTCGTGGTGTCGCTGGTGAACATCGCCTCCGGACTGCTTGAAGCGACCGTCGTGAATGTGGGGACGAAGGCGCTGTTGATGCCGCTGCTGCTGGCGTACTTCACCGCGTGTCTCGACGGACTGGAACACCGGTTGGTCCGGTGGGTGACGGCGGCGCTGGTCTTCTCCTGGGTCGGGGATCTGCTGCTCATCGGTGACGGTGACCTGTTCTTCGTCCTCGGTGTTGCGGCGTTCCTAGGGGCGCAGATCTGCTACATCGTGGGCTTCCGTCCCTACGCCGCGCTGGGGCCGCTGCGGACGAGGCCATGGCTGGTGTTGCCGTACCTGCTCTACGGCGCGGTGCTGCTCGCACTGCTGCTGCCCGATCTCGGGGGTCTGGCCGTGCCGATCGTCGTCTATGCCGCCGCGCTGGTCACCATGGCGGTGCTGGCCACCGGTGTCTCCCCGAGCACGGCGGTCGGTGCCATCCTCTTCCTGCTCTCCGACAGCCTCATCGCTCTCACCGGGGTCACCGACCTGCTGCCCGACGCCGCAGGATCGCTGATCATGCCGACCTACATCGTCGGGCAGTTGCTGATCGTGGTGGGGGTTCTGCAGAACTTGGGGCGACTGTCCGGTGTGGGGGATCTCCTCACCGCATCGCGCTGAGATCCACCTCGGTCGGGTCGATCGGTTTTCCGTAGTAGAACCCTTGACCGCGCGTGAACCCCAGTTCCGCAGCGGCCTGCGCCTGCTCCAGGGTCTCGATGCCCTCGGCGATGCAGGCCAGGCCGAGACGGTTCGCCAGGCCCACCACGCCCGCGAGCATCCGTCCGGCGCCCTGGGGGCCGGTCGTGTAGGCGGTCAATGCACGGTCGACCTTGAGGGTCGTCGCCCGTACGTAGGGCAACATCTTCAGTTCCACCGGCTGCCGGCCGAAGGCGTCGAGCGTGACACCGACGCCGGCCTCCCGCAGGCGGTGCAGCCGTGCCAGTGCGGCGTGGTCGGCTGTCGCGGGAAGCAGGATCTCCAGTGACAGTCGCTCCGGTGCGATCCCCGCATTGGCCAGTGCGGTCAGCACCAGGTCGGGATAGTCCTCCTGGGCCAGTTCGGTCCAGGACACGTTGACCGAGACGCTCATCTGGTCCGGCAAGCCCCGCGCGAAGTCGAGGGTCTGGCGCAGGATGCTGTGCCCGATCTCGACGATCGCCCCGGTCTCCTCGGCGGTCTGCAGGAAGTCCGCGGGCGACAGGCGACCAACCTCTGGGAGGTCCCACCGGACCAGGGACTCGAAGCTACTCACCCGTTCATCCGCGAGGTCGACGATCGGCTGCACCATCATCCGGATCTCGTCGTTGAGGGCGGCGGTGCGCAGTGCCGGCGCGATGGTTGCCGGATCCTGTTTGGTGTCGCGGTCAGCGGTCTCGAAGACGTGGACGGTGCCGCGTCCGGCGAGTTTGGCCGCGTACATGGCGGCATCGGAATCGGCGAGCAGGGTCGCGATCTCACCGCCATCCGGTGTGCTCGTGCCACCGTGCAGTGCGATGCCGATGCTCAACCCGAATCCCAGTGGTCGGCCGTCGACGACGATGGGATGGGTGGCGGCCGTCTGCAGGTCCTTCGCCCGGCGCTCGGCGACCTGCTCGTCGTCGATGTCCTCGAGCATCACCACGAACTCGTCACCGCCGAACCGGGCGACCACGTCGGACTGCCGTACGCAGTTCTGTAGGCGTCGTGCGATCGCCACGAGGACCTGATCGCCCACTGCATGGCCCTGTGTGTCGTTGATCTGTTTGAACCGGTCCACGTCGCAGAAGAGCAGCGCGACGCAATTGTGGGTTCGTGCTGCCCGGATCAGGGCCTGGCCGAGGCGGTCGGCCATCACCATCCGGTTAGGAAGTCCGGTCAGGGTGTCGTGGGTCGCGCGGTGGGCGAGCTGGCGCTGCAGGTGTTTGCGGAACGAGATGTCGACGTGACGCACGACCGCGCCGCCCTCGGGCAGCGGGTCCACCTGCAGGCTGTAGGAGCGCTCGGCAGCGGCGACGTCGTACTCGGACTGGAAGCCGGGCAAAGCCCCGGCCAGCACGGAACGGATGCCGTCGGCCGCGATCTGCGCCGGGCGGGAATCCTGGCCGGCGAGCGCCGCCGGGTAGTGGGTGCCCACCGGGCTGCGTTCCACGGCCGCGCGGTGGGCGGCCGGCACCTCCAGCCACGCGCGGTTCGCGCGCACGATCACCCCGGCGGTGTCGAGGACGGCGGCCTGATCGGAGATCGCCTCCAGGACTCCCTCGGCCGAGCGGCTCACCAATGACAGCACGGGGGCGGCGTCGTCGAGGTCCTGCTGCGCCTCGGCCAGCGGGCGGTCGCTGACGACGGCGGCCACCGCCACCAGCGGCAGGTCGGGATCGGCGGGCGAGCGGACCACCGTGGGGGAGGCTCCGAAGGCCCCGATGAGATCGTCGGGCGAGAGGTCCGGCCCCGCGGCGACCCCGATGGCACCCACCACGTGCAGACCCTGTTCGCCGGGCATCCACACCACGCATCGGGTGGCGCCCATGCGCGAGGCCAACGCATCCACCACGAAGCGCATCGGGTCCGGCGCGGGGGTGCTCACCCTGTGATCATCGGACGCCGGAGCCGGTGACCTGAGGGACTTACTCCTCCTCAGGCGCCGCGGCCGGGTCCATCAGCGCCGGCCCGCTGGCCACGCCGTGTCCCTCCTCCTGGAAGCGTGCCTGCGAGGCGCGCACCTCACGCTCGGCGGCCTCGCGGCCTTCCCAGGTCGCGCCCTCGACGGACTTGCCCGGCTCGAGGTCCTTGTACACCTCGAAGAAGTGCTGGACTTCGAGGCGGTCGAACTCGGCCATGTGGTAGATGTCGCGCAGGTGCTCGAGGCGGGGGTCGGCGACCGGCACACAGATCAATTTGTCGTCGCCGCCGGCCTCGTCGGTCATGCGGAACATCCCGATCGTGCGGCATCGGATGAGGCACCCGGGGAACGTCGGCTCCTCGAGCAGAACGAGCGCGTCGAGGGGGTCGCCGTCCTCGCCGAGGGTGTTGTCGACGAAACCGTAGTCGTGCGGATACCGGGTTGATGTGAACAGCATCCGGTCCAGTTTGAGACGGCCTGTCTCGTGGTCGACCTCATACTTGTTCCGGCTTCCGGCCGGGATCTCGATCGTTACGTCGAACTCCACTGTCACTCCTGACACTCGGCTATGGCTTAGTGTTCACCACGTGAGGGTGCCGAAGCCTGTCGGGATCGCCGGTGTCGCGCTCCTGTTGTCGGCCCTCATACATGTCCACGGTGCCGCAGCGACCGTCGATGTGCCACCGGACTACCAGGTGCTCGCCCCCGTGGACGGGATCGGACCGGTGGATCGGACCCGCCTCGACGCGCGGATCGACCGCATGTGGAACGACCCCGCACTCGGGTCGGTCAAGGGCCTGGCGGTGGACGCGTTCGCCAGCCCGTCGGAACTCGAGGTGGACCGCGGCGCCGACACCGCGTTGATGCCGGCGTCCACGACGAAGATGCTCACGGCGGTGGCAGCGTTGAAGACGTTCGGTCCGGAAGCGCGTTTCGCGACCACGGTGACACGCGATGGTCGGCGGCTCGTGCTGGTCGGGGGCGGTGATCCTCAACTGACCACGGTGGCGGTGCCGAGGACGATCAACGCGAACGCCTCGCTGGCACGGTTGGCTCGCCTCACTGCGGAATCCCTCTCCGCTGAGGGGATCACGTCGGTGAGCCTGCGGTACGACGCCTCCTTGTTCTCGCCGCCGAGCGAGGCCCCGTTCTGGAAGAAGGACTTCCTGGCGATCGGTGTCGTCGCGCCGATCACCGCGCTGTCGGCCGACGGCGGACGGTTGAACCCCCCGGCGTCGCCGCGCTCCCAGGACCCGCCGTTGACCGCCACCCAGGCTTTTGCCCGACTGCTCGAACAGCGGGGGATCCGCGTCACCGGCGAGCCCGTGCCGGGATCCGCGGGCGGACAGGAGATCGCGCGGGTCGAATCCCCACCGATGGCCGACCTCGTCGAGCACATGCTGTTGGTCTCCGACAACACCGAAGCGGACATACTCGCCCACCAGGTGGGACGCGAGGTGCTCGGGGAGGCCACGTTCGCCGGGGGCGCGAAGGCCACCCTGCGAGTGCTCTCCGACCTCGGCGTCGACACCGCAGGCATCGTGCTCGAGGACGGCAGTGGCCTGGCGCGCAGCAACCGGGTGACGCCTCGCCAGTTGTTGGAGGTGTTGCACGCGGCGATGCAGACCGATCCCGCAACCCTGTGGCCCGTCTACACGGGGTTGCCCGTGGCGGGGTTCGACGGCTCGCTCGCCGCACGGTTCTCGGCGCCGGCGGCGCGGGCGGCACGGGGGGCCGTGACGGGGAAGACCGGGACGCTGACGGGGACCTCGACGCTGGCCGGTCTGGTCAGCGACCGGGACGGAAAATTGTTGACCTACGCGGTGATGACCAACGACGTGAGTGTGTGGACGGCGACCGGGGCGATCGACGACCTGCTCGCACGGGTCGCCGGCTGTCGGTGCGCGGGCGCGGGGGCCTCGCCGAGCGCGGCTGGTTAGTCCTGGGCACGTTGGTTAGTCCTGGGCACGTTGGTTAGTCCTCGGCACGTTGGTTAGTCCCCGGAGTCAACCGGTCTAAGCAACGCTTCGTGAGAGGAGCGTGTGGATGGACAGGTCTGTGGCCAGGGAAGTGCGTGAGGAGTTCCTGTCCCTGGTGTGTGCTGGGGCGTCGTTGAACGCGGCGTCTCGGTGGGTCGGTAGGACAAGCCCGTGGGGGGTGAAGGTTTGGCGGCAGGCTGTGCCCATGAGATGCGTGAACGGGATGAAGCCTCGTGTGGGAGCCGCTGGCGGGGTGGGGATCGGTCCGATGCCGGCCTGTCCTGGGCAAGGAGGCAAGCGGCGGCCGATGACGATTCATGACCGCAAGGTGATCGCCAACGGTGTGGCCGAGGGGCTTTCGTATGCCCAGATCGGGAAACTGATCGGCCGTGACAAGTCGTTGATCTGCCGGGAGTTGCAGCGGCATCGGGCCCGTGACGGCCGGTACCACCCGCACGTAGCGCATCTGGTGGCCGCGGTCTTCCGGGCCCGGCCTAAGCAGTTCAAGTTGCACGCCAACCCGGCGTTGTGCCGCCGGATCGAGGGATGGATGGAGGACGGCTGGTCACCGCAGTTGATCGCGGCAGTGCTGGCCGCCGAGGGTGCAGCGAAGATGGACCGGGTGAGCCACGAAACCATCTACAAGGGAGCCTGTCAAGTTTTCTGTGTAAGTCAGGTTCCGTTGTTTAGTTGATGTAGGGCTCGAGTCGGTCTGGATAGGTCAGGGCCAGGGCGCCGAGGGCGGCTTTCCAGCCTTGGACGGTTTGGCCTTCGACCAGGTGGCCGGGGGCCTTGCGGGTGCCTTTGGGTTGGCCTTTCTCTTTGGCTCGTTCCCGGGCGCGTTTGTCCTCGATGTTGCGGATGGCCAGCCAGAGCAGTTTGACCACCGCGTCGTCGTTGGGGAAGTGTCCGCGGTTCTTGATGATTTTGCGCAGCTGGTAGTTCAGCGACTCGATCGAGTTGGTCGTGTAGATGATCCTGCGCAGCTCGGGCGGGAAGGCCAGGAACGGGATGAACCGTTCCCAGGCGTTACGCCAGGCCGCGACCGTGGCCGGGTACTTGCCTCCGAGCTCGGAGGCCTCGAACGCCTCAAGAGCCGCCGCGGCCGCGTCTGCGGTCGGGGCGGTGTAGATCGGGCGCAGTGCCGCGGCGACCTTCTTGCGGTCGCTGTAGGACACGAACCGCATCGACGCGCGGATCAGGTGCACGGTGCAGGTCTGCACGGTGGCCTGGTCCCAGGTGGCCTCGATCGCCTCCGGGAATCCGGTCAGCCCGTCGCAGCACACGATCAGCACGTCCCGGATCCCGCGGTTTCGCAGCTCAGCGCAGACCCCGGCCCAGAACTTCGCGCCTTCGGTGGCCTGCACCCAGATCCCCAGCACGTGCTTGACCCCGTCGAGGTCCACCCCGACGGCGATATGGGCGCTGCGATTACGCACGTGATGGCCGTCGCGGACCTTCACGACCAGGGCGTCGAGGTAGATGATCGGGTAGATCTCCTCCAGCGGCCGGGACTGCCAATCCCGGACCTCTTCGAGCACCGCGTCGGTGATCTTCGAGATGGTTTCGTGGGACAACTCGGTGCCGATCGTGCGGGCCAGATGATGCTGGATGTCGCGGATCGTCATCC
Organism: uncultured Micrococcales bacterium; assembly: GCA_937952095.1. Taxonomy (GTDB): domain Bacteria; phylum Actinomycetota; class Actinomycetes; order S36-B12; family UBA10799; genus JADKAV01. The sequence goes on along the minus strand of CALFYG010000277.1, from coordinate 27,468 downwards.
CGCCGGCATACAGACTGATGATCATCTCGTCCAGGCCGCCGACCCGCCGGGCGCCTTTCGGGACCAGCCGCGGATCGAAGCTGCCGGCCCGGTCCCGCGGGGTGTCCAACGGCACCTGCCCGACCTCGCTGGACAACGTCTTCGGGGTAGAGCCATTCCGGGAGTTCGGCGAGCCCCGCCCAGCCGGGTCGCCCTTCTCATAGCCCAGATGTTCGGACAACTCGGCCTGCAGGCCTCGCTCCAGCACCGCCTTGATCATCTCGGGCAGGAAGCCGCCCTCACCGGTCAACTGCAAACCGCCGTCGTCGATCTGCTCAAACAGCTGATCCAGCAGCCCGGCCTCGACCATCGCGTCGACCGCCTCACGAGCAGACCGCGACTCCTCAACCACACCTAACGGTGACACCGCCACCCCAGGTTCGGATACCCGTTCCATGCGCATTCCTCATTTCACTCGAGGAACCCCTTACACAGAACATCTGACACGCCCCTACAAGGCGCTGTATGTGCAGTCCAGAGGCCAGTTGCGCAAGGATTTGTACCGCAAGTTGGCGCTGCGCCGTAAGCAGCGCAAGACACGCGGCACCAAACGCCAGGACAGCCCATACCGGGACGCGTTCAAGATCAGTGACCGCCCGGCCGAGGTCGCCGACCGGGCGGTGCCAGGGCATTGGGAGGCCGACCTGATCCTGGGCGCGGCAAACGGCTCAGCGGTGGGCACCCTGGTCGAGCGCACGACCCGGTTCGTGGTGCTACTGCACCTGCCCAACGGACACGACGCCGACGAAGTGGCCGCGGCGATGATCCAGCAGATGAGCAAGCTGCCCGCGTACCTGCGCCGTTCGATCACCTACGACCGGGGCACCGAAATGGCCCGCTACGCCGACATCCAACTCGCCCTGGACCTGCCAGTCTTCTTCTGCAACCCGGCCTCACCCTGGCAGCGAGGCAGCAACGAGAACACCAATCGGCTGCTGCGGTTCTGGCTACCCAAAGGCGGCGACCTGTCCGAATTCAGCGCCGCAGACCTCGACACGATCGCCGCGAAGCTCAACGCCCGCCCACGACCCACCCTGGGCCTACGTACCCCCGCCGACTGCCTCAACGAGCTCTTCCTCGACGAACAACACGTAGCCTGAACACAAAGCGCGTTGCTTGCACCGGTTGAGTCCGGGGTCATATACGGCCGTGGATGTCTAACGGGGGTGCCGATGTCTCACGCCGCCGCCTCGGCCGGGATCATCCCAGCAGGCGGTCGCCCAGCCAGCGCAGGTCCGGCGGCGGCCCGGGCTGTACCACGTGGCTGAGAACCACCCGCACGATCGTGTCGACGGCGTGTGTGAGGTGCGGCCCGGCGACCTCGGGATGCGCGGCCAGCAGACCCGCCTCGACCCGGGCGGTTGCGGTCTGGATCAACGGCAGCGACTGCGAGGTCAACAGGGGGAGCAGCGGGGAGGGGGAGCCCGCGGCGGCGCTCAATGTCGCCTTGAGCATCGGGTTGTCGGCGGCGAGGTCCAGGACTGCCCGCCCCCCGCGCTGCACCGATTCACCCGGGGTCGCGCCCTGTGCCAGACCCGCGTCGACGGCAGCGAGGAAGCGCTGCAGTTCCCGCGCGACCAACGCCTCGGCCACCTGCTGCTTGGTGCCGAACTCGTTGTAGACACTCTGTCGGCTCACCCCGGCGGCCTCCCCGAGTCGGCTCATGGTGATGGCAGACCAGCCCTGTTCAGAGGTGATCTGCCAGGCCGCGTCGAGGATGCGCTCGCGGGTACTCACGCCTCGACGAAGTCGATCTTCTCGCGGACCCCGCAGTCAGGGCACGCCCAGTCGTCCGGGACCTCGCTCCACGCGGTGCCGGGTGGGAACCCCTCGCGCGGGTCGCCGTCCTTCTCGTCGTACACGTAGTCGCAACTGTCGCAGCGGTAGCGGCTCATGGTGCTGACGCTACCGAGGGGCGGTTCCCACAACTGGGGCCGAGTAGCTGTTCCGGACGGGGGTCGGCCCCAGTTCTGGGCCCGGTTTGCGCGGTTCGTCCGCAACGTCCACCCGGGCGCACCCCAGTTCTGGGGCAGTCCACGGTCTGCGGCCCCAGTTGTGGGGCGGTCACGCCGTCTCCGGCACCGGATACCGCGCCAACACCTTGTTGCGCTTGCTCGGCTGGATGTTCGCCCGGCTCATGTCGCCGTCGAAGTGGGCCAGCACCCGCGGATCCATCGTCCGGTACCACAGCGGGGGGAACAGTGCCAGCAGGATCATCCCCGCGTAGCCGGTCGGCAGCACGGGCGCTTCCTCCATGTCCCGCAGCGCCTGGTAGCGACGCGTCGGGTTGGCGTGGTGGTCGCTGTGGCGTTGCAGGTGGTAGAGCAGGACGTTGGTCGCGATGTTGTTGCTGTTCCAGCTGTGGCTGGGCCGCACCCGTTCGTAACGACCGGTGTGCTCCTTCTGGCGCAACATCCCGTAGTGCTCGAGGTAGTTGACGATCTCCAGCAGCACGATGCCGACGGCGGCCTGCAGCAGCAGGTAGGGCAGGATCGCGAGACCGAACACGATCAGCAGTACGGCCCACAGGACCACTGACATCAGCCAGGCGTTGAGCACGTCGTTGCGGATCGACCAGTGGCTCTCGTCGCGGCGCTTGAAGCGGGGTTGCTCGAGACGCCAGGCGCTCTGCAGGCTGCCGACCACGGTGCGAGGCAGGAAGGCGTAGAGGCTCTCGCCCACCCGGCTGCTCGCCGGGTCGACGGGGGTGGCGACGCGGACGTGGTGGCCGCGGTTGTGCTCGATGTAGAAGTGTCCGTAGAAGGACTGGGCGAGCGCGATCTTGGCCAGCCAGCGCTCCACCTTCTCCTTCTTGTGTCCGAGTTCATGGGCGGTGTTGATGCCGACCCCGGCAACCGTGCCCACGGTCAGGGCGAGTCCGACCTTGTCCACCACGCTCAGGGTGTCGCCGGCCCACAGCCAGCACGCCCAGATCAAGGCGAGGTACTGCAGGGGGAGGAAGAAGTACGTGATCCAGCGGTAGTACTTGTCGGCCTCGAGGGTGGCGATGAGGTCGTCGGGCGGGTTCGAGCGGTCGATGCCGGCCGCGAGGTCGATGGCGGGGATGAGGCCGAGGATCAAGATGGGGCCGATGAACCAGAAGACACTCCACCCGGTGAGGGTGGCCAGGCCACCGCCCATGAAGGGGAACAGCGGTACCACCAGGCCGAACAGCCAGAGGTAGCGCTTGTGGTCGGTCCACTGTTCCATGTCGCCTCCCTGAGGTTTACAGGAGAGTACCTTTTGTAAAGGCCGCTGTCCAGGCCCAGGCGTTAGATTCGGATCATGCAGATTCAAATCAAGCACTCTCCCGCATTTGCCAGCGCCACCTGCACGCTTGCCCCCAACGAGCAGGTCAAGGCCGAGTCCGGGGCCATGATCTTCAAGACCCCTAGCGTCAACATCGACACCAGCACGCAGGGTGGCTTCATGAAGGGTCTCAAGCGCTCGTTCGGCGGTGAGTCCTTCTTCATGAACACGTTCACCGCCGGCCCGGAGGGCGGCGAGGTCGCGTTCGCCCCGGATCTGCCCGGTGACATCGTCACCTGGACGCTGGCCGGGCAGACCGTGTTCCTGCAGTCGGGTGCCTATCTCGCCTCGTCCATGGGCGTCGAGGTGGACTCGAAGTGGGGTGGCGCCAAGACCTTCTTCAGCGGTGAGGGTCTCATCATTCTGAAGGTGAGCGGTCACGGCGATGTGCTGGTGGCGGCCTACGGGGCCATCGAGTCCAGGGAACTGCAGGCCGGCGAGCAGATCACCGTGGACACCGGACACGTCGTGGCGTGGTCGGAGGGGGTGAGCTACCAGGTGCGCAAGGTCGGTGGATGGAAGTCGACGATCCTCTCCGGCGAAGGTCTGGTCGTGGACCTGACCGGCCCTGGTGTGGTCTACATGCAGAGCCGCAGCCCAGACGCGTTCCTCGGCTGGCTGATCCCGAAGTTGCCCACCAACAACACCAACTGACGCCTCGCTGCGGTGAGAGGTTCGCGCTCGCGTGAGAGGTTCGCGGGCGTGAAACCTCTCACCGGGGCGACAACCTCTCACCGGGGCGACAACCTCTCACCCGGCCGGTGGCGGCACCTCGTCCTCCCGATGCACCCGGGGGTGCATGATCCCCGGGTGATCGGCGGGCAGGCTGCGGCGGATCGTCCACCAACTCGCCGCGATGACCAGCAGCACCATCGGCCAGCCGAGCAGCACCCGGGAGATGCCGAGGCCCAGCACGTTGTCGGTGAGGTAGAGCGGCGTGTTGACGCCCGCGCGCACCAGGAATGACCCGGCCCAGATCCACGAGGCCCGGCCGTACGCGCGCACGAGGTCCGGGTCCTGCCGCCAGGCGGTCTTCTGCCCGATCGCGAAGCCCACGATCACGCCCAGTAGCGGCCAGCGCGCGAGGATCGACGCCGCCCAGATCAGGGCCGAGGCGATGTTCGCGAGCAGGCTCGGCAGGAAGTAGTCGGCGGCGTTACCCGTCCGAGCGGCCACGACGGCGGCGATCGCCACGCCGGCCAGGCCGCCGACGACCCGCACCGGCTTCTCGCGGCGGACAAGGCGTGCGGCCGCGAGCACGGCTGCGGTGAGCAGAGCCGCCACGAGCGCGGCGCCGAGGTGGGAGCCGCTGACCAGGTAGACCACGACGAACACCACGCTGGGGAGCGCGGACTCGAGCGCACCACGCCGACCACCGAGCAGATCGTGCAGCGGATTGGATTGGGCGGCCTCGGACACCCGTCCATCATCCATGACCTGCCGCTAGCCTCAAGAGGAGCGCTGAGGAGGTCCGGTGTCCGATCCGCTGTGCCGGTTGCATGTCCAATCCCGCGAGGCTGTGGCGCTCGCGCCCGGCCTGGTCGAGGGAAGCGCCGACATGCTCGGTCTGCCTCCATCGGACAGGGTCCGTCTGCGTACGCTCACCGTCGAAGTCCTCGAAGCGGTCATGCAGGACGCATTCGGTCCGGAGGATCCGGTGGACCTCGACCTCGAGGTGCTGCGCGAGCCGGGGGACTTGAAACTCGTCGTGCGCGACCGGGGCGCCCCCCTCGATTTCGGGGCGTCCTACCCGCCGCGGATCGCCGACCTGATCCGGCTCGGATTCGCCGACGGCCTGACCTTCGCCAACGAGGGTCGGGCGGGCAACCGCACGGAGATCTCCAAGCACCTGTCGTACCAGAAGGTCAATGACGACAAGGAGTTCATCGCCGAGACCGAGGCGGACATGATCCCCGCGCCCACCGTGGGTGAGGACGGACAGGTCGTGGTCGACATCCGGCCGATGACACCGGAGGACGTCGTCGGTGTGGCGCGCCTGTTCTACCGCTGTTACGGCTACACGGTCTCGTACGCCCCGGTCGTGTACGAACCCGAGCGGCTGGCCGAACTCGTCGAGAGCGGACAGCACCTGGCCACTGTGGCGATCTCGCCCGAAGGGCACATCGTCGGGCACCTGAGCAGTGAGGTCCACGACCCGAACGCCACGACCGGCAAGATCGGTCTGCTGGCCGTGGATCCGGTGTATCGGCGGCACGGGCTGTCGCTGCGGATCGGGTTCACCCACATCAGTCGCCTGCTCGAACTCGGTTTCGTCGGGCAGTACACCGAGGCCGTCACCGTTCACCTCGGCAGCCAGAAGGCCGCTCTGACCGGTGGAGGGCATGAGGCAGGACTGCTGCTCGCCGGGCAGTCCAACGAGCTGGACTTCCGCGGCTTCGACTCCGACGACAAGATCCGCAAGGCCGTCATGCTCTTCTACGGATCCTTCGGCAAGACCCCGCAGCGGACCAGTTACGTGCCGCCCATCTACCGCGAGGTCGTGGAACGGATCTACTCCGTGGGGAACCTCCCGCGGGAGGTGATCGCGGAGTTCGAACGGCACCCCGACACCTCCTCCAGGCCGACCCGCCTGCGGCTCAACCTGCGCCACGAGACCGGCGTCGGCTTCATCAATGTCGACAACTACGGCGAGGACTTCCTGGAGAGCCTGCAGGAGCAGGTCAAGCAATTGCGGATGAACCGGTTCGAGTTGATCCTCGTGGTGTTGCCCCTGAGCGACCCGGCGACGAGCTTCTTCGGCTCCGGTCTGCAGGAGATCGGACTGTCCTTCAGCGGCATCTACCCCGAGTACGCCAACGGTGATGTGTTGGTGCTGCAGAACCTCAACAACGTCGAGATCCGTCCGGAGGAGATCAACGTCGCCTCGGAGATGGGGGAGTTCCTGCGCGACTTCGTGCTCGCGGACTACCGGCGCGCCGGTGAGCGCGTGGCACAGCGCGAGCGCTCCCGCGCGCACATGGCACGCATCTACGAAGCACTCGACTGACGTGTCCGACACGAAGGAGCAGGGGCGGGGGCGCTTGCCGCTGCCGGTCCTGCCTCTGTCGCTGACCTACCTGGCGGTCGCGCTCAACATGACGATCGCGAGCGTGGCACTGCCGACGATCTCCACCGAGTTGTCCGCGACAGCGGATCAGTTGGCCTGGATCGTCAACGCCACACCGATGACCTCGGCCGCGTTCATCCTGTTCGCCGGGGCGTGGAGCGACCGACTGGGCCGCAAGCGCATGCTGCTGCTCGGCAACGTCATCTTCCTCGTCGCGGCGCTGCTGTCGGGCATGACGAACAGCGTGGAGATCCTCATCCTGCTGCGTGCACTTACGGGTCTGGGTTCGGCACTGGCGATGCCGTCGGCGATGGCGCTGACCTTCGACGTCACGGCCGGTACCAGTCAGCGCACGGCGGTCGGGATCATGGGCGGCACCCAGGCGATCGGGGCCTTGCTCGGACCGCTCGTGGGCGGTGCGGCGCTGGTGACCTTCGGCTGGCACGCCGCCTTCTGGTCGGTGGCCCCTATGCTCGCCCTGGCCCTGATCATGAACGTCATCTGGTTGCCGAAGGACACCCCGGCCGAGCGCCGTTCGATGGACAACGGCGGAGCGACCCTGACCGCCGTGGCGGGCGTTGCGTTCCTCTACGCGGCGGTGAGCGCGGCCTCGTCGCCCGACGTCTGGGTGTGGGTGGCCCTGGTCGTCGGTGTCCTGTCCAGCATCGCGCTGGTCTGGTGGGAACGGCGGGTGGACGAGCCCTTGTTCGATCCGGCGATCGTGAAGCGGCGCACCTTCCTCATCCCGACGCTCACGGTGTTCCTCGTGCAGTTCACACTCGGCGGGCTGTTGTTCCTCAACACCCAATACGTGCAGTTGGTGCTCGGGTTCTCCGCGCTGGCGGCCGGACTGTTCCTCATGCCGGCGTTGCTGATGTGGACGGCGAGCTCGGCCACGGCCGGCGTCACCGCGAAGCGCTTCGGAGCCCGCAACGTGACGGCGATCGCCCTGGTCATCACCGGTATCGGGCTGGTGCTGACCAGTTCCGGGGGACGCAACCCGTTCTACCCCGTGCTCATCCTCGGCTTGGTGCTGACCGGTGTCATGGGTGTGGCCCCGGCGCTCATGACGCACACCTCCGTGAGTAATTACCCGGAGGAACGGCGCAGCGTGGGCTCGGCGATCAACAGCATGGCCGTGCGTTTCGGGCTGGCGTTCGGCGTCGCCGCGTACGGCACCCTTCTGGCAATCCGGTACAAGTCCGACGTGTCGGGGGCGACGCAGGGCCTGTCACCAGAGGACCAGTACGACGCCACCGAGAGTCTGGGTGGCGCGCTGAACGTGGCCGAGCGCACCAACGCCGGTGGGCTGGCCGATGCCGCCCGCGACGCGTACGTGAGCGGATTCCAAATGACGTTGATCGTGGCGGCCGTCGTGCTTGTGGTGCTCGCCGTGATCGTGTGGCGGGGCCTGCCCGCACGGCTGGAAAGTGGCAGTACTGACAACCCGGAGGTGGCGGCATGAACGAGGCGCTGGCGTACTGGCGGCAGCTGCAAGCGGAGGTGGCGGACAGCGGCGCCTGGACGGCCCGGGTGCTGGAGCAGGAGATGCGAACCGGCCTGCAGTACCAGGGCAAGGCAGCCATGCTGGTCGCGGAGCCGCAGTTGCTCACCGAGGCCGAACTCGCCGACGACCAGAGTGTGGCCAGCGCGGTGGTGGCGACGCTGGTCGCGGCGGGCAGGCAACTCCTGGCCGATCCGGCGCTGCAGAACCGCTACACGCCCGGGTGGCTGGACGGTGTGCCGGATGCCGACCTGTTCAGTGTTCCGGCCGGGTACCCGGACCCGATCGTGTTCGGCAGGCTCGACGGGGTGCGCACGCCCGACGGCTTGCGGGTGCTGGAGTTCAATGGCGGGCTGCCCGGGGGGATCCTGCCCGCCGATGCTTCGGCGGCACTGATGGCCAGCACGGACATCGCGCAACAGTTCGGCGAGCGCCATCCCTTCCGCATCACGACGGCCGGCGACGCGGTTCTCGACGCGATGGTGAAGACCTGGCACGACTTCGGCGGATCCGGTCTCCCGTACACGGTGGTGGCGATGCCCAGCGAGCTCAAGGAGATCGCGACGCCGGCGATCACCTACCTCACCGGATTGGCCCAGGCGCGCGGGATCGAGATCGACGTCGCCGACCCCGGCGACCTCGTGTTCACCGGTGGGCGACTCCAGAACGGCGGGCGCCCCGTCGACGTGATGGTTCGGGCCTTCTTCACGCCGATGCTGTCGTACCTCGGTGACCGTCTCGACGGGATCAAGGCGGCCCTGCGCGCGGAATCCCTGTGCATGATCACGAGCCTGCAGTCGGGGTTGTTCGGGCTGAAGTCCCTGTTCGCGATGGCGACCGATCCGGCACTCGACCTCGATGTGCCCGCCGAGCAGTTGGCGATCGCGCAGGCTCACTTGCCGTGGACGCGGATCGTGGCCGGGGGCACGTCGACCGATCCGGGCGGCAGCACCATCGACCTGCTCTCCCACATCGCGGCGAACCGCGACCACCTGGTCATCAAGCCCACCGAGGGGTACGGCGGAGCGGGGGTGGAACTCGGGTGGACGCACTCCGAGCAGTCCTGGGCCGCGGTCATCGAGCGCGCAGCCGCCGGCGGCCACGTCGTGCAGGAGCGCGTCCCGATCATCACCGAGGAGTACACCGTGCTGGAGGAGGGCTTCCCGATCCACCGGTTCAACGGCGACCACAACCCGCTGTTGTGTGGCGGGAAGGTGGCCGGCTACTACGTGCGCCTGGCGCCGGAGACCTCGGGAATCACGAACGTCACCGGCGGTGGGGCGAGTGTCGCGCCGACGTTCATCCTCACCTGAGGCAAGCCCCGCGTTTGTGCCGTTGTTGCCGCCCGTTGAGCGCTGTTGTTGCGAAGGTGCGGGGTTTCATGCCGCCGGAGGCCGCAACAACGTCACAAGCGGCAAAAGGTGGCTGCAACAACGTCACAAGCGGCAAAAGGTGGCTGCAACAACGTCACAACCGTGGCGCCTGCCATCTACTTGCGGTGCATCCGTCCCCGCAGGTCCTCGGCCTTCGCGGCGAGGTCGGCGAAGAAGTCGGTCTCGGTGATCTCCCGCACCGTCTCCTCGCGCTTCGTGTTGTCGATCTCCACCCGTAGTCGCTGCACCTCGCGGGTCAATGCGCGTTCGCGCTCGGCGACCTTCGACGCCATCACCTTGAACGAGTCGGCGAGGTCGGACATCTCGTCGGAGAAGCGACTGCGGGGACCGATGTGGCTCAGGTCGAGGTCGTACTCGCCATCCGCGATCCTGCGGGTGGCGTCCGTGAGGCGGCGGATCGGCCGCACGAGCAGGGTGGACACCATCAACACCAGCAGGATCAGCAGCACGTAGCTGACAGCGAGGACCGGAAACACCTGAGCCCGGGCCTCCCGTTGCACCTGCTGCACGTAGGCGATGGAGTAGTCCATGCCCACGGCGGCGACCGTATCCCCCTGCCGGTTCACGATCGGGCTGTAGGCCGAGATCCAGGTGCCGAAGGCATCGGTGTTCTCAGGCTCGAAGGTAGTGCCCCGCAGGCCCTTGTCCATGTACTCGAGCGTTTCGGCCGGTACGGTCTTCGCGACCGGTTCCTTGAATTCCGCGGTGCTGACCAGGAACACCAGATCGCCGTCGTCGAGCATGTAGGTGTAAGGCTGCACGGAGGGGTTGGTGGCCCGAACAGACTCGAGGTCCTCAGCGATACGCCGGTAGGACGTGTTCTTCGCCGGGTCGCTGCCCGCCGGCAGTGCGGCCACTTCGGCGACGCGCCTGGCGTTCAGGTCCCGCGCAGCGCCTTCGGTGATTTCGAGCAGTTGCCCGGTGATCCGTTTCTTGGCGTTGTCGCTGGCATAGTTCACGACCCAGACGGCGATGAACGCGAACACGACTGTGAAAGCGGCGGCGAAGGCCATCAGCAGTTTCCACCGCATGGGGAAACGCCAGAAGCGCCGTGGGGTCTGTTCGGTCATGCGCTACCCGGTGGCGGATCCGTCCTGCAAGCGCTCGGCGATCCTACGGATCCCCTCCGACCACGGGTGATCGGGATGAGTGAGGCTGAACAGCGCCCCCGAGGCGTTGATGACCACCTCGGTCGACAGTGGGAGCACCGCTGCCGTGGGAGCGCCGTACGCCACATCCATCTGCGCCTGCAGATCCTCACCGTCGACGCTCTCAGGGACCTTGTTGATCACGAGCAGCAGGTTCGGCACGGAGAGGCGACGGGCGATATCCACCGTGACGGCCGTGCCCTGGAAGTCCTGCTTGTCCGGGCGCAGCAGGAGGAGCAGGACGTCACTGACTGTGATCGACAGCATGGTCTCCTCGTTGAGGCCCGGGTGCGTGTCGATGAACAAGTAGTCGAGGTCGAACTTCTCCGACAGGTCCCGGAAGCCTTCGTTGAGCTTCACGACGTCGTATCCGTCCCGCAGGATTCGGGCGATGTCGGAAGCCTGCATGCTCGCCGGGACGAGGAGCAGTTGTCCACCGCCGCCGTTGGCTCCGATGCGGTCGGTGACGTCGTGGACGGCGCCGGCGATGTCGATGTTCCCCCACAGGTAGTCATCAAGGGTGTGATCCACGGACTGGTCGAAACCGAACAAGGTGTGGATCCCCGGGCTCTGGACGTCGGTGTCGATCACGGCCACCCGCGCGCCGTGGGCGGCGAGGATCGCGGCGACGTTGGCGGTGGTGTTGCTCTTGCCCGTTCCACCGCGGAACGAGTGCACGGAGACGACGGTGGTCACGTGGCCGAGTATTCCGCGAGTTGCACGATGTTGCTTGTCCGACCCGCGCACTGTCGACCACCGGCGAGAACTAGAGTGGGCAACGACGCGAAGGAGGCACTGGGGTGAACGCACTGATCCTGGCGACGGTACTGCTGCTCATCATTGTCGGCTCGGTCGTGGTCTGGGCCGGGGAGTTCGGCAAGGGCGCAGAGGCCGGCAAATCCGCCATCACGCTGCTCGTGCTGTGCCTGATCTCCGGCTACGTCGCCGCGTTGGGCTCCGGGTCGCTCTAGCCCCGTACCTTCAGCAACACCTTGCCGGTGGCGCTGCGACTGTCGAGTGCGGTCAGCGCCTGCCCGACGTCCTCGAGCGGATACACCGCGCCGATCACTGGCTCGAGAGCACCGTCGCGAAGCATGGGCAGAACGCGGCTCCACTGTTCCTGCAGGTAGTCCGGCCGCGCGAGCCAGAATGCCCCCCAGCCCACCCCCACCACCGAGATGTTGTTGAGCAACAGGCGGTTCACCTTCACGGTCGGGATCTCGCCGGCGGTGAATCCGATCACCAGCAGCCGTCCCTCCGGCGCCAACGACCGCAGGGAGTCGGTGAACCTGTCGCCACCGACGGGATCAACCACCAGGTCGACGCCGCGACCGCCGGTCAGTTCGGCCACAGCGGCCCGGAACCCGTCGGCCGGCACGGTTTCGTCGGCACCGGCTCGGCGTGCCACCGCGGCCTTGCCGTCGTCAGACACGACCGCGATGACGCCGGCGCCGAGCGCCTTCGCCATCTGGATCGCGGCGGTCCCCACACCACCGGCGGCGCCCTGTACGAGGACCGTCTCGCCGGGCTGGAGTCGTCCACGGCGCACGAGCGCGAAATCCACGGTGAGGTAGTTCATGGGAAGTCCCGCAGCGGATTCGAGGCTCACCTCGGCAGGCAAAGCGAAAACCATCCGTGGGTCCGCGGCGACGACCTGCGCGAAGCCACCGAGTCCGGGGAACGCCGCGACCCGGTCGCCGGCGGTCACCAGTGCGCCCTCCGGGGCTGAGCGCACCACCCCGGAGACCTCGCTGCCAGGGATGAACGGGGGCGGGGGTTTGATCTGGTACTCGCCGCGGGTGAGCAGTACGTCGGGGAACGTGACCCCGGCGTATTCCACGTCGATGACGACCTGTCCGGCGTCGGGCTCGGGGACCTCGCGGACCGTCACCGAACCGGGGCCGTCCAAGGATGTGACCTGTGCTGCGCGCATGGCACCCGAGCCTAGCGGGGGGTCGATCAAGGGTCGGAACACGCGTGTTAGCCTCACTCGCATGCGCGTACACGTGGCCCTCATCTCCTGTCGGGAGATCGACCACATGTGTGTGTTCAGCGCGTCGTGTCTTTGCGCCTGAACCTCTGCCCTCCGCGGGGTTCAGGCGGCCTTCGCACCCTTCCGTCATTCTTTCCATCCCTACTGCAAGGAGACCGTTCAATGACCATCCGCCTTGGCGACGTCGCCCCCGATTTCACCGCTGAGACCACCGACGGGCCGATCAGCTTCCACGACTGGAAGGCCGGCAGCTGGGCCGTGTTCTTCAGTCACCCCGCCGACTTCACCCCCGTCTGCACGACCGAGCTCGGGCGCACCGCCGCCCTGCAGGCGGAGTTCGACCGCCGCGGCGTCAAGCCGATCGCGATCTCGGTGGACCCGCTGGAGTCCCACCAGCAGTGGGCCGGTGACATCGGGGACGTCGGGGGCACCGACCTGAACTTCCCGATCATCGCCGACCCTGACAAGGCCGTCTCGCTGACCTACGACATGATCCACCCCGGCGAGGGCGACACCTCCACGGTGCGCTCGGTGTTCATCATCGACCCCTCGAACAAGGTCCGGCTCACGCTGACCTACCCGAAGTCGGTCGGCCGCAACTTCGACGAGATCCTGCGGGTGATCGACGCGCTGCAGCTCACCGACCTCGTGCCGGTGTCCACGCCAGTCGACTGGGAACCGGGCGAGCGCGTGATCGTCGCCCCGACCATCTCCACCGAGGACGCGAAGGCGAAGTTCGGTGAGGTCGAAGAGGTGAAGCCCTACCTGCGGTGGACTCCGCAGCCGACTGCCTGACGGCTTACGAGATGTGGGCGACGGTGCACCAGCGCCGTCGCCCACATCTTTGGTCGGAATCAGAAGGCGTACGGCCCGAACCGGCCCCAGGCCACGAACAGCGCCATCGCCAGCAGCACGATGTTCACGACGATGTTCGCCGTCTCGCCGCGGCGGGCGTGGACAACGACAGCCCCGGCTTGGGTCAGAGCGAGACCGACGGCCGCCAGTGGGACGAGTATCGGGGCGATGCCTGTCACCGCAGGCAGCACGAGGCCCATGGCGCCAAGGATCTCGAGAACTCCGATGGTCTTGATGGTGCCACTCGAGAAGTCCTCCACCCACGCCATCTTGTCGGCCAAAGTCTCCTTCGACCGGGTCGCCTTCATGGCGCCGGCCGCGAGGAACACGAGGGCCAGCACGACGGTGACGACCCAGAGTGCGATGTTCATCGAATCTCCTTATGTTGAACGTTCAATACAGTAAAGGACTTGAGTTGAAGTTTCAAGTCGGACTAGGCTTCTACTGTGCCGGAGAGTGACTCGGACCCGTGGCTCAGTCCTGAGCAGATGCGCGCATGGCTGCCGCTCGGCGCGGTGATCATGGCTCTGCCCGCTGCACTCGACGCGCAATTGAAGAGGGACGGTGGGCTGAATCTCTTCGAGTACCTCATCCTTGCGGGGCTCTCGGAAGCGCCGAACCGCTCCCTGGCAACGTCATCACTCTCGGCGTTCACGCAGGGATCGCTGTCGCGCCTGTCCCATGCGATCACCCGGCTTTCCAAGGCCGGATGGGTCGAGCGCCGTCCCGGTGTCGGCGGGCCGCGCCACACCGTCGTGACTCTGACCCCGGCCGGGTGGCGGCACGTCAAGAAGGTGGCGCCGGGTCACGCGCGAGAAGTCAAGCGCCTGGTGTTCGAGTCCCTGCCGCCCGAGCAGGTGCGCTCCTTGTCCGTATCGATGAGTGTCATCGCCGCTGCTCTGGATCCGCACCTGGCTGCCGAGCTCGCACAGCGGATGGACGACATCGTCGAGTGACGCGTGCCGCGGCGGCCTGTCTGTCTGTCCGGTGAGCGGGTTTGGTTCCCAGGCCGACGGGTAGCGGGGGAGCGGGTTCCGAAGGCGAGTTCTCGCGCTCGGAGGCAGACTTCACACAGGGGCGCACCACTGTCGTCCCAGTGACGCCGCGACTCGTCGCAGGCATGAGCGGGTAGGGAGACTCCGGTGAGGATGCGCGACCGGCGGGATCAGATCATCAGCCCCTACCTGTTGGCGCACGCCGACAATCCCGTGGACTGGTGGGAGTGGCAGGAGGACGCATTCGACGAGGCGGTGCGCCGGGACGTTCCCGTGGTGCTGTCGGTCGGCTACGCCGCGTGCCACTGGTGCCACGTCATGGCACACGAGTCGTTCGAGGACCCGGCGATCGCTGCGTTGATGAACGAGCGGTTCGTGAGCATCAAGGTCGACCGCGAGGAGCGCCCGGACGTCGATGCCATGTACATGGCGGCCACGACAGCGATGACAGGTCACGGCGGCTGGCCGATGACGGTGTTCCTCGATCACGAACGGCGGCCCTTCTACGCCGGCACCTACTACCCGCCCGAACCGCGCTCCGGGATGCCGAGTTTCCGGCTCGTGCTCGAGGCGGTCTCCGACGCCTGGCGGGATCAGCGCGACCGTGTGCTGGCCTCGGCCGCCCAGATCAGCGCCGGATTGCGCACAGCCGTTCCGTCAGCGGTCGCCGTGGACGAGGGCGTGGCGACCCAGGCCGTGGAGATGCTCAGCGACTCCTTCGACGCGCGTCACGGCGGATTCGGTCGGGCGCCGAAGTTCCCACAGCCGATGGTGCACGAGTTCCTGCTGCGTCACCACGCGCGCACCGGGGATCCGCGCAGTCTCGAGATGGTCGAGCGGACCTTGACGGCGATGGCTTCCGGTGGGATGTACGACCAACTGGCCGGCGGATTCGCCCGGTACAGCGTCGATACCGCGTGGCTGGTGCCGCACTTCGAGAAGATGCTCTACGACAACGCATTGCTGCTGCGGGTCTATCTGCATTGGTGGCGGCAGA
Source organism: uncultured Micrococcales bacterium (assembly GCA_937952095.1). Taxonomy (GTDB): domain Bacteria; phylum Actinomycetota; class Actinomycetes; order S36-B12; family UBA10799; genus JADKAV01. The sequence continues at coordinate 12,167 of CALFYG010000277.1, read as the reverse complement.
CCGGATCCGAGTTGGCCCGGTCCGTGGTCGCCGAGACCGCCGAATTCCTGCTGTCCGAGATGCGTACCCCGCAGGGCTGTTTCGCCGCGTCCCTCGACGCTGACTCCGAAGGGCGGGAAGGGGCCTTCTACGTGTGGACGCCGGAGCAGTTGCGGGCGGTCGGCGCCGATCCTGAGATGTTCGGTGTGACCGAGGGTGGGACGTTCGAGCACCGCACCTCGGTGTTGCAGCGACCGGTCGATCCTGGCTCGGACTGGCCGCAGGTCCGGGCTGCCTTGCGCGCGGCCCGCAGCGAACGTCCCCGACCGGGGCGCGACGACAAGGTGGTGGTCGCGTGGAACGCCTGGGCGATCGCGGGCCTGGCAGAGGCCGGGGCGCTGCTCGGCCGTCCGGAGTGGACGCAGTCGGCCGTGGAGTGTCGCGATGCGCTGTGGGCGCACAACGTTGTCGAGGGGGACGTCCGACGGGTGTCCCGGGACGGCGTCCCCGGGGCGGCGCTCGGGGTCCTCGAGGACTACGCGGCGCTGGCATGCGCGGAATTCACTCTGTGCGCCGTGACCGGCGAGGATCTCGACCGGGGTCTGCAACTGGTCACCGACCTCAGTGGGGTGTTCCTCGACCAGGATCGGGACACCGCTGCCACCGATGTCCCGACCGCGGGGATCGACATGACGGACAACGCGACCCCCTCGGGCTGGAGCCTGGCGGCGGAGGCCTTGCTCACCGCGTCGGCCCTCACCGGCGAGATGGCCGGCCGATCACGTGCCGAGCAGATGCTCGGGCGGGCGGCACATCTCGCGGGATACCCGCAGTTCTGGGGTCACGGCTTGGCGGTTCTGGAGGCGCTGGTCGATGGTCCCCGGGAGGTGGCGCTCCTCGCGGGCGTCGGATCGCCCATGCACGTGACAGCACTTGCCGGTACCGCGCCGGGTGCGGTGGTCGCGTTGTCGGGGCCGTTGTGCGAGGGGCGGTCGCGCATCGGGGGGCAGGACACCGCGTACGTCTGCCGGCAGTTCGTGTGCGATGCCCCCACCACCGACCCCGAGGTGCTGGCGCGGCAGGTGCGCTGAAAGGGCAGATTGCGCTTCGGGCCAGTTACTGGTCGTGGGCGCGATCTGCTCGTGGCCCGCCACCACATCAGGCCGGGCCGAGCCACGCCAACAGTGCCTCGTTGACGGCCTCCGGCGCCTCGTTCTGCACGAAATGCCCCGCCTCGTCGATGAGCACGATGTCCGGCTCGTTGCCGTAGGCGATGGCCCGGCGCAGGGACTGCGGTGCGATCAGCTCCATGCCCAGGAAACGGTCCTGCGTGCCCCAGATGATGAGCACCGGCACCGTGATCGGCGGCGCATTGCGCAGCGGATGGCGCATCGCGCCGCGATACCAGTTCACCGGGCCGCGGGCATCCTCCGGCGTGGCGAACGCCGCTTCGTACTCGGCGAGTTCCTCGGGTTCCCAGGCCTTCCGGTTGTACGACCCGCCGATGAGTGCGCGTGGCATGTTGGCCACCACGAACTTCTCCGGCAGGCGCGGGATCTGGAAGAAGAACATGTACCAGGACTTCGCCAGCTGGGCCGGGTTCGTGGCGAACTCGTGGACCATCACGGCCGGCGGGGGACAGTTCATCGCGACGAGCCGCTCGACCCGTTCGGGGTGGAGGTGGGTCAGTGTCCAAGCGACCCCGCCGCCCCAGTCGTGCCCCACGATGATGGCCTTGTCCGCGCCGAGGGCGTCGATCATCGCGACCACGTCGGCGGCGAGGTCGGCCGTGGCGTACGAACCGTGGCGCACCGAACCCTTGTAGCCGCGCTGGTTGGGCGCCACGACGCGGTAGCCCGCGGCCGCGAGCACCGGGATCTGATGGCGCCAGGAGATGTTGAGTTCGGGGAAGCCGTGCAGCAGGAGCACGAGGGGGCCGTCTTCCGGACCGTCGACGATCGTCTCGAAATCGCCACGGGAGGTGTGCAGCAGAGGCATGTGGACATCGTCTCACCGGCAGCCCCATCTGCTCGCCGACGGTGTTGATCATCAGGAATCGGATATCGCTACTCGCCTACAATTTCGCGAGTACGACAGGAGTCGCGGTACTGGCAGGAAACGTGTCGTCCCTGGACAGGGACGCGTGGGAGGTGCTCGATGCCCTCCCGGATCCGCTCATCCTCCTGCGCCCTGTACGTGATGACGCCGGGGCCATCACCGACATGCAGATCATCGCGGCCAACGACGCGGTCAAGGCCGTCGTCCCGCCCACGATGCAGCCGTTCGTGGGCCTCACGCTCACGCAGGCCTTCCCGGAGCGCGCCGATCTGTTCGACCATGCTCGGCAGGTGGCCGAGTCGGGCGAACCGCTGTCGATCGACCGGCAGGAGGTCCAGATCCCCGGTATCGGTGCGACCCGCACCCTGGCGGTGCGTGTGGTCCCGGTCGGGACCGACGTCTGCGCCACGTGGCGCGATGTGACCGCGTTCGCCGACGCTTTCGACGAGATCCAGGAGTCCGAGCACCGCAGTCGGATGCTGGCTGAGAACGCGGCCGACGTGGTGCTGATGCGTGACGCGGCCGGGATCATCCAGTGGGTGTCGCCATCGGTGGAGACCCTGCTCGGGTGGTCGGCCGAGGAACTCGAGGGAACCGACATCCTCGATGCGATACATCCGCACGACCGTCACGTGGGGGAATCCGTCCGCAACGATGTGGCGCGCGGTGTCATCCGCGAAGGGGTCGTGGTCCGGATCCGGGCCAAGAACGGCACGTTCCGCCACATGTCCGTGGTGTCGCGCCGCCTCTCCGAGAACGGGGTCTACGTCGGCGCGTCCATCGGGCTGCGCGACGTGGATGCGCAGGTGCGGGCACAGCAGGCCGCGCAGGACGCCGCCGACCTGTGGCAGGGCACCCTCGACGCGATGCTGGACCCCCATGCCCTGCTCTATGCGGTGCGTGATGAGACCGATCGGCTTGTGGACTTCCGCATCGCCGAGATCAATGCCGCTGCCGCCGGGCACACGCATCTGGATCGGACGTCACTGATCGGCGCGAGTTTCGTCGAGGCGGTCCCGCCGGTCGCGGTGGACCACCTCTTGGGTCTGCTGGCGATGGTCGTCGAGCGCGGGACACCGCTGGCCGCCGACGCCGTGCCCTACACCACCGATCAGACGGCGCCCGGGGCCTCCCGACTGTTCGATGTGCGCGCGGTCAAGGTCGGGGACGCCGTGAGCATCACCTGGCGGGATGTCACGCAGCGTGAGCACGATCTCGCGGCGCTCGCGGACTCCGAACGGCGCTTCCGATTGCTCGCGGAGAACTCCACCGACGTGATCTTCCTGTGTGACGAGCAGATGCGGCTGGTCTGGATGTCGCCCTCCGGGGAGCCCACTTTGGGCTTGGACCCCGATGAGATCGTTGGCCACTCACTGCCGGACTACCTGCACCCCGATGACCGGGAACGGCTCATGATCGCCCAGGCCGCAGTGCCAGACGGCGGGGAGTTGCGGATCCGGTACCGCTGGCGGCTGCCTGACGGGGCCTACCGGTGGATGGAGGCGCTGGCGCAGCCGTTCGACGACCCGCAGACCGATGCCGAGTTGCGCGTGGTGCAGGCACGCGACGTCTCCCAGCAGATGTGGGCGGAGGAGCGCCTGGCGCAGCGTGAGGAGAAGTACCGACTGCTGGCGGAGAACGTCACCGACGTCGTCGTCCACACACGCGAAGGCCGCATCGTCTGGGTGTCGCCATCCGTCACCGAGGCGTTCGGTGGTGCGCCTGAGGACTACCTCGGGACGCGCACCATGGACTACATCCACCCCGACGACCTGCCGGAATTCTTCCGCGGGGTGACTCAGGTCGAATCCGGAGGAACCGTGGTGCGGAGGGGGAAGTTCGGCGGGCTGTCCGGGCAGTACCACTGGGTGGAGGCCCACGTCCGGCAGTACATCTCCGCCGGCGGACATGCGGACGGCGAGATCTCATCTCTGCGCATCGTCGACGACCAGGTGGCGGCGGAGCAGGAACTGGAACGGCGTGCCCGGTGGGACTCGGTCACCGGGCTGCTGAACCGGGCCGAACTGCTCGAGCGGCTCGAATCCCGGCTGACCCGAGGGGGTCGGCGGGCCACCGGTCTGGCGCTGGCGTACTGCGATCTGGACGGCTTCAAGTCGGTGAACGATCAGTTCGGCCACGCCACCGGCGACCAGGTCCTCGCCGCCCTCGCCGGCCGGATCCGGGAGTCAGTGCGGGGTGACGACCTTGTGGCCCGCATCGGTGGGGACGAGATCCTGATCGTCCTCGACGGTGTGGACACCCTGGCGGACGCGGTCACGGTCGCGGAGACCGTCCGCAGTGAGGTGCGGGTTCCGGTGGAGACCGACGAGGGTCCCATGTCCGCGACCATCAGCATCGGAGTGGTGCTGGCACGGCCGGACGAGCCCATGGATTCGCTGTTGGCGCGCGCCGACCAGGCCATGTACCAGGCCAAGCTCGATGGCCGGGATCGGGTGGTGGCTCAGGGCTAGCCGAGAGCCCGCGCCACCTCGGGCAGAACCTCGCCGATGGGTTCGTGCAGGACCACGTCTGCCTGCGCGTCGTACTGGGTGGGGGCCGCGTTCACGATCGCAAGGTGTTTGGCCATATCCGCCAGGCCGGCCGCCGGCATGACGGCCAGCGTGGTGCCGATCGCGACCAGCAGGTCGGCCCGCCGGGCGGCGTCGATCGCGGCGTCGAGGACATCCGGGTCCAGGCGCTGCCCGAAGGAGATCGTGGCGGTCTTGAGGATGCCGCCGCAGCGAAGGCACCGGGGGTCGGCCTCGTCGCGATCAAGGGTCTGTTGCGTGGGCACTCGGTCGTGGCAGGTCAGGCACTCGGTCTGCCAGATGGTGCCGTGCAGTTCGAGTACCTCCACGGAGCCGGCCTTCTGATGCAGCCCGTCGATGTTCTGCGTGAGGATCGGCCCGAGCCTGCCCGCCTTCTGCAGGGTCGTGAGCGCCACGTGCCCGGCGTTGGGTTCGGCGCTCCACGCCGGATGTGTGCGTCGGCCGATCCACGCGCGCTTGCGCACCTCTTCGTCCTCGACATAGGTCTGGATGTCGAACATCGCCGCCGCGTCCGGCTGTTTCGTCCACAACCCGTTGGGTCCGCGGAAGTCGGGAATCCCGGAATCGGTGCTCATGCCGGCGCCGGAGAGGACGACCACCCGCTCGCAGCGGTCCCACAAAGTGGTCAGGTCCTCGGTCGTCATGGGATCAACGTATATGCGTGGAAGTCGGCTGGTTCGCTACTGCCCGCTGAACATCTTGTTCCCGCCGTCGGACTTCGCCTGGTACATCGCGTCATCGGCCCGCTCGAGGACGGAGTTGACATCCTCATCCGGGTGGGCGAGGACGACCCCGATGCTGACGCTCGGGGTGACGGTCGTGCCGTCCACCAGTGTGATCGCCGATGAAACCTCCGCGCGGATCTTCTCGGCGGCCATGGCGGCGGCGTTGGCATCGGGCACCCGGCCCAGGGCCACCACCAGTTCGTCGCCTCCGAGGCGGGCGACGAGGTCGTCGGTCCGGACGGCCTTTCGGATCCGCTCCGCGACCGTACGCAGGAGGCGGTCGCCCGCGATATGGCCGAATTCATCGTTGACCTGCTTGAGACGGTCGACATCGCAGAAGAGTACGGCGGTCTGTTCGCCCTGGCGCCTCTGCTTCAGCATCGCGGCAAGCCGGGTGCGCAGTTCGCGGCGGTTGGGCAGGCCCGTCAGGGGGTCGGACTCGGCAAGACGTCGCAATTCGAGTTCGTGCTCGATGCTCTCCGACGCGTCGTGCCAGACGCTGATGCTTCCCGTCACGCTGCCCTTGTCGTCCTTCGTGATGTGGCCGTGGACCTCCACCCATGCGAACTCACCGTCGCTACGGGCCAGCCGCACGGTGATCGGACCGGTCCGTGCGTCACGGAGTGCAGTGGCGTGGTTGAGGGCCTTCTCGCGGTCATCCTTGTGTGTGATCTCCAGGAGCCGGACACCCACGAGTTCGTTCGCGGACCACCCGAGCAGGGTGACGACCGACGGCGAGGCGAATGTGATCCGTCCGGTGTGGTCAGTGGCGACCAAGGTGTCCTGCATGTTGTCCACGAGCCAGCGGTACCGCTCCTCGGACTCCTTGAGGGCGCGACGTGCGCGCATCTCGCTGTCGATGTCGAGGAAGGACATGACGAGTTCGCCCCGTCGATCCGCGCTCGTCGGGCGGGTCGTCGCGCTCCACCAACTGTAGGTTCCTGCCCGGTGTCGCAGGCGCACGTCCTGGGTCACAACATCCGAGCCGGCGCGCACGGCGCTGGAAGCGGCGATCACCTTCCGGCGGTCGTCGGGGTGGACGTGGTCCAACGCCCCGGCCATCAGTTCCGCCTCCGAGTCATAGCCGGACAGTCGCACCGCGCTCGGGGACAGCCAGGTGATCGTGTCGTCCCCACCGACGAGCAGGACGAAACTGGCGGCGCTCTCCGCGACCAATCGGAATTGCTGCTCGGCGCGTGCCACCTTCTGTTCGGCCTTGACGCGGCGGGTCGCATCGTTGATCTGCGACACGAAGTTCATCACTGCGCCGTCAGCATCGCGTACGCATGAGACCGCCAGGTCACCCCACACGACCTCCCCGTCCGGGCGCAAGTAGCGCTTCGACAGCCGGTAGGAGTCGCGCTCCCCGTCGAGCACGGCTTGCGCGAGCGCGATGTCCGTCTGCAAGTCGTCGGGATGGGTGAGTTCCTGCCACGTGGTGGTGAGCAGCACCGGTTCCTCTCGCCCCAGCAATTCACACAGGGCGGGGTTGACCTCGAGGAAGGAGCCGTCGGGAGCCACCAGGCACATGCCGATCGAGGCGGCCCGCATGGCGCCGCGGAGGAGTTCTTCGCTGTGTAGTACATCTTCGTGACCCGACATGGGTGTCACCTCTCCGGTGACCCCGCGCCCCCCGTGACGCTGACCCTCCTACTCCTGACCATACCCTACGGGTCCGCGTAGTTGATCTTCAGCCGCGAGGCTCCCGCCATCTGCTCACGATGCGTGAGGTGATCAGTACGAGGGCGATCCCGATCCCGCCGATGATGAGTGTCGTCGCGCCTTCGGCGTCCGGAGACAGGCTCAGAGCGAACAGTTGCGAAAGCGGAGGGATGAACAGCACAAGCAGGAACGCTCCGATCATGGACAGCACGATGGCCGCGCGGATCGGGTTCATGGGCCGGGCGGACACGGCGAGCACGGTGACGGTGACCATGAACAACGCGATCGTGGCGTCCACCCGCGCCTCCTCCACATCCTGCAGGCTCAGTGCGGCGTAGTAGGCCGTGAAGGCCGTGGCTGCGGCGATCGCCCCGCACGGGACGGCGAAGACCATCACTCTGCGGAAGAAGCCGGGCCGGAACCGCTCGTTGTTTGGCATGAGGGCGAGGAAGAATCCGGGGATGCCGATGGTCAGAGCGCTGATCAGGGTCAAGTGCCGCGGCAGGAACGGGAACGGTACCGCGGCGATGCCGGTCGCGAGCGCGAGCAGCAGGGCGTACATGCTCTTGGTCAAGAAGACGTCGGAGACCCGTTCGATGTTGCCGAGGATCCGTCGGCCCTCCGCCACCACCGCCGGCATGGAGGACCATTTACTGTCCATGAGCACGATCTGGGCCACGGCGCGCGTGGCCGGCGAACCGGATCCCATCGCGATGCCGAGGTCGGCGTGCTTGAGTGCCAGGACATCGTTGACCCCGTCGCCGGTCATCGCGACGGTGTGGCCGTCCCGGCGCAGGGCGGCGACCATGTCCTGCTTCTGATCGGGGTTCACCCGGCCGAACACCCCGGCCGTTTCGATCTCGTCGACCGGGTCGCTGGTGCGGGCGTCCACAGGATGATCCGCGCCCGGCACGCCCGCTCGGGCGGCGATCGCCCCCACGGTCTCGGCGTTGTCGCCGGAGATGACCTTCACCGTCACGTCCTGGTCGAGGAAGTACCGCACCGTGCTCTGCGCATCGTCACGCAGTTGCTGGTCGATGACGACGAGTGCGGTCGGGGTACAGGGCGGGAGGTCGGAGTCGGCGCTGACCGTGGAGTCCGCGCGCGCCAGCAGCAGGACGCGGGCTCCGGTGCCGGACCAGGTGGAGGTGTCCACCGCCGGATCCATGACGTCGGGCGCGCCGATCACCCACCAGGCGCCGTCGACCACGGCCGCCGACCATTTGCGCGCCGAGGAGAAGGGCACACAGACTTCCGGTCGTGTCCCGTGCGGGAAGCGGGCCGCCAGCGCGAGCATCGTCGGGTTGGGGTTTTCTTCGGCGGCGGCCAGCGTGGCCAGGACCTGCTCGGGAACAGGGGGGTTCAGCGCCACGATCTCCCGCACGCTCATCCCGGGCGCGGTCAGTGTGCCGGTCTTGTCCACGCAGACCACGTCCACCCGCGCGAGGGTCTCCACCGCAGGCATGTCCTGCACCAGGGCGTGGCGTTGGGCCAGTCGCACGACCCCCACGGCCATCGCGATGCTGGTCAGCAGCACGAGGCCCTCCGGAATCATCGTCACCACCCCGGCGATCGCGCCGCGGATCGCCTCGTCGAGGGTCTGGTCGGCCTGCAGTTGGCTCCAGGTCAACAGCGCCCCGATCGGGATGATGGCCAGACCGATGTACCGGATGAAGCGGTTGATCGAGTCGCGCAGTTCCGAGGTGGTGGTCTGGAACTTCCGGGCCTGTGCGGTGAGCCGGCCCGCGAAGGAGTCCGCGCCCACCCGGGTGACGCGGTACGACGCCGAGCCGGAGACGACGAACGACCCGGACATCAGGTCATCGCCGGCGGACTTGTCGACCGGGTCTGCCTCGCCGGTCAGCAGGCTCTCGTCGACCTCCAATCCGTCCGTGGACAACACCTCGCCGTCGACGGGGATCTGGTCGCCGGTGGAGACCAGCACCAGGTCGTCGACGACGAGTTCCCGAAGTCCGACGTCGGTCGTGCGGCCGTTGCGCACCACAGTCGGCCGGGCTTCGTTGAGCAGCGAGAGCTTCGCCAGGGTGCGGGCGCTGCGGTACTCCTGGACCGTGCCGATCAGCGTGTTGAACACGATGACGAGCCCGAACAGGGCGTCTTGCCAGGGCGCGACGAGGATCATGACGATCCACAGGGTCCCGATGAGGCCGTTGAACCACGTGAGGGTGTTGCTACGCAGGATGCTGGCGAGACTGCGGCTGCCGGTATCCCGCACATCGTTGACCTGACCGGCGGCCACGCGGGTGCGGACCTCGTCGGTCGTGAGGCCGGGGTAGGTCAAGGTCTCGATGACACAACGGTAGTGGTACCACCCGATCGAGGGGGTTCCGCAGCGTGTGGACGGGCGTAGAATCGGGAGTGTTCGGCGGTGGTGCGCCGACAGGTGGACCGCCTTCCGGGCTCCGGTGCGAAAGGGAGGTCCACCATGCTCACCGTTATCCGCCTCTTCATCGCCATGATCGCCGCAGTGGCTACGGCACTCGGCGGCGCGGTTGCCGTGCAGGCGGCTCCAGCCGACGACTCCTCCGGTCTCGGTGCGTCGTTGAGTGCGTCCGGGCGCTGGTACGGCGCGATCGCGATCGCCTTCGATGACGGCGCGGCCGGCTGGTCGTACGACTACAAGACCAAGCGCAAGGCGCTGAACCGCGCGCAGAAGGAGTGCAAGAAGTTCTCCGAATTCCCGAGCAGTTGCCGCAAGATCGCCTGGGTGCGCAACGGTTGCCTGGCGGTCGCCGTGCTGTGGAACGGCTCGATGGTCGCCGACTACGGGTGGGGGATCGCGCGCAGCAAGCGCAAGGCCTACCTCAACGCTCTGGACGACTGCGGCCCCGACTGCAAGAAGCGCGCGTACACCTGCACCAAGTGGTGATCATTCGGGCACAGCGACCGACGGATGGTCGTCCGCCCGGCTCAGTAGCGCCATCGTGATCCCGGCGAGCACCAGCACCGCGCCGAATATCTGGAAGGCGGTGAGGCGCTCGTCGAACCACCACCAGCCGATCGCCGCGGCGCCGATCGGCTCCAGCATCGCCAGCACGCTGACCGTGGTCGCCGGGATCCAGCGCATGGCCGCAGTCTCGGACGCGAACGGCACCACCGTGCCCAGTGAGATGACCCACAGCAGGAGTGCGGCCATCGGGACCACGAAGGCCGCGGTCGTCACCGCCTGCGTGTAGTCGATGTCCCAGAGCGGCACGATCTGCGGGACGATCAGCGCCGCGGCCATCCAGCCGGCCGCCGCGATCGCGAAGCCCCAGAAGCTGACCACGAAGGGGTCGTGATCGGCCACGAGTCGCTCCCCGACCAGGAAGTACACCGCGAAGCACCAGCCTGCCGCCAGCGCGCTCAACAGTCCGATCGGGTCGAGGTCCTCGAACTGTGCGCCCGCGACGATCGCCAGGCCGGTGAGCGTGATCGCCAAGGCCGGCCAGAGGATCGGACGGACCTGCTGCTTGCGGACCAGGCGCGCCCACAGCGCCACCCACACGGGCGCCAGGAACTCGATGAGGATCGCCAACCCGATGGGGATGCGGGCGATGGCCTCGAAGTAGAAGGACTGCAACAGCCCGAGGCCCACGAGTCCGTAGAGCAGCAAGCGCGGCCATTCACTGCGCGGCATCGGGAGGCGGCGACCGGTGACCAGGACGATGAGCAGGAGCAGGGCGGCGGCCCCGAGCGCGCGCAGTTCGGCCAGCGTCCACGCGCCGATCCCGTTGTCCAGCACGATCCGGGAGACGCCCGCGTTGAGGGAGAAGCCGACCACCCCGACCAGGACCAGGGCGTAGCCGAGGTTGCGGCGGTTCACCGGTCAAGTATGTCGGCGCGGCGTAGCCAGGCGGTCAGGACGTCGTGGCACACCCGGATCTGCTCGACGGACACCTCCTCGTCCTCGCTGTGTGCCAGCGCCGCGTCCCCGGGTCCGTACTGGACCGTCGGGATCCCCGCGGCGACGAGCTGCCGCAGGTCGGAGCCGTAGGTGGCCCCGAAGATGTCCGGTGGCGCGCCCGTCACGGCTTCGTGGGCCGCCGCGATCTGCTGGACCAGTGGGTGCTGCGTGTCGGTGCTCCCCGATGCGAACCTGCCGCCGAACCAGTCGACCGTCGCGCCGCTGCCGACCAGTGCCTGCTCGAACGCCTGCATCGCGTCGGGGATGGTCTCGCCCAGCTTGACGCCGTACCGTCCCTCGAGTTCCACCCGTCCCATCACCGTCGACGGCCAGTCGCCGCCCCCGATGCGGCCGATGCTGATCGGGTAGGCCAACGGCCATGACGCGAGGATGTCCGGGACGTCGGTGTTGCGCTCGGCTTCGAGTGCCTGCAGTCGTGACATCACCTCGGGCAGCCCCTCGAGGGCGTTGTGCCCGTCCCAGCGGCGGGCGCCGTGTGCGCTGACCCCCGGGAGCCTGAGCCGGAAGGTGAGCGAGCCGGCGTTCGCCGGGATGAGTGCCAGCGACGTGGGCTCGGGGATCACGCAGGACGTGGCGCGCAGCCCGTGCGCCAGCGCCAGGAACGTTCCGATCCCGCCGTCCTCCTCGCCGCTCACTGCGCACACGGCGACGTCACCCCCCGCTGTGCGGGCGGCGTGCATGCCTGCCACCAAGCCGCTCTTCATGTCGACGGACCCGCGTCCGTAGACAGTGCGCCCGTCGAATCCCGGGGCGGGTCCGCCCGGGACGACGTCGGTGTGTCCGAGGATGAGGCGGCTGCCACGACTGCCCCGGGGCCGGCCGATCACGCCGGTCACGCTCGATCGCGGTACCTCCATCCCCGGGAACGCGGGATCCTCGGCATACTCCTGGGGGTCGTCGGTCCACACATCGACCTCCCAGCCCCAGGACCGCAGAGTGTCCGCGACCCAGTGCTGGGCCTGCGCCTCGGCGGGCGTCCCGCCGACCGAATCGATGGCGAGCAGTTCGCCGAGGTCGGCCAGCACGCGTTGCATGACTCCAGCCTGCCATCGGAGTGTCTCCGCTTGACATATGTAGCAAATTTCCGGAAACTGAGTGCTAGCGAAGGGGAGTATCCACGACGCGGATGTCGACAGTACGGCGAGAGCCCGGCATCCGCGGGGCCCACAGCCTGGAAAGACCTTCGGCCGATACGACCGAAGGAGTAATGCAAGTGAATGTGCCTCTGTGGGCCTGGTTCGCCGTCCTGGGCGTCATCTTGGTGAT